>DYLT01000161.1 GCA_020721945.1 Blastopirellula marina
CGTACCGTGCGGTTGGCGCTGGCGGTCGAGGAGCCGTGCCGCCAGTTGATCGAGCTGAACGAGCGCCTCATGGCCGAGTCGGCCGAGCGGAGGGCCCGGTACGGGAGCCTGGTCACCGTGGTCCGCTTGAGTTTCCTGGCGGTGGGCCCTATCTTGGGCTTGCTTCTGGGCTTATGGGTCGCCCGATGGCTCCACCGCACGATCTCGCAAATCAGCATCACGTTGGGCGGGGCGGCGGGAGAGCTGGAGCGCGAGGTGGGACGCGTGACCATCCACCCCCGAAGCGATCTTCCGCAGCTCCAAGAGCAGGTCCAGGCGGTCTCCGCCCGAATCCGTCAAGTGGCCGAGGAACTCCAGCAGGCACGGCGCGAGGCGATGCGGGCCGAGCGTCTGGCGGCCGTCGGGCAGTTGGCCGCCGGGGTCGCCCACGAGCTGCGCAATCCGCTCACTTCGATCAAGCTTCTGGTCCAAGCGGTGGCCAAGCGCCATCCGTCGCGGCCGCTCGACGACCGGCAGTTGAACGTGCTCCAGCAAGAGATTGCCCGAATGGAGAACATCATCCAGGGATTGCTCGACTATGCCCGGCCCGCGCGCCTCCATCGCGTTCGGCATGACCTGCGCGACACCGTTCGTCGCGCGCTGAACCTGGTCGAAGGCCGGGCGAAACAGCAGCGCGTGGCGATGGTCCGCGATTTCGGCGACCGACCGGCGAGGGTCGATGGCGACCCCGAACAACTCCACCAGGTCTTCGTCAACCTCGCGCTGAACGGCATCGAGTCGATGGAGGACGGCGGGACGTTGCGCATCCACCTGGCGACCGACCTTTCCGCCGACCGCTGCCGCGTCGTCTTCTCCGACTCGGGCACCGGCATCCCCCAGGCCGTGCTCGAGCACCTTTTCGAGCCGTTCGTGACGAGCAAGGAGCGCGGGACCGGGCTCGGTTTGGCGATCAGCCGGCGCATCGTCCAGGAGCACGGCGGCACGCTCTCGGCGGCGAACCGTCCTGGCGGCGGGGCGGAGTTCACCGTCGAGTTGCCGACCTGTGCCGCCGCGGCGACGGCCGAAGTGGCCGATCGTCCGATCCGCTCGGGAACCACGCCGTGACGCGGCGGCCTGTGGTCGCGCGAGGAACCACCGAATGCCCCGATTGCTGGTCATCGACGACGAATCCAACATCCGGTTCAGCATCGAACAGGTGTTCGAGGAGGCCGACCTGGAAATCCTGGGCGCCGAATCGGCCGAGGAGGGCCTCGCGCTGGCGGCCGAATACAATCCCGACGTGATCCTGCTGGATATCAAGCTCGGCGACCGGTCCGGGTTGGAGGTGTTTCGGGACCTTCGCCGCGAGACCCCCAAGAGTTTGGTCGTGTTCATCACGGGGCACGGCACCACCGAGACGGCGATCGAGGCGATGAAACTCGGGGCGTACGAGTACCTGGTCAAGCCGCTCGATGCGGCCCAGCTTCAACAAGTGGTGGCCCAGGCTCTCGAGATCCGCCGCCTGATGCACGTGCCGGCGATTGTCGAGGAGGCCGACCGCCCGGAAGACCTCCCCGACCGCCTCATCGGCACCGGCCCGGCCATGCAAAACGTCTGCAAGCAGATCGGCCGGGTGGCGCCGCAGGATGTGAACGTATTGATTCTCGGCGAGAGCGGCACGGGCAAGGAGCTGGTGGCCCGGGCACTTTACCACCACAGCCGGCGATGCCACGCCCCGTTCCTGGCGATCAACTGCGCGGCGATTCCCGAGCCGCTCTTGGAAAGCGAGTTGTTCGGCCACGAGAAGGGCGCGTTCACCGGGGCCGACCGGCGGCGGATCGGCAAGTTCGAGCAGTGCCACGGCGGCACGCTGTTTCTCGACGAGGTCGGCGACATGGCTCCGGGGACGCAGGCCAAGATCCTCCGCCTGCTCCAGGAAGGCCGCTTCGAGCGGCTCGGCGGCAGCGAGTCGATCGCCGTGGACGTCCGGGTGATCGCCGCCACGAACCAGGATCTCGATGCGTTGATCGAGCAAGGCCGGTTCCGCAAGGACCTCTATTACCGGCTCCGCGGGGTGACGATCCACCTGCCGCCGCTCCGCGAGCGCCGCGAGGACATCGCCGAACTGGCCCATTACTTCCTCTTCCGCTACAACCGCCAACTCGGCACCTCAGTCCAGTCGATCTCGCCAGAGGCCTTGGAGGTGCTCGAGCGGCACGACTGGCCCGGCAATGTGCGGGAGCTCCAAAGCGTCATCCGCGAGGCCTTGATCGTCTCGGCCGGCGTGACGATCCTCCCCGAGTTCCTTTCGGCCGAGCTTCATCGCTCGTCGATCGAGCCCGAGCCCGAGCCCGAACTCGAAACCTCCGCGATACCCCATCTCGAATGGAAAGACCTGATCACCTCGGTGAACCAGTGGATCGCCGAAGGCCAGACCGATGTCTACCGCCGCGCCCGCGAACAATTCGATCGACTGCTGGTCATCGGCGCCATGGAGCGCAGCGGCGGCAACCAGCAGCGCGCCGCCGAGATTCTCGGGCTAAGCCGGGTCACGCTGCGGGCAAGGCTTCGGCAGATGCAGCTCGCGGTCCAGAAGAGGATCTGCCCGACCGGCGGCCCCACGCAGCCCGACGAAACCTGAGGCCGTCGCGCGACCATGACGTGCCGGATTCGAAAACTCCTGCGTGGGCGTCCCGCCCGCTGAGGTCTCCTTCTACGGTCGGACCAATTCCAACGTGGCCCAGAGGCTCGGGTCTTCCGGGTAGGGCATCGAGTCATCGACGCTGAACGTCTGCCGGCCCAGTTCCCGGTCGTACACCGCGTACGTGAAACCGAGCCGGGGATGCTCGTGGGGATCGAACCCGGTCAAACACGCGGCGGGCACGAAGGCGTCGAGTTGGTACCCGCCGCGCAGCCGGCGGCTTCGCACCCCCAGATCCTCGGGCCGGACCGGGCGGGGGTTCTCGCGGGCCCGGTGGATCGGAACCCATTGCGCGATGGGCTGGTCGAGCCGGCTGCCACCGCCGCCAGGCAGGAACAAGAAGCTGTGACAGAAGCGGCTGGCGCGGTGGATGGTATGCACGTCGCGCGTGTCGATCCAGAGTTGCAGGCCATCGCTATCCTCGGCGCGACTCTCGCGGCACCACGGCGCTTGCCGCTTCCCTTCGACGACCAGGGTGCACGCCAGCCCCGACTCGCTCCACGCGACCCGCACGTCGGCCGCGCTCGGCGCGGCGTCCAGTTCGGCCAGATGGATTAACCGATAGCGTTCGTCCAGATTGGCCCCCTCGGCGGTCCACAACGGGTCGCGGTACCTGCACGGCAGGGCAAAGCGGAAGAGAAAGCGTTTGGGCAGAAGGTCGGTCATGGGTCGGGAATCCGTGGCGTCATCTCGCATCCCCCCTTCCCGGCTCCCCGCAAGCCGCCAAGTGCTCCTTCAAGAACGCTCTTAGATCACCTCGGGCGAGGTCTTCGCGGGAGCGGAACTTCAGGTGGATGTAATCGACCTCAGGTCGCTGGCCGTCCAACGCCGGCTCGTGGCCCAAGGCGGTAATCCGCCCCAAGGCGAACCGGCCCTTGGGGCCGATGAGCGTCAGGTGTACCGCGTCGGGCTTCTTCGTCACCAAGCCCGCCCAGGGCCTCTTGCGGCCGGGCAGGTGGATGGGCACGGCCACTTTGTTCTCCCACCCGAACCGGCATCCCGGGGCGAGGCTCTCGATCATCCGGCAGAGTGTTTCGAGGACTTCGGGCGGCCATCGCGGGGTGCCGCCCTTGAGGAACCCCTTGCGGAGGAAATGCCACTTGCGCCCCAGCACTTTCCAGGGCATCAGGTCGTCGGGGTTCTGGCGCACCCGGTCGGTGAACGCGCGGAACCCCTCGACGGCCCGATCGACGAAGTCCCAGAACGCCGGCCGGTCGATCTCGTGGTAGGCGTGGACCCTCAGCTCGATCTCCTGCCACGGCCCGCGGAGGTTTCGCACTTTCACCCGCGGCTCGGTGCCGTAGAGCGGCAGATCGGGCATCTCGTTGAGGGGCTTCAGATCGAGCTTCTCGACGAGTTCCTCGCGGCGGAAGGTGTTCCTCGCGGTGCGGAACTTCATCTTCAGCAGCCACTGGTCGGCCGTGATCGCGTGGAAGAACCAACCGTCGGACTTCTTCGCCGAGCGGATCTCGACCACGCTGCGCTGGGCCCAGTCGGTCTCGCCGAACAGGTCCGACTGCTGGATGCGGTCGACCACCGCGCCGAGGATGCGTCCGTCCCAGCGGCAAGGCTGGCCGTTGCGACCTACGCGGTCGCGCGTGTGCCAGCGGCGGCCGTCGATCTCCCAAGGCATGCGGGCCTCGCGTCCGACCTCCTCGATCTCGAGGTCGCCCGCGCGCGTCGCCTCGAGTGCGGCGGGGTCGTAGCGCGGGCGCGCGGCGAACGGGCCGGCGGCCAGCACCGGTGCCAGCATCTGGCCGGTGTACGAGTGGAAGCGGCCAGGGGTCGCGGCGGCCGCGGCCACGTCTTCGGGCGTACCGGCGGCCACCACGTGCCCCCCCTCGTGGCCCGCCTCGGGGCCCAGGTCGATCACCCAGTCGGCCGTCTTGATCACATCGAGGTTGTGCTCGATCACCACCACCGTATTCCCCAAGTCGACCAGCCGGTTGAGCACGTCGAGCAGTTTCGCCAGGTCATCGAAGTGCAGGCCGGTGGTTGGCTCGTCCAAGAGGTAGAGGGTGCGGCCCGTGTCGGGGCGCGACAACTCGGCGGCGAGTTTCACGCGCTGGGCCTCGCCGCCGGAGAGCGTGGGGGCGGGCTGGCCCAGCGTCAGGTAGTCGAGCCCCACGTCGCACAGCGTCTGAAGGATGCGGCGGATCTTGGGGATGTTCTCGAACAGCTTCACCGCCTGGCCGCAGGGCATGTCGAGCACGTCGGCGATCGACTGGCCGTGGTACGTCACGGCCAGCGTCTCGGCATCGTAACGGCGCCCGTGGCAGGCATCGCACTCGACCCAGACGTCGGGCAGGAAGTGCATCTCGATCTTGAGCTGGCCGTTCCCCTCGCACTTCTCGCACCGGCCGCCGGGCACGTTAAAGCTGAACCGCCGGGGCGAATAGCCCCGCAGTTTGGCCTCGGGCAGTTGGGCATAAAGCTGGCGAATGAGGTCGAATACGCCGGTGAACGTGGCCGGATTCGACGTGGGTGTCTGCCCCAAGGGCTGCTGATCGACGCGGATCACCTTGTTGATGTTTTCCAGGCCGCGGATCTCGTCATGCACCCCGGGAAACTCTTGCGCGCGGTGGAGCTGCCGGGCAAGGGCCCGATAGAGCACGTCGTCGATCAGGGAACTCTTGCCGCTACCGCTGACGCCGGTGACCACGGTCAAGGTGCCCAACGGAATCCGCACGTCGAGGTTCTTGAGATTGTTGTGCCGCGCGCCGCGGATTTCGAGCCAACCGGCAAGAGGCGAGGCGGGCGGCCTCGCGTGCGGGGCGTGCGGCCTCGCAAAGGCTTGCGCGTGAGGGGAGGAAGGCGCCATGCGGCGGTTCGTGGGAACCGGGATCGCCTTGGCCCCCGACAGGTACGGCCCGGTGACCGAGGCCCGGGCCTTGGCGACGTGGTCGGGCGATCCGCGGGCGACGATCTGGCCGCCGTTGCGACCCGCCGCCGGGCCGAAGTCGAGCAGTTGGTCGGCATGGGCGATCACCTCGCGGTCGTGCTCGACGAGCAGCAGCGTGTTGCCCAAGTCGCGCAGTTTCTTGAGTGCCTCCAAGAGCCGGCGGTTGTCGCGCGGGTGCAGCCCGATCGTCGGCTCGTCGAGCACGTAGAGCACGCCGCACAAGCCGCTCCCCACCTGAGCCGCCAGCCGGATCCGTTGCGCCTCGCCGCCGGAGAGCGTGGGGGCGGGCCGGGCGAGCGTCAGGTACTCCAGGCCCACGTCGACGAGAAACTGAAGCCGGTTCGTGATCTCGCGGACCACCTCGCCGGCGATCTTGCGCTCGGTGCCGGTGAGTTGCCACGCCCTGAAGTGCTCAAGCAGCCGATCGAGCGGCCAACGGCACATCTCGTCGATCGTGGCTCCGCGAAGCTCGACCGCCGCCGCATCGTCACGCAGCCGGCTCCCCGAACACACCGAGCACTCGACCTCGTCGACCAGGTGCTCGAGCCGGGCACGAAAGCCCGGCGAAAGCCGGCTGGCTTCTTCCAGGGCCGGGTAGAGGCCCTTGTACTGGAAGCGGAACCGCGGCCGGGATGGCTTTCCCTCGCCGAAGCTTCGGCCGTTCGCAGGCTCGTTGCCCTCAGGGCCGGCCCCGCTTGCGCTCCCGGGCGAGGGGAGGACGTCGAACCACTGCTCGCCCGTGCCGTGGAGAATCAACCGCCGGTGGCGCGCGCCGAGTTGTTCGAAGGGCACGTTGGCGGGCACGCCCGTCCCGCGGCACCACGCCTGGAGCATCCGCGCGAACACCTGGCTCTGGACGCCTGGCCAGAGCGCGACGGCCCCTTCGGCCAGGCTGCGCTTGGGGTCGCTCAGCAAGGCCAGGGGGTTGGCGCCCCGTTGCACGCCCAGCCCCTCGCAGGCCGGGCACCATCCCAGAGGGCTATTGAACGAGAAGTGGTGCGGCGACAGCGGCTCGAAGCTCCGGCCGCACCGGTCGCAGGCGTAGTGTTGGCTGTGGACATCGACCTGCCAGTCGGGTTCGGGCAGGTCATCGTCGACGCGGGCCACGCGGAGCACGCCGCGCCCCAGGGCCAGGGCGTTCTCGATGCTGCCGGCGATGCGCGACCGGCCGTCGGGCCGCACCGTCACCCGGTCGATCACCACCTCGACCGCGTGCTTGCGCCGCCGGTCGATCTTGGGCGGGCTGTCGATTGGGTAGGTGTGGCCGTCGATGCGCACCCGGGCGTACCCGCCCGCCCGAATCTCCTCCCACAACGCCTCGTACTTCTCGCCCACCTCGATTTCCAGCGGGGCCAAGAGGTAGAGTCGGGTCCCTTCGGGCACGGCCATCACCTTGGCAATCACCTCGTCGGCCGACTGGGTTCCGATGGGGACGTTGCACGCGGGGCAGCGCGGCTGTCCCAACCGGGCCATGAGGATCCGCAAGTAGTCGTAGATCTCGGTGACCGTGCCTACCGTCGAGCGCGGCGTATTGCCCATGTGCTTCTGCTCGATGGCGATGGCCGGCGAGAGCCCCTCGATGTGATCCAGCCGAGGCTTTTGCATCTGGCCGACGAACTGCCGGGCGTAGGCGCTGAGGCTTTCGACGTAGCGCCGTTGGCCCTCGGCGTAGATGGTGTCCATGGCCAGCGAGCTTTTCCCCGAGCCGCTGGGTCCGCAGCAGACGGTCATCCGGTCGCGGGGGACCTCGACATCGATGCTCTTGAGATTGTGCTGCCGCGCGCCGCGCACGACGATCGACTTCGATGCCTCGGCCCGCCGCGCGCTCTTCGTGCCGCCGGCGGCCGCGCGGAGCTTGGGCTTGCCGTTGGTGCCCGCGCGGCCTTGGAGGATGGGCGCCAGGGCCCGGCCCGTGTGCGAGGCCTCGACGCGCACCACGTCCTCGGGCGTGCCTGCGGCGACGAGGAACCCGCCCGCCTCGCCGCCCTCAGGCCCCAGGTCGATGATCCAATCGGCCGTCTTGACCACCTCCAGGTTGTGCTCGACCACCAGCACCGTGTTGCCGGCGTCGACGAAGTTGTGCAGCACCTTGAGCAACAGTTGGATGTCGGCGAAGTGCAGCCCGGTCGTCGGCTCGTCGAGCAAGTAGAGCGTCCTGCCGGTGCTCATCTTGACCAGTTCTCGGGCGAGTTTGACGCGTTGGGCCTCGCCGCCGGACAGTGTGGGCGAGGGCTGGCCCAGCTTCATGTAGTCGAGGCCCACGTCGTGCAGCGTCTGGAGCTTGTGGCGGATGCTGGGGATGTTCTCGAAGTGGGCCAACGCCTCTTGGACATCCATCTCGAGGACCTGGGCGATCGACTTGCCCTTGTAGCGCACCTGGAGCGTCTCGCGGTTGAAGCGGCGCCCCTCGCAGACCGGGCACGTGACCCAGATGTCGGCGAGGAAGTCCATCTCGAGGCGGTTTGAGCCGTTCCCCTCGCAGGCCTCGCATCGGCCGCCGGCCACATTGAAGCTGAAGCGGCCGGGCCGATAGCCGCGGGCCTTGGAGTCGGGCAGTTGGGCATACAGATCGCGGATGTCGTCGAAGACCTTGATGTAGGTGGCGGGGTTCGAGCGGGGCGTGCGCCCGATCGGCGACTGGTCGATGGCGATCATCCGATCGAGGTGCTCCAGACCCTCGATGGCGTCGTGGGCCCCCGGGTTGCCCAGCCCCGCGTTCAGATCGCGGCGCAGGGCCTCGATGAGGATGTCGCTGACCAGGCTGCTCTTGCCCGAGCCCGACACCCCCGTCACGCAAACGAACAGGCCCAGCGGGATCTCGATGTCGAGGTTCTTGAGGTTGTTGTGCCGCGCGCCGCGGACGACCAGCTTCTTGCCGTTTTGGGGTCGCCGCCGGTTGGGGATCGGGATCGTTTGGCGGCCGGAGAGGTACTGTCCGGTCAGGCTCTCGGGGTGTTGGACGATCTCCCGCACGGGCCCTGCGGCCACGACATGCCCGCCCCGCACGCCGGGGCCAGGCCCGAAATCGACCAGATGGTCGGCCGCGCGCATGGTGTCTTCGTCGTGCTCGACGACGATCACGGTGTTTCCCTGGTCGCGGAGTTGGGCCAGGGTTTCGAGCAGGCGGTCGTTGTCGCGGGGGTGGAGGCCGATCGAGGGCTCGTCGAGAATGTACAGCACGCCCACCAGGCCGCAGCCGATCTGCCCGGCCAGACGAATCCGCTGCATCTCGCCGCCGGAGAGCGTGGGCGCGGTGCGATCGAGCGTGAGGTACTCGAGGCCCACGTTCCGAAGAAACGCCAGGCGGCCGCGGATCTCCTTGAGGGCCTCGGCGGCGATCGCTCGGCCCGTGGCGTCGAGGGCCACGTCGCGGAAGAACTCCTCGGCCTCGCAGACCGAAAGGGCGCAGACTTCGGGCAGGGTGCGCGAAGGCTTGTCGGCAAACCGCGAAGAACGGGTCGTCAGCCGGACCGAGCGGGCCTGCGGGTTCAGCCGCTGGCCGCCGCAGGCAGCGCAGCCCACGATGCGCATGTACTTCTCGAGCATCCGCCGCTGCAATCGACTCTTGGTGCTGCGGTACTGCGAGAGGAGTCGGGGGATGATCCCCTCGAACTTACCGCCCCACATCGAGGCCGATGTCCCCGATCGCCAGGTGAACGTGATGTGCTCGTCGCCCGTGCCGTACAGCAACCCCTGTTGCACGCGGGGATCGAGTTCCTCCCAGGCAGTCTCCAGGGCCGTTCCTGGCGGCAGGCCATACTTGCGTTCGAGGTGCTCGGCCACCCCGCGATAGATGTGCCTGCGCCAGCGGCCCATGTCGCGCCAGGTTCCGATCAGCTCGATGCAGCCTTGTTGGAACGATCGCGACGGATTGGGGATCAACCGGTCCGGATCGAAGCTGTAGATCTCGCCAAGCCCGCTGCACGCGGTACACATGCCTTGGGGGCTGTTGAAGCTGAACAACTGGGGGCTGGGCGGCTCGAAACTGATCTGGCAACCGGTACAGGCGTAGTGGGCCGACAGGGGAAGATCGCGCCAGACCGGGGCGTCGGAGGACCGCGTTCCGCGGGGCGGGGGTTCCTCGATGGCGATTGTCAAGTTCCCTTCGCCGACCTTCAGGGCCAGCTCGACGGCATCGGCCAATCGCGATCGGGAGGCAGGGCCCGCCACCAGGCGGTCGATGACCACCTCGATGTGGTGCCGCATCTGGCGGTCGAGTCGCAGGTCGTCGGTCAAGGCCACGACGACCCCGTCGACCCGCGCGCGCACGAATCCCTGCTTGAGCAGGTCCACGAAAAGGTCCTTGTACTCCCCTTTCTGTCCACGGATCTTGGGGGCCAAGACGAGAAATCGGGTATCGGACGGAAGCTGCCCGATCCGGTCGAGGATCTGCTGCCGCGTCTGGGCCGTGATCGGCCGCCCGCAATGCGGGCAATGGCCCGTGCCCACCCGGGCATAAAGCACGCGGAGGTAATCGTAGATCTCGGTGATGGTCCCCACCGTGGAACGGGGGTTCTGCCCGGCCGTCTTCTGGGAGATGGAAATTGACGGGCTGAGACCTTCGATCAAATCGACATCGGGCTTGGGCATCTGCCCGAGAAACTGCCGCGCAAAGGTCGAGAGGCTCTCGACGTATCGCCGCTGCCCCTCGGCATACAGGGTGTCGAACGCCAAGGAACTCTTGCCTGAACCGCTTACCCCCGTAAAACAGATCAGTTTGTTGCGGGGGATCGTGAGGGCCACATCCTGGAGGTTGTGCTCGCGGGCCCCCCGAATAATGATCGACGAGGTTGCCATAGGGAGGGTTGACGCCGCAGGGAATCGTCCGAAAGACCCTTATTGTAGGGCACGGGCGTTCACTAGGGCAAGGAGGGTTTCGCACACGGCGCGGCGCGAGAACGTCGGCCCGAGGCTCACGATCGCCAGTTCGACACTTGCCGTTCGGCCTGCGCGAGCCAGGTTGGGTGGATCGTCACGCCCCATCCTGGTCCCTCCGGGACCGCCACCCGACCGTCGCGGACTTCCAGGGCAGGGTCGTTCCACCAGTCGCCCGATTCGATCGTAAACTCCATGTGCGGGCCGGCGTTGGGAATGGCGCCCAGCAGGTGCAACGTGAAGACGGCGACCAGCGACCGATTGGCCGAGTGCGGCACGCATCGCAGCCCGGCTTCGGCGGCCATCGCGGCCACGCGCAGGGCCCGGGTCAGACCGCCGACGTAGCAGACGTCGGGCTGGACGAGGTCGACGGCGCGCATGCGGATCATCCGCCGCCATTGGGCCAGATCGTTGTCCTGCTCGCCGCCCGCCACCGCGATGCGCAGCGCCGCGGCCACCTCGGCCGTCCATTCCAGTTCCCAGTAAGGGCACGGCTCTTCGAAATGGCAATAGCCGTGGTCCTCCAGAAGATGCCCCACCGCGATCGCCTTGGCCGGACGGTAGCAACTGTTGGCGTCGGCCAGGAGGGCCACGCGGTCGCCCACGGCCTTGCGCACCGCGGGGATGAGGGCCTCGGTGCGGCGCGATCTTGCGGTGAAGGATCCGGGCGGACAGATCGGCGTCGAATGGCGCAATCTGCCCGAAACCTTCGCGGCCATCGTCGGCGGTCACGCGCACGATGCTCAGGTTCGTCCCCCGCGTGAACGTCTCGATGCGCACGATCTAGAGCCCGGTCTTGGTCCGAAGGCCCCTCAGCCGTTCTTCGACGGATTGCCAGGCATGAGGCGGCGCCGTCTGGGGGGCGCCTCCCAAGGCCGGGGCAGCCAACAGCCCGCCGGCCGCTCCGAGGGCGGCGGATGTCAAGAAGTCACGTCGGTGGGGGTTCATGTCAAGACCTCGGGAACCGCGTGATGCCGCGCGGTACAATCCGGGCATGTCGTCCCAGTATCCGAGCTATCTCAACCTCTTGGCAAGCGGTGAGTTGGCCCGTCGCGCGGAGTCGGCCATCCAGGGGTTGTCCGAGTGCGTGGGTTGCCCCCGGCAATGCCGGGCCGATCGGCTCGAGCCGGGCGGGCGCCCGTCGTTCTGCCGCACCG
>DYLT01000162.1 GCA_020721945.1 Blastopirellula marina
GAGGCATGGCGGGGAGTATCATAGATTGCCCAGCTTGTCAATATCGGACCTGTCCTTTCTTCCCAAGCACTAGATTCTGAAAGGACCAAGCAGCATGAGACATATTCGAATCGCCTTCCTGGCGTCGTTTGTCGCGATTGTCGCTACAGCGGCAGCGGAAACGCAGAAAGAAGTGCCGCTTCACTGGGACCCGCTCTATGAGCCGGGCTGCGGAGGGTGGATCACGTCGGTCGCCGTTAGCTCGCATGATTCGAAGCGGATTCTCGTGGGTGGCGACGTGATGGGCGTGGGGTTGAGCGAGGACGGCGGGGAGTCGTGGCAGTCCACCTTCGGCTTCCGCATGTGGGAGATCAACGATTTCACGTTTCACCCGAGCGGCCCGAAGGTCGCCTGGGCACCCACTTTACTGCTACTGCTACGACGAGGGCCGTCCGAGCTCATCTCGCCCACCAACCCGCGCCCTCATTGCTCCCTAGGGCGTAAACGGTTACGCGACCGCAAATGCGCTACGCCTATCGGTTTTTTATCCGCCGGGGTTGACGGTCGCCGCGATACCCAATATCTTGCTCAAAGCCAGTAGCGCTTGGCGTGGGTGCGGAGGACCCAGTACGCCTCGGGGCTTTGCCAAAACCGATCGCAAGCATGAAGACCAAGCAGTTGTTCGACCTGACCGGACGAGTGGCCCTGGTGACAGGCGGGAGCCGGGGACTGGGCCGCGCCATGGCCTCGGCCTTGGCCTGTGCCGGGGCCGAGGTGGTCCTTGCCAGCCGCCACGAGGACGAATTGCGTGCGGCCGCTGCCGCGCTGGCCGCCGCGGCTGGGGTGCGGGTCGAGTGGGTCGTGGCCGATCTGAACCGCCGCGACGACGTGGCGCGTCTGATCGACGAATCGCTCGGCCGGTTCGGCAAGATCGACATTCTTATCAACAACGCCGGCACGAACCTCCCCCAGCCCATCGATGCGGTGCGCGACGACGACTGGGACCGGATCGTCCAGCTCAACCTCACCAGTTGCATGGCCTTGACGCGAGGGTTGGTGCCGGGCATGAAGACGCGGCGTTGGGGCAGGGTCATTCACATTTCGTCGGTCATGGCGCTGGGATCGAAGGAAGGCCGTTCGGCGTACTCGGCGACCAAGTCGGCCTTGCTCGGGCTGGCTCGCGCGGCCGCGCTGGAGCTGGGACCGTTCGGGATCACGGTCAACTGCATTGCGCCGGGGCCGTTTGCCACCGAACTGCCCATGCAACTCCTTAGCCGCGACGAGCAGGCGAAGTTCGCCGAGCGCACGGCGTTAGGGCGCTGGGGCCAACCCGAAGAACTCGCCGGCCCCGTCTTGCTGTTGGCCAGCGACGCCGGCAGTTTCATCACGGGCTCGGTGCTGGTGGTCGACGGCGGGATTCTTTGCCGCGTGTTCTAGGGGCCTGCGATGGAACGACTTTCCACCGGCATTGCCGGTCTCGACGAACGTCTTGGTGGCGGTCTGGTGCCTGGAACCCTTACCGTGATCCTCGGATCGGCCGGCATCGGCAAGACCCAGTTGGGGCTCCAGTTTCTCAACGCCGGGCAGATGGCGGAAGGCTGCCGAGGCATCGTCTTCGACATGAGCGCGCGGGGCGACTCGCAGAGCCACGCCGAGTACGCCCGGCGCATGTTCGGCTGGGAGTTGGAGACGGTCGACCCGGAAGAGCCCGTCTTGCCCGACGGCTTCTTCGAGCCCCAGCGGCGGCACGGCGACTATCTGCATGTGTTCGAGCAGCGGGGACGCCGGGTCACGCGCCGCGACCTCGATTTCGAGGGTTGGCAAGCGTGGCAGGCGGAGGTCATGCGCCGGCTCAATCGCTCGATCGCGTTCTTCTACGGCAACTTCGTGCGCGGGGTCTGCCGCGCGGTGGTCGATGGCATCGAGCCGGTCGACCGGCCCAGCGACTCGATCCAACTCGAGCTGTTCGAGTACGTCTATCACCAGATCCTGCGTAAAGATCCCGAGTGGGTCGCCCGCGATCTGTTCCGCGAGAACTACCGCCGCAACGCCCAGCGCGTGGGCGAGCACGTGTACGATCCCGGGCGCATCGGCTGCGTGCTCTTGCAGACGGCGCGCGAGACCTCGCTCGACGCCTTGCTCGAACGCCCGTTGGACGAGGGCGATTTGCTGTCCAACGCGAACACGGTCATCCACCTGGGCAAGGTGCGCGAGGGGACGAGGTTCCGCCGGGCCATGTACATCGCCAAGCACCGGGGCAGCTACTGCGCCGACGAGATCATCCCGTACCGCATCGACAACGACGGGTTGCACGTCGAGGGATGACGCAGCCGCGGCGGGGCTTGATGGCCGAAGAACTACCGTGGTCGTATTACCGCGGTAGTCAAGTCCGGAAACGCGGGCGGTTCGCCCCGAGATCGTGTCTTCGGCGAGCATCGCCCGGGCGCTTGGGCCGGCCGAGGGGCCGCGCCGGGTCCGCTCGACGCCCGAAGTCGATGCCTTGTGGATCTTCAAGGACGGCCGCACGCTGGCCACCGATGGCTTTGCGTGGGAGGGTTAGGGCATAAATCGAAGAAGCCAACGTCTTTTTCCGGGCGACGCGGTGGTGCGTTCGTCCTGGAATCTGGCCGTACTCGGCGTTTTGGCGGCGGTCTTCGTGGCGGCCGGCGGTTCGGTGGTCCGGGCCGACACGGTCGAGCTTCTCAGCGGCGCGACGGTCGAGGGCGAGGTGGTCGCGCGCGACGATGCGTCAGTCACGCTGCGTGTCACCGTTGGCGGGCGCATCGACCCGCAGTTTTCGATGATCAAGCTATTGGGCGACATGGGCGAAACCCAGCGCGCGTTGGCGTTCGCCGAGGCGAACACGGGCGGCGAGGCGGCCGACCTGGCGTATCTCTGTATGCGGGCGACGCCTGCCGCATGGCGGGCGACCATCGCACGGCCCTTGCGTACTACAGCGAGGTGCTCGGGGTGCCCATCGCCAGCCGCTATCACGGGCGTATCGAGCGCAGCCACCACCGCGCGCGGGCGAATATCGAGGCGATCCTCAACGCCACGGCGAAGGCGTTGGCCAACGCGATGAAATGACGATGGCTCGGGGCGGTCGGGACGCCGTTACGAGTCGCCGGGCCACGAGCCGGCCTTGCCGGCCGGCTCCGACGAGCGCCCCGAAAGGCCCTCGAACTCAAGCGCGGCGCGGATCTTCAGGCGTGCGCCCGAGTCGATGGCGAAGTCCTCGGCATAGGTCGCGTAGCCGGTCTTGTGGATTTCGAGGCGGTGCCGGCCAGGCTCGACGAGAATCGACACCACGTCGTTGCCGGCGGTGCGGGTCAGTTCGGTGCGCCCATAGCTGTCGAGCACCTGGATCGTACAGGCGGGCGGGGTGAGTTCGAGCACCAACATGCCTTCTCGGGTGCGCGGCCGCAGCAGCACTCCGAAGATCAACCACGTGACCACGGCGACGGCCGCCATGGCCAGGGCGGTCCACAGCCTGCGGCGCCGGCTCCGGCTACGCAAGCCCGCGCTGTACGCCGAGGGGCGCGGCTCGATCGGCGGGGGCGGTTCGTCCAAGAGCAGGTCGTCGAGCGAGGGGATCGGGATGGGCCCCGAGCCCTCGCCCACCCACTCGGCCGGCAGGCCGCGCGAATCGTCGTTGGCCGCCAACGCGACGAACGGTCCGGGGCCCTTCAGCGCCGCCGGCGTCACGAAGCCCTGCAAGTCGCCGATCACCTCGGTCATCGACTGCTGGCGGTCCTTGGGCTTCTTGGCCACCATCTTGCGGAAAACCGCTTCGAGACCATCCGGCAGGTCCCTGCGCGCCTCGCGCAAGGGCGGGATGGCATGTTCGCGGTGGGCGATCACCTTCTGCACGAACGTGTCGCCACGGTACATCGTCCTGCCCGAAAGCAGGTAGAACAGCGTGCAGCCCAGGCTATAAATGTCAGACCGCTGGTCCGTCGCTTTCATGTCGCAGGTCTGCTCGGGCGACATGTAGTCGACCGAGCCGATGACGTATCCGCTCTGCACGCATTCGACGTCGTCGGACGAGGTGACGGTCTCTTTGATCCTCGCCAGGCCCATGTCGAGGATCTTGATCGTTCCCCGCTTGTCCAGAAGCAGGTTCGAGGGCTTGACGTCGCGGTGGATGATGCCTTCCTGGTGGGCGTATTCGAGCCCGCGGGCGGCCTGAAGCACGCAGGCGATCGCCTTGGGAACCGACAGCGGGCCGTATTCGCGGACCAGCGTCAACAGATTGTCGCCGTCGACGCATTCCATCACCAGGAAGTGAATGCCGTTGGCCTCGTCGGCGTCGTAGGCCGTGACGATATTCGGGTGGGACAGCCGGGCGACCGCCTTGACCTCCTGCTGGAACCGCTGGATCGCCTCTTCAGACTCGATCATCTCGGGCGGCAGCACCTTCAACGCCACGATTCGCTGCATGCGGCGGTGCTGGGCCTTGAAGACCAACGCCATGCCCCCACGCCCCAGCCGGTCGAGAACCACGTAGTTGCCCAGCACCAAAATGCGGATCTTGCCCTGGTAGACTGCTTGGGCTTGGTATTTGGTCAGGCGCTTGGCGCGGTAGAGTTCCCTGGCCAGATCGGGGGCCGTGACCGGGCGCCGTTCGGGTGGGAGCGACGAGACAAAAGCCCGCAGCTCCTCGGCACTCATCAGGCCGGACTGGGTGAGCGACTCGACGAACCCGGCCAGGGTGACAGACATGAACGCGAGACCCTCCCATTGTCCCTCATTCTAACCTCCATGTGCGGGGAGGGCAACAATCTTGGGCGGCCAGGACCATGCGTACCAACTCGGGCAGGTTCTTGGCCTTCATCTTGTCCATCAGCCGAGCCCGGCGCGCTTCGATGGCACGCACGCTGCGTCCCAATTCGGCGGCCACCTCGCGGTTCGAAAGCCCCTCGATCAGCCGCCACAGCACCTCCTGTTCGCCCGAAGTCAACTGCTCCATCCGATGGCGCATCTTGAGATGGAAGAGGATCTCCTGGCGGTGGTCCGCATCCCATTGGAGAGCCTCGCGGAGAGCCTTTTCCAGATCGACGTCGGCGCACGGCTTGGGAAGGTAGTCGACCGCCCCGGCCTTCATCGCCTGGACTGCGTACGCGACTTCGTCGCGGGCCGACAGGGCCACCACAGGCAGATGGATGCGGAACGCCGACAGGCGCTCGAAGACCGCCAGGTCCGACAGCCCCGGCAGGTCGAGATTCAACAGCACACAGCCCCCGAACGCCGGATCACATGCCTCGAGGAACTCCTCGGCTTCCGAGTAGAACTCGGGCTGGAAGTCCAGCGGTCGGGCCAAGAGACGGATGATCTGGACGACCCGCGGGTCCGAATCGACCACGAACACCGTGGGGTCCTGACGCACGAAGGGTGCCGCCGTTTCCATGAGCACCATGCGCATGTTCCCGGTTCCTTCCCGGGCGACGAGCGATGGCCCTTGGCCCGTCGCAACTGCCCAAGCCCAGTCTACCCGCGGCCTGCTCGCTTGGCAAGCACCCCGTGGCCTGGTGCCGGCTTGCCGCAGTGGCAGGCGTCGCGGAACCCCGTTACAATCAGCGGCACGTGGTTTGCTTGATACTCTGGCTCGGAGGAACGCCACCGTGAAATCCGGCGTGTTGCTATGGGTCCTTGTCGCAGCGGTCGTTCCCCTGGCGGCCGCCGAAGTGTCCTTGGTTCCCAATGCCGACTTTACCGCGGGCGACCGCGGTCCGGCCGGGTGGGTGCTTTCGGGCGGCCAAGGCCGCTGGATCGATCGCAACGTGCTGGAAGTCACGGGCGACGGGAAGGGTTCGAACCATTGGCAGTGCGATACGATCTCGGTGGTGCCGGGCGGGCTCTACCGGTTCGAAATGCGCGGCCGGCAGGTCGAAGGCGCCGGATGCGTGATCTCGGGCCCGTCGTTCGCCAATCGAGACTACCCGCGACTGGCCGACACCTGGCAATGGTACGGCCACGTGTTTCGCGTGCCGGACGGAATTCGCACCGCCGCGATTCGTGTCGGTCAATGGGAGACCAAGGGCACGATCCAGTTCGATGCGGTGCGTCTGGTGCCGGTCCTCCCGGTCTTCCGGCCGGTCGGCAAACTGCGCTTGGGCGAGGGCGAGTCGATCCGCGACGGGCGCTACACGTTTCGCGGCGTGTTCGGGCATCCGGGCAGCAATTTCCACCGCACGCTGGCCAGCGCCACGGCGCCGTTCAATAGCGATCGTTGGTGCCTGTCGGGCGAAAGCCAAGTCACCTATCGCTTTGCCCTGCCAGGGTTCCCCATGACGGCGGCCGAGGCCGAGTTCACTGTTCATCACCATACCGCCGGCGTCTGCCTGGCCGAAGTGAGCCGCGACGGCCGCCAGTGGCGCCCGCTAATGCGGCAAAACGGCCTGGGGACCGCCAAAGCCCGAATGCCCGACGATCTGTTTCCTTGCGAGGCGCTCTGGTTGCGGTTGCGGCCGGCCGACGGCCAGGGCAGCTTCCAGGTGAACGAAGTGCGGTTCGAGGCATCGTTGTCGGGCGATCCGCCGCCGGGCACCGGCCGCACGCTTTATGCCGACGCGGGCAGCGCGGGATTCGACAAGGCCATCGAGAGCATCACGCTCGACGACACTCCGGCGTCGGGCCAGGCGACGCTCCGCGTGACGGTCAAGAACCCGTCGTCCGAGAAGACCACGGCCGTCCTCGCCGCGACCCTAGAACGCCCGAACTCCAGCGGCGACCAGTTCGACCCGCTCGAGACGCCGATCTACCCTGGCCGGTCGCACACCTTCGAGTTGAAGGCGGCGATCCAGCAGCCCGGCACGCACCGGATCGTGCTCGACGTGAATGTCCAGGGCGTGGGGTCGCTTCAAACCGCGATTCCCTTCGCCGTGCCCGAGTTCTACCGTCTGGACTACGGTGAACAGATCGAGGGGATTTCGGGGAAGGCGGCGGTGTGGTGGTGCGACGCGACGCGCAAGGTTCCGCGACGCCGCCCGCTGCCCAACGCGGAAGGCCCGGCCGCCCGGCTCGCTGCCGCGCGCAACGATTACGAGGCCGTGCAGATCGTCGTCCGGCCCAAGGAGGCCCTTTCGGGATTGACCGCGGTGTCGGGTCCGCTGGCGGGGCCCGGTGGCGCGGTCATTGCCGCCGAGAACGTGCGCGTGTTGCGGGTGCATTACCATTTCGTCGACCATCCGACCGATGGAACCGGCGTGCGCGACTGGTGGCCCGACGCCCTGCCACCTGTGCGGCGCGATAAGCCGCTCGAGGTGCCCGCGGGCGCGAACCAGCCCCTTTGGGTGCTGGTGTACGTGCCCAAGGACGCTCCGCCGGGCGACTACACGGGCTCGGTGGCCCTGCGCGCGCCGGGTTGGTCGGCGACGGTCCCCTTGAGATTGCACGTGTGGAACTTCGCGCTACCCGAGAGAAACCACCTCGAAACGGCCTTTGGGCTCGACCTCGGTCTGGCCTTCCGATACCACGGAGCGAAGACCGAGGCCGACCGGCGCAAGCTCATGGACCTGTATTTCCGCACGTTTGCCGAGCACCGTATCAGCCCGTACGATCCCACGCCGCTGGATCATTTCGAGGTGAAGTTCATCCCCGACGCGGCGATGCCTCGCGTGGAGATCGACTTCGGGCGATTCGACCGGGCGATGGCCGAGGCGATCGAGAAGTACCGTTTCACGGATTTCAGCTTGCCGATCCAGGGGATGGGCGGCGGCACGTTCCATGCGCGGCATGATCCCCAGATCGGCCCGTTCAAGGAAGACACGCCCCAGTACCAGGCCCTGTTCGCCGACCAGGTCCGGCAGATCGCATCGCACCTGCGCGCCAAGGGCTGGCTCGACATGGCGTACGTCTACTGGTTCGACGAGCCTGATCCGAAGGACTACGCCTTTGTGCGAAGCGGCATGGAACGGCTGAAGCGTTACGCCCCGGGCATTCGGCGGATGCTGACCGAGGAACCCACCGAGGCCCTGTTCGGCGCCGTGGACATCTGGTGTCCGGTGAGCTTCAACTACGACCACGCGGCGGCCGAGAAGCGGCGGCAGCATGGCGAGCGGTTCTGGTGGTACGTGTGTTGCGGCCCGAAGGCCCCGTATTGCACGCTCTTCATCGACCACCCGGCCACGGAGCTCCGCGTGTGGCATTGGCAAACCTGGCAGCGGAAGATCGCCGGCACGCTGGTCTGGTCGACGAATTACTGGACCTCGAGCGCAGCCTACCCCGACAAACCACAGAACCCCTATGAGGACCCGATGGGCTACGTGAGCGGCTACGGCACGCCGCGCGGCACCAAGGCCTACTGGGGCAACGGCGATGGCCGCTTCATCTACCCGCCCGAGACCGCCGCCGTGCCGGGTCTTTTGGGCGATGCGCCGGTCTTGGAACCGCCGGTTTCGAGTATCCGTTGGGAGATGCTCCGCGAGGGCGTGGAGGACTACGAGTACCTCTACCTGCTCCGCGAGCGCCTCGCGGCGCGGCGCGGCGCGCTATCCCGCGAGGAAGTCCAGCGGATCGAGCAACTCCTCGAAGTCCCGCCCGAAATCACCCGCGACATGACCACGTTCACCACCGATTCCGCGCCGATCTACGCGCGGCGCGCGGCGATTGCCGAGGCGATCGAACGGCTGGGCCCCTAGGGCCTGCGGCAAACCTCGTGGCGCCGATCGTCGAACGACAAACGGCGCCGAAGCCGTTCAGGATTCGGCGAAAACCCGTTTCAGCTTCGTGGCGGTGTCGCGCGCGAGATCCATGTCGGGCAGCGTCATGTTGGGCAGGCGGCAGAACGGCAGCATCTCGGCGGTGATCGGGCCGGCGTACTGGATCTTCTCCAAGGCGCTCTTGACGGCGGCGAAATCGACGTCGCCCGAAAGCAGATCGTCGCCAAACCCGTGCAGCCCTCCGGCGCAATCGTCGCGCCGGAAGTTCTTCACGTGGACGGCGGCGATGCGCGGCCCGAGGATCTCGATCCAGTGCTGCGCATAGCCCGTGATCGCGACGTTGCCCACATCGAAATAGCTGCCCACGTACCGGCTGGAAAACTGGTCGATGAACATCTTGAACTCGATCGGGCCGAGCAGAAACCGGTTCCAGACGTTCTCCAGCGCCAGGGTCACGTCGTTTTCGGCGGCCGCCGGCAACAGCTCCCGGAGCGAGGCGGTGGCGTTGTCCCAGGCCTCTTGATAGGGCGTCACCGGAACCGACGGGTCCCAGGGAACGTCCACCGCCCCCGGGATGACCAGGATGGTCTTGATGCCCAGCCAGTGCGCGACCTGGATGTACTTGCGCGTGAACTCGATGGCGGCCTTGCGCTGGGCCGGGTCGCGAGACGACAGCGAAGAGCCCCAATAGGCGCCGGTCGCCATGGTCGCCATCGCCATGCCCAAGCGCTGGGCTTCGTCGCGGATCGCGCGGCAGGTCGCTTCGGTGGTCTCGGTGTTCAGCTCGCCCGCGCCGAACGCCAGCTCGAGCCCCTCGAACCCGCACGCCTTGGCGTCCTGTAGGGCTTGGCGCACGGGTTTCTGGCCTTCGAAGCCGCCGAGGGTCCAGTAGGTGATTTGCAGCAGGTTGTCCATGGCCTCGGGTTCCTTGGGGCGGTTCTCAGATCACGGCCAAAACGCCGCGCACGTAGCCGACCGATTCGGCCAGTCCGGCCAGGGGGTCGTTCTCGTCCTTTTCGTGCTCGAAGGCCACGACGCCGCGGTACTGAATCGCCACGAGCGTGCGCAGGAACTCGGGGATATCGATGACGCCGCGGCCGACTTCCACGGTGCGGCCCTCGGGACGCGCGGCCGAGACGTCCTTCATATGCACGTCATGGAGCCGGTCGGCGTACTTCCGGGCCGATTCGATCGGGTCGGCTCCGATGCGCAGCGTGTGGCCGATGTCGATGCACAGGCCGATGCGGGGATCGAGGTCGCGGACCTTCTCGTAGACGCTGGCGGGCGTGGGATAGACCTTGTCGCCCGGCCCGTGATTGTGGATCGCCACGCGCAGATCGTATTGACGCACTTTCTTTTCGACGTACCGCAGGACCTCGGGCTTCGGCGCCGCGACGAGGACCTTCATGCCCGCCGCCTTGGCGTACTCGAAGGCCTGATCGACGTCGGCCTCCTTGCCCATCGAAATGACGCCTCCGGCGTAGAGCACCAGGCCGGCAGCCTTGACTTGCGCGGCCGCTCTGGCGATCTGGTCGGGCGTCGCGCCGAGGGCCAGGTGGAACGACTTGAGGCAGATGTGCGTCAAGCCGACCCGGCGGGTCATTTCCAGGCACTTGTCGAGCGGGAACTTGCGCAGCGTGTACGAGGCCAGCCCGAGCGAAAAAGTCGGCTTGGGCCGGGGCTTGGCCACGCCGCCGACGGCCGCGGGCGACGGCTCGCCGCACGAGGCCGACGCGCCACCGGCCAGCGCGGCCGCTGCGCCTGCCAGGGCCCCAAGAAAAGCCCGCCGGGGGTGCTCGCCACGATCATCGCGCGCCTCGCGAAGGCAGGCCGGGGGAGTAACCAACTGCGACGTGGGTCCTTCGTTTCGGATCGCCATGGGACATGCCTCGAGGAACAGAGGGAACCAAAAGAGGCCCGAACCGTGGTCGCCCGGGCCCTGACGGAAAGCCCAGTCTATCGCGACGGCCCTGCGTGTGCAACTCCGCGACGGCACCATCCAGCGTGATGACGCCTTCTTTGAACGCTGGCGTTCTGGTCAGTTCACGACCGCCCAGACAGCCCCCCGTCGAAAACAGCGCGTCCAAGGATCGAAAACCACGCTTGGCGAACGTGAGTCTCCGAAGGAGTCTCATGCTGCCTGGTCACGCCTCTTCGATAATCTCCAACCCGAGGGCCTTGCCGAACTCGACCAGAGGTTCCTTCAGGTCGCCGTAGACGGTCACGCGGTGCCAGCCGAACAAGTCCCACTGGTCGAACATCTTGCCGATGTCACCACGGACTTCGCCCAATAGTTGCGTGCGGCAGCCTCGGTCGGCATCGAGGTTTCCGACCGCCTTGGCCTGGTGGATGACCATCTTCCTTTGGGCGACGTTCGTGCGGAACGAGGTGGTCATGTAGCCTTCCGGCAAAAACGACTGCGCACAGCATCCGCGCGGATCGCGGTTGTGCAAGGTACGGATGCGGAAGGGATTGGACGGCCCCTTCGGCCCGAAGACCTTCGTCAACGCCATGCAGTGGGCGTAGACGATCTGGTTTTCCGAGGTGTCCAGCGCGGGATCGGACACGTAGCCCGCGCGGCCGGTGAGTATCCGGCCCATCAGCGTGCTCACCGAGTCGTCGGGCATGGCCTCGCATACGCCCTGGCCGCCCTCGTTGAGGATCTGCATGAACCCCAGGCAGGGATAGGCGGGCAACTGCCCCGCCGCGAACCCGCCGAGGCAGTTCATCGTGATGCTGTCGGTTCCATGCTTCTTCATCAAAGCGAGCATGGCGAGATACACGGCGCCGGCCTTGTGGATCCACTCGGGCGCGGCCTCGACGACCTTCTCGGCCTCGGAGCACCAGCGGCGCCCCCAGACCGCGGCCTCGTCGCGATCGACTTGGTCGTAGAGGGCCTTGAACTCGGGAAAGCCGACATGGATGCCCTTGGCGCCGAGGTACTCGTGCTCTTGGCCGGCCGGTCC
>DYLT01000163.1:0-232 GCA_020721945.1 Blastopirellula marina
ATACGCGATGTGGATCTTCTCGCTGGGGGGCACGTGCCTCGGCCCGCCGAGCACCGCGCGCGGCACCTGTGCCGCGACGCTCGCCGATGCCGCCGCGGCCGCGAGAAACCCACGCCGATCGAGTCGATGGAGTGGCGCCATGGATGGGGTCCTCCCAGAGGTCGTGCGCGCCGGGCCTGGCCGTGAGCTGCCCGGCGCCAAGTCGAAAACCAGCCGTGCGGGCCACCCACGG
>DYLT01000163.1:259-11553 GCA_020721945.1 Blastopirellula marina
GGCGCCGGCGCGGTTGTCAATCGGGGTGGGCTAGCCGATCTTGGTTCCCAGGCGGTCGGCCAGACGCTTCAGGGCCTCGGAGCAGTCGTCGCGGTCCAGGTGGACGTGAATCAGGCTCATACCCGACCGGTCCATCCAGGCCGCGCGCAACGCCTCGTCGAACTCGCCCTCGGTGCGGACCTCGCAGCCGGTGCCGCCGCCGAACACCTCGGGTAGCCGGTGGTACTGCCAGGGCAAGATCTCGTTGAACTCGTAGGCGCCGCGGTGCAATTGGCGCTCCGTGCCGTAGCCCCCGTTGTCGAGCACAATGACGATCGGGCAGAGTTTGCGGCGCACGATCGTCGATAGCTCCATGCCGGTCATCTGGAACGCGCCGTCGCCCACCAGCACGATCGGCCGCAGGTCGGGCCGCGCCACCATCGCGCCGAGGGCTGCGGGCACGGCGAACCCCATCGACGTGTAGTAGGCCGGGGCCAGATACTCCGTATGCTGGTGAATTACCAGGTCGGTGGCCGCGAACAGGGCATCGCCCGTCTCGGCAATGACCACCATGGACTCGTCGAGGAACTGGTTCAGCCGCGCGATGAGGCGCTGGAGGGTGATCGGCTGCGTCGGGCAAAGCTGGAAGGTCGCGGCATGCTCCGGCACGCGCGGGGGCAGGGGCCGCTCGGGCGCGCGCAGTCGGGCCGCAATCAGCCCCTCGAGAAAATCGCACATCACCACGTTGTGAAAATGATGGTGGCTGATGCGCAGTTGCTCGGTCGTGGCGTAGATGCACTTGCCGGGGTCGAGGTTCGCCGTGAAGATCCCCAGGTTGATGTCGCTCATGAACGCGCCCAACAGCAGCACCAGATCGCTTTCCTCGACGAAGCGGGTGACTTCAGCCCGGCCCATCGCGCCCTCGTAGATGCCCACGAACAAGGGATGGCGTTCGCTGATGACGCTCTTGCCCAGCAATGTCGAGGCGATCGGAATGCCCGCGCCCTCGGCCAGCGCCAATAGCCGGTCCTGAAGCCCGAAGCGGTGGATCTCGACGCCCGCGATAATGACAGGACGGCGGGCCGCGGAAATCCTCCGCACGGCCTCGGCCACGGCCTCGGCCAATGCCTCGGGGTCGCTCGCCGGCCGCGTCGAGCTGGGCGTGTACGCGGTCTCGGGAATGGCATGGACCAGATCGCGCGGAACTTCGATATACCCGGGACGGCGGTAGCGGAGCACGGCGTCGAGCACCCGGTCGATTTCGCGGAACGCCGTGGCCGGGTCGACCAGGTCGGCCGCCGCGACCGTCAGCCGGCGAAAGACGTCGTACTGGGTGCGAAAGTCCTTCACCTTGTGGTGCAGCAGGGGGTTGTTCACCCGCTCGCGCAGGCCCGGCGAACCGGTAATCACCACGACCGCCGACTTCTCGGCATAGGCCCCCGCGATCGAATTGCACAGGCTCAGCCCCCCGACGCAGTACGTGACACAGACCGCGCCGATGCCGTTGATGCGGGCGTAGCCGTCGGCCGCAAAGCCGGCGCAGTCCTCTCGCGTGCAGCCCACCACGCGGATCGGACTCTTGTCGAGCATCATGAACAGCGAAAGCACATAATCGCCCGGCACCCCGAACACGTCGCGGACGCCGCACTCCAAGAGCCGGGCGATCAGGTACTCGCCGATCGACTTGCCCGACACTGGGCTGCGATGGGGCGGCCGGGTGGGCGCCAAACTCGCGGAAGAGGGCTCGATGGCGGGCGACATGTCGGGACTCCTTACAGTTCCAAAGAGGCTCTCCCCCGATTATCATCCAGAAAGTGTGCTTGCCGGGCAATGCCCCGCAGACGCCCACCAGAAGGGTACGTCTTCATGCCCTGTTGTGGCGGATTCCGTGGGGCGGCATGGGACTAGCGTTACGATCGGCCTTTGGATTATACTCGATATTGACAGATTACTCAGTCGAAAACGCGCGATGGCCACTCGGGTGGCGGGTCGTTTCCACGGCGATGTGAGCATTGGATCATGCACGAAGGCGCGACCGTCAGTGCCGCTGGGATGCGCATTGTGAAGTTGTTGGTGGGCAATCGGCCGTCTACGATTGCCGATTTGATCGACGCGACCGGCGTGACCCGGACCGCCATCACCGAGCAATTGAACGAATTGGTGGCCGCCGGTTTCGTCGATCGGACCACCGAGCGTCTGCCGGGCCGGGGCCGTCCCCGACATCTGTATTCGGCGACTCCGGCCGCGCTCTTGTTGCTTTTCGCCAGTAACCAGCGTCTGGTGGTTCCGGCCATTTGGCGGGCGGTGACGGAAATCGGCGGCCAGAAGCTGCTTCAGGACGTGGTCCACCGCGTGACCCAACAAATGGCCGCCTACTATAAACGCCGCATCGCCGGCCGCACGCCGGCCGAACGCCTCCGCCAGATGACCCAATTGCTCAACGAAGAGGGCCATCTGGTCGAACTCTGCGAAGACGACGAGGGACGCCTGGTCCTCCGCAAACGGAGCTGTCCGTTCATCAGCATGTTCGAAGAGCATCGGACAGTCTGCGGGGTCGATATCGACCTGATCTCGGCGGTCGTCGAAGCCCCGGTGCGCCAGACGATGTGCCGGCACGATGGGGACCCCTGCTGCGCTTTCGCCTTGATTTCGGTGAACGGGGAATGACGCTCTGGTCGCGCTGTACCGCCGTCGTGCGCTGCCATCGCCGCGCGTTGTGGATAAGCCTGGGCGTCTTGGGCCTGGCCGCCGTTCTCTTGGCCGCCGACTGGTGGATCGCCCTGCCCGAGGGGCTTTCGGCCCAGTACGTCGGGCGGGCCGCCTGCGTGCCCTGCCACGAGAAAGAGGCAACCCTCTGGGAGGGATCGGACCATGACCGGGCCATGGACCCGGCCAACCCCCAGACCGTGCTCGGCGACTTCGACCATCGGCAGTTCGAGCACTTCGGCGTGGTCTCGACCATGTCGCGCCGCGACGACGCGTTCTTCATGACGACCGACAACCGCGAGGGCCAGCGCGAGACGTTCGCGATCAAGTACGTGCTCGGATACCGGCCGCTCCAGCAGTATCTGGTCGAGTTCCCCGACGGCCGCATCCAGTGCCTGCCCATCGCCTGGGACACCGAAACGAAGCGGTGGTTCCACCTCTACCCCAACGAACCCATCCCCCACGACGATCCCTTGCACTGGACCCGGTCGTTTCAGAACTGGAACTACATGTGCGCGGATTGCCACACCACCGACCTGCGCAAGAACTACGACCTGGCGACCAACCGCTACCACACCACGTTCTCGGAGATCGACGTCAGTTGCGAGGCGTGCCACGGCCCGGGAAGCCTCCACGTCCAGCTCGCCCAGAAGCGGCGCTTGTTCTGGGATCGCCGTTACGGGTACGGGTTGCCGCGGCTTGCCGAGGAGGACCATCGGATCCAGATCGAGACGTGCGCTCCGTGCCATGCCCACCGTCGCGTGGTGTACCCCGGTTTTCGACCCGGCGAAAAGTTCCTCGACTATTACGAACCGGCCATGCTCGACGGCGAGCTCTACTATCCCGACGGGCAGATCCTCGAGGAGGACTACGAGTACAGCTCGTTCCTCCAAAGCCGGATGTACCACGAGAAGGTCCGCTGCGCGAACTGCCACGATCCGCACTCGACCCGGGTGAAGTTCCGCGACAACCGCCTGTGCGGGCAGTGCCATGTGCCGGCCAAGTACGATACACCCAACCACCATCACCACCCCGACGCCACCAAGCCCGGCACGCTCTGCGTCGAGTGTCACATGCCCAAGACGACCTACATGGTCGTCGATCCGCGCCTGGACCACAGCATTCGGGTTCCGCGCCCGGACCTGACCGTTTCCCTGGGCATTCCGAACGCCTGCACGGGCTGCCACCACGACGCCGCCCGAGGCGAGACGGCGCAATGGGCCGCCGACAAGGTCCTCGAGTGGTACGGCCCCCGCAAGGGCCCTCCCCACTTCGCGTACGCCATCGACGCCGCGCGACGAGGCAAGCCCGAAGCGGCCGAGCAGCTCATCGACGTGGTGCGGCGCAAGGACACGCGGGCGATCGTGCGGGCCAGCGCCATCGCCTTGTTGGGCAATTACCCGGCCCGGCAAGTCGAGACCGTGGTGCTCGGCGCGCTCGATGACCCCGACGCGCTGGTCCGGACCGCCGCGGTGCGCAGCGTGCACGGGCTGTATCCGTCCGAAACCCGTTGGCGCCGCGATCGCGCGGTGCTTGATCCGGACCAGACGCGCCGCGACGAGGCGCTGACGCGCATGCTTCACGATCCGGTGCGCGCGGTGCGGACCGAGGCCGCCCGCGCCCTGGCCGACGTGCCCGACTACCGGCGCAGCGACGAGGACCAGCGGGCGTTCGAGGCCGCCCTGGCCGAGTACCTCGCCGGCCAGGAGTTCCTCGGGGACCAGCCCGGCTCGCACCTCAACTTGGCCGTGGTACACGCCAGCCGGGGGCGGCCCGACAAGGCCGAGCAAGAGTACCGCCGCGCCCTGCGCATCGAACCCGGCTTCGTTCCGGCCCGCATCAATCTGGCCATGCTTCTGGATGAATTGGGCAGAAAGGACGAGGCCGAATCCCAGTTCCGCCAGGCCATCGGCGAGCTGCAACGCCAGATTGCCGCGGCCCAGCGACAAGCCGCCGCCGTGGCAAACTCCAGGACCCAACTCGCCGGGCGCCAGCGCCCCATCGACCAGATGATCGAGCATTTGCGCCGCCAAGAGGCCGAGTGCCACTACTCGCTGGGCCTGCTCTTGGCCGAGCGCAAGGATCGCATGGAAGAAGCCGCGGCCTCCTTGGCCGCCGCGGCCGCCATGTCGCCGCGGGTTGCGAGGGTCCACTACAACCTAGGGCTCGCCCTGCAAACCCTGGGTCGCATGGCCCAAGCCGAGCGATCGCTGCGAACCGCACGCGACCTCGCTCCGGAGGCCCCGGACTTCCATCGGGCCCTGGCCATTCTCTACACCCAGCAGGGCCGCTGGCAGGAAGCGGCAACCAGCGCCGAACAGCTTGTGGCGCTATTGCCCGACGATCCCCATGCGCGAGCCTTGCTTCAGCACATCCTGCGTCAGGGGGTCAACTCGGAAAAGCCCTGAGGCCCTCGCTCCCGCCCCGCCTGGCAATCGTCTACCATGGCGGCCACGCGAACCAAACCCACGAGGCCCGCCATGACGGTCCGCACGGCCTGGCGGCCGACGTCTGGGGCGACAGCCGCGACGAGGGGATCCTTTTCGGGGCCCAGGGCGCGTGCATCTGGGCCAACGCCCGCGCCCCGGCATTTCCCAGAATCGTGCAACACCATTTAGGGCGAAGCGGCCCTCTCGCCAGTCCCTTCGACGACCGTCACGAGCCGATCGACCGCAACGTCCCGGAACACGTCGGTCCCGCCGCCGATCCACCGGATCTCGAGACGGTCGACCCGGGTGCGCTTTCCCAGGCCGAAGTGCAGGCGCAATCCGTGATGGCTCTGGTAGCCCCGGCCGCTGTGGACCTCGTCGATCTGGACCAGATCGCCCGCGACGACCTTGACGTGGGCGCCGACGCCGTCGCGGTTCGACCGGACCCCGCGAAGCTGGACCTGGAGCCAGTGATGCCCGGTGTTCGAGTCGTTGCGTAGGACGAGGGGAGGTCGGCGGGAGCTGAGGATCACGACGTCGATATCGCCGTCGTTGTCGAGGTCGTCGAACGCCGTTCCCCGCCCCACGACCTTCACCCGCAGGCCGTCGCCGCCGGAATCCGAGACGTTAACGAACTTCCCGTCGCCGGTGTTCCTCAGCAGCACGGGGCGGCACGCATAGGCGGTCGAATCGTCCCATAGCTCGATATTGTCCTGGAGGTGGCCGCAGGCGATGAACAGGTCGCGGTCGCCGTCGTTGTCGAAATCGACAAAGCCGACGCCCCACTTGACGCAGGCGAACGACCCGGCTCCGGCGCGGGCGAGCACGGTGGCGTCCTCGAGCGTTCCGTCGCCGCGGTTGCGGAAGAGCACGGGCAGCTCGCCCTGGTACGAGGTCTGAAAGAAGTCGAGCCAGCCGTCGTTGTCGTAGTCGGCGCAGTCGACCCCCATGCTCCCCAGTTCGTGGCCGTGGAAATTGAACGCCGCGCCGATGCGCAGGCCGTCTTCCTGGAAGTTGCCGGACCCGTCGTTGCGGAAGAAGAAGTTGCGCGAGACGTCGTTGAGCACGAAGAGATCGGTATCGCCGTCGTTGTCGTAATCGGCCGCGACCATGCCCATGCCCGTGCCGGCCACCGACCCGATTCCCGAGACATCGGTCACGTCGGCGAAGGTGCCGTCGCCGTGATTGCGGAAGAGGTTGTCGGGTTCGGGGAGGTAGTCTTTCGGTCCGGCGTATTGGGGGAAGCCGTCGATCGTGCGGGGGACGTGGTTTTGGTAGGTGAACTTCACGTAGTTGGCGGCGTAGAGGTCGAGGTCGCCATCGGCATCCATGTCGAGAAAACAGGCGCCGGCGCCGACCTTGGGTCCGCGCCCCACGCCCGCTCTGGATGTCACCTCGGCGAACGTGCCGTCGCCCTGGTTGTGGTAGAGCACGTTCGGGCCATAGTTGTTGACGTAAAGGTCGGGCAGTCCGTCGAGGTCGTAGTCGCCCACGCAGACGCCCAGGCCGTAGCCCGCCTCGCCCACGCCGGCCTGCTCCGTCACGTCGACGAACCGGAACCCACCCAGGTTCCGATACAGGGCGTTTCTTGCCGTGGGATCGGGTTTCGCCCCCCGAAGCGGCCGGCCGTTAAGAAAATAGATGTCGATCAGCCCGTCGCCGTCGTAATCGAACGTGGCCAGGCCCGAGGCCACGGTCTCGACAATGTACCGCTGTCCGCTCGAGCCGTCGGTGTGCCGGAAGGTGATCCCGGTTTCGGGCGTGACGTCGTGGAGGACGATGGGTCCTTCGGCGCCCAGCACAGGCGCCATCGAGATCAGGGCGAAGGCGGCTGCCATACCCCCACGGCAAACGCGGCGGCGAAGGCGGGAAAGACACGAAACCATGAGAACTACGGCCTGCTTGCTTCGATGGGGACCCCCGATGACCATAAGGTATCCAGGGCCTGGCGATACCCCGGCTCGGCCGGGTCAAGTCCGGCCGCGCGGGCCAACAGGCGCCCGGCCTCCTCGCGGTCGCCCCCAGCGGCGTACAGCCGGGCCGCGTCAAACGCGAATCGGGCAGCGGCCTGGCGGATCTCGTCGGCCCCAGGGTCACGCCGCGCGTCACGCTCCTTGGCGGCTTTGGCGTTCTCTTGGGCATTGAGCCTCAGGAACACCGCTTGGTACTCCTCGGCTTTCTTCGTGTCGCCCAAACGGCTCCACGCGGCGACCAGGCCGTAATAGGCCTTGGTATAGCCGGTATCCAGGGCGATCGCCGACTCGAAGGCGCGACGAGCCTTCTCGTACTGGGCCTCTTGGAGGTACGCCTGCCCAAGGAGAAACCACCGCATCGACTGGGGCGTGGCGGCCTCGGCCTTCTCCAGCACCGCGATCGCCTCCTGGGGCCTGCCCAACTGCATCAGCGATTCGCCGAGGATCACGGGGGCATTGGCCAATCGCGGATCGATCGCCAAGGCCCGGCGCAGGTAGGCCACGGCCTGTTCGAAGTCGCCCTGCTCCCAGGCCGCCGAGCCAAGACAGAATGCGGCGTGCGCGGAACGCGGGTCGTGGTCCAGGCACTGCCGCCACAGCGCGGCCGCGCGGGCCGGGTCGCCGAACCGCTGGTGGAACCGCGCTGCCAGGTCCAGGGCCTCGGCGCGGTGCGCGAAGTCCTGGACCAAACGGTCGGCTAAGGCAAGCCCCTCGGCGATCCACTCGGTGGGGCTGCCGGGGGGCGATGCGTGCGTCGACGAGGCGCCCCGCGAGTCCGGCGGAGACGCGGTGGGCATCTTCCGGCTTGTCCACACTACCGCGCCAGACACACCCACCGCGATCGCCATCGCCAAGACCAGTACCCTTCTCCAGAAGCGCTGGCGACCTGCTTGTTGCGCGCGTTCCACGTTGGCAATCCGAAGTGCCGGGGAAGGCGCGGACGATTGCGGCCGAGGGACCCTGTCCCCGCGAACGGACTCCCCGCCGCAAACGCCCCACGCCCGGCCTGCGCAAACGAACCAGACCGGGCGCGGAAGAGTTTGCCGTCAGGTGGGTCCCTCGGGGCAGGCAACAGGTGCGCCGCCCTTCACCCGGGAACTAGTTGGACTTCAGTTCCAGCTTGACGGGCTCCATGCCCGACTTCACCTCCACGGTCAACCCCGACGTATCGGGATTGACGTATTTCGGAGGAACCAAGGACTTGGGCGGGGCCTCGGGGCCTTTGGCGACGGGCGGCCCGGAAAGCCGGGTTCCCTCGGGCGCGGCGCCGCCGGCCGCTGGGCCGCCTTTGGCGTCGGCCGGTTTGTCAAGCTTGCTGACGCCCACCTTGTATTTGCCCGCCGGCGCGCCATCGCCCGGCTTAAACGAGGTCAGCGTGAACTTCCCCGAGCTATCGGTCTGACCGGTGGCGGGACGGCCCTGTCCGATGGGCACGAAGCTCACGGCAGCGCCTTCCAACGGCTGGCCATCCAGCGTGACCGTGCCGCTGACGGGTACCGTGGCGGGTGTGCTCGACCCGCATCCCCATAGCGCGACGCACGCCACCGCCGCCAGGGTCCACCAAAGCGTCCCTTCAAGCCGCATCGATCTCATCCGAGGTGTCTCCTTCCGGTTAAGGGGCTTGAGCTGGCCTGCCGTCGGCCTTGGCTCCAAGGTATTGATAGGTCCACATGTCGATCGTCTGCGAGACGAAGCGCACCGACCCGTCGCCCAAGGCGAACTGGACCCCGCCGGGATGCTTCGACCGGAACCCGAACTCGGTGTTCCACGTGCACTGCCGGTTGCATTGGGTCAAGCCTACGGCCGCATAGTTGAAGTTCCGGTCGTGGCAGGTGTCGTAGTTGATCGGAATCAACGTGGTGCAGATGCCGTCGCCGTTGTTCGTGATGAACCATCCGTTGTGGGCATGGTCGGAGCATTTCGTGAGGCGTTCGCCGACAAAGAGCGTATTGCTCAGCCCATCGGTCACGTCGGCCATCCGGCACTGGTACCACCGGTTGCTGTTGCCTGGGTTCCGGGTGAACGGACCGGCCGGATTGCCGTTCCAGTGACCCGACAGTTCCGGCGCGCTGACATACGGCTGGTAGAACTGGTTGGCGTCGCAGGGGCAACTGGGGTTTCCGCCCCAGCTTTCCGGAGTGGGGCCGCACGAAGCGCCGTAATTGTCCGCGGCGGGGCCCCATGGCGTGAAATCCTCGTCGGCCGAGCTGGGGCAACGGAACGTGCGGATCACCGTGTTGCGGATCAGGTTCGACGTGCCCGCGAACGTCTGCCCGTCGGTGTCCACGCGGAAGTCGACCGCCTGGAACACCTGGCTTTGCTCCATGTAGGGCAGCATGCGGACCTTCACCGAGCCGCGGAAGGTGTTCGTGCTCCAGCTCGGACCGCCCGGATAGGCCGGCACGCCGCACCACGTGTTCGGAAACACCTGGTACGTGTCGTGGTAATTGTGCAGTGCCAAGCCCATCTGCTTGAGATTGTTCGAGCACTGCGATCGCCGGGCCGCCTCGCGCGCCGCTTGCACGGCCGGCAGCAGCAGGGCGATCAGAATGCCGATAATGGCGATCACCACCAGTAGCTCGACCAGCGTGAATGCCAAATGGCGTCTAGTCCTTCGTTTGACCATATGAGACCTCCACTAAAGACTCCGGAAGCATCGCGGCGCCCGACGGCACCACGAAGCCTCCCACGGCAAAATCGAAATCGGAACGAGAGAGAGAACACGACGTTTCAGCGCCCCATTGTGACACCTGCGGCGACGGCCCGCAAGCGCCATTTATCAAGGATTCGCGCAGGATTACGCGGCCCACCACTTCGTTGCGGTAAAATCTTTTTTTATCTTTTCTCGCTATTTCTGTTTCAGATTCTGGGAATCGTCGTTTTCCTCGATTAAGGCGGCAATCTGATCCACGGGAAGCTCCCGGAACACCTCGCGATCTCCGCCGGGCCAACGCACTTCGACCCGATCGACGCGCTGGCGCCGCCCCAACCCGAAGTGCAGTCTCGAGCCGAAATGGCCTTGATAGCCGCGGCCCGAATGCACTTCGTCGACAAGGACGAGGTCGTCGGTTACGACCTGGACGCGGGCCCCGACGCCATCGCGGTTGGTCCTGGTCCCCACGAGGCGCAACTGGAGCCAGTGGTTTTCGCCGGGCGATTCGTTTCGCAGCACGATCGCCCGGCGGCGTGAACTCAGAATCACGACATCGACTCGGCCGTCGTTGTCGAGGTCGTCGAACGCGGCGCCGCGTCCCGCCGCACGGACTCGCAACCCATCGCCGCTGGAGGCGGAGACGTTGGCGAACTTGCCGTTGCCGAGGTTGCGCAGCAGGACCGGAGCGTCGAGGTACGAGGTCGTGCGGTCGACTTGCTCGACGTTGTCGTCGATATGGCCTCGCACGTAGAAGATGTCGCGCAGCCCGTCGTTGTCCAAGTCGACGAAGCCGCATCCCCACTTGACGTTATTAAGCCCTCCGGCTCCGGCACCGGCCAGCATGGTCACATCGTCAAACATTCCGTCACCCCGATTGCGGAAGAGCATCGGCGTTTCGCCCTGGTAGTCGGTGACAAAAAAGTCGAGCCGTCCGTCGTTGTCGTAATCGGCGCAGTCGACGGCCATGGCGCTGACGGCCTCGCCGTAAAGGCTTAGTCCCACGCCGGCCAAGAGGCCCCGTTCAATGAACTTCCCGTGGCCCTCGTTGCGGAACAGGAAATTGCCGGTGGTCGTGTCGTTGGCGACGAAAATGTCGGGATCGCCATCGTCGTCGTAGTCGGCGCAGACGGTCCCCATGCCCGGACCGGGGTGGTTGCCGATGCCCGACTCGGCCGTGATCTCGCGAAACGTCCCGTCGCCCTCGTTGCAAAACAACTGGTTCGGCTGGTGGGGGTAGAAGCGCGGTCCGGCATATCTGGAGATTCCGCGCAGCATGGGGACAACGTGCAGATCGTAGCGGAATCGGACGTAGTTGGAGACGAAGAGGTCGAGATCGCCGTCGCCGTCGATGTCGAGGAAGTTCACGCCGGCGCCGAGTTTGTCGCCGCGCGCGACGCCGGCGCGCGCGGTCACATCGGTAAACGTGCCGTCGCCGTTGTTGCGATACAGGACATTGGGGCCGAAGTTGCTGACATAGAGGTCGGGCAGTCCGTCGCCGTCGTAGTCGCCGACGCAGACGCCCATGCCGTAGCCCGCCTCGCCCACGCCGGCCTG
>DYLT01000164.1 GCA_020721945.1 Blastopirellula marina
GCGGCGTACCGCTTCGCCTTCCCTCTGGATGCCAAGGCGATCGCGGTGATCGAGGTGGACGGGCCGGCGGCGGGACTCGACGAGCAGGAGCGCCGGGTCGAGGCGATTTGCCGCCGGTGGAACGCCCGCGAGGTGCTCCGGGCCGCCGACCCGCCGCAACGCGAATTGCTGTGGAAATGCCGGAAGATGGCCGTTGGAGCGGTCGGCCGGCTCAGCCCCAGCTACTGCATCCAGGACGGCGTCGTGCCGAGGACCCGGCTGCCGCACATCCTCCGGCGGATCGCCGAGATCGGGGCCAAACACCGGGTGCGGATCGTCAATGTGGCCCATGCGGGGGACGGGAACGTCCACCCCATCCTCTTGTTCGACGAGCGCGACCGCGCCGAAGTCGACCGCGTCCTGGAGGCCGGCCGCGAAGTCCTCGCCGAGTGCATCGCCAGCGGGGGCAGTGTCACCGCCGAACACGGCATCGGCGTGGAAAAACTCGATTTCATGAGCCAACTGTTCGCCCCAGCCGACCTCGAGGCCATGCGCCGGGTGCGCGAGGCCTTCGATTCGGCCGGCCGGCTGAATCCCGGCAAGCTGCTGCCGCCCGAAGGCGGCGCTTCCGCCACGAGGATTCACCCCAACCGTCGGACCATGCCCTAGCCAACGTGTGTTTTCGCGCCTCGCACGAGGCGAAGCCCTCGCCGAGCGAGACAAGCGGTGCGAGCCTCCAAGAGGCCGACTTCGACGTGAGTCCTTCGATGCTTCCCCTGACCGAAACCGTCGTCCCGGCCGACCGCAACGCGTTGGCCGACCGGGTGCGCCGCGCGGCCGAACAAGGTCAGCCCGTGTACCCCCTTGGCGGTGGCACCAATCTGGCCTACGGGGCCGCGCCCGGCGAGCCAGGGATTGGCCTTTCGTCGGCGGGGCTGACAAGGCTCGTCGACTACCCCACGCGCGACTTGACCATCACCGTCGAGGCCGGCATGACCCTCGCCACGCTGGCCGAACACCTGGCGGCCGAGGGTCAGCAATTGCCGGTCGATGTCCCCTACCCCGATCGGGCCACGGTCGGCGGCGCCGTGGCGACCGGCGCTGGCGGGCCGCGGCAGTACCGTTGGGGCACCCTGCGCGACTACGTGATCGGCCTGTCGGCCGTGGATGGCTGCGGAACGCTGTTCTCCGCGGGCGGCCGGGTGGTCAAAAATGCCGCCGGCTACGACCTCTGCCGCCTGCTGACCGGCTCGTTGGGCTCCCTGGCCGTGATCGTCCAGGTCACGCTGATGGTCAAGCCGCGGCCCCAATGCTCGGCCTTGGTCTATGGTTCGGTCCCCGATTGGAACGTCGCCGAACGCCTGTTGGCCGGCTTGGTCCGAACGCCGACGCTGCCCTCGGCCATCGAACTGCTGGCCGGGCCGGCGTGGCGCGACGATCCGTCGCTGGGGCCGCTGCCGACCCGCGCCGCAGCGTGGCTGGTCGTTGGTTTCGAGGGGACCGACGCCGAGGTGTCCTGGATGCTCGCCCAGCTTCGAGCCGAATGGGGCGAGGCGGGGGCCGCAGTGGCCGGGACGCTTCTCGACCGCCAGGCCGACCCGCTGGCGAAGGCCCTGACCGAGTTCCGCCAGCCGGGGCCACAACAGATCGCCGACGGCTATGGCGTGGCGGAAATCCACGTTCTGCCGGGCGCTGGGGTCCAGACGGTCCGCCGTGTGCTCGAGATCGACCGAAACGTCTCGGTCCTGTCGCATGCCGGCAGCGGCGTCGTGCTGGCCCACGTGCCGGTTGCCGCGGTCTCGGGCCTGCGCAGCGCGGTTCGCGCCGCGGGCGGGTCGCTCGTGGTGGCCAGCGCCTCGGCCGGCACGAGGCTCGACGTGGCGACGGTTTGGGGCCCGCCACCTGCCGGCTGGACCGTGATGCAGGCCCTCAAGAGCCGATTCGACCCCAAGGGCATTCTCAACCGGGGCCGTTTCCTTGTTGCGGATGGGTGCCGATGAGCGACCTCAAGAACCCGGGCGAAGGGATCGACTTCGGGTTGTTCCTCGATTGCGTCCATTGCGGGCTGTGTACCTCGGCCTGTCCCACGTACACCGAGTTGGGGGACGAAAACGACGGCCCGCGCGGCCGGGTCTATCTGATGCGGCAGATCGCCGAGGGGCGCCTGGGCCTCGACGCCCGAATTCGCAAGCACCTGGACCTGTGCCTCGACTGCCGGGCCTGCGAGACGGCTTGCCCGTCGGGCGTCCATTACGGCCGGCTGATCGAGCCCTTCCGGCTGGCGATCGAACAGTCCGAGCAAAAGCGCAGCGTGGTGAAGCGCTACGACTGGTTCCGAGAACTGGTCTTGTTTCGGCTGTTCCCCTATGCCCACCGCATCCGCCTCGCGATGACGCCGGTGCGCTGGCTCCAGCGTCTGGGCATCTACGGCTGGATGGAACGTCTGGGGCTGTTCAAGCTCATCCCGGGCCGGCTGGGACACATGGTCACGCTGGTCGGCCCGCTGGTCGACCAAGGTCCGAAGCTGCCGAAGTTTCTGCCTGCCAAGGGCCGGCGGCGGGCCCGGGTGGCATTCTTCGTGGGTTGCGTGGCCGAGGCCATGTTCCGCCACACCCATTGGGCCACGCTCCGTGTGCTCCAGGAGAACGGGTGCGACGTGCTCATCCCCGAGGGGCAAGGATGCTGTGGAGCGATCCACTTCCACGCCGGTTCCAGCGACGGTGCCCGGAAACTGGCCGATGCCAACGTCGCCGCCTTCGATCTGGCCGAGATCGACGCGGTGATCGTCAATCACGGGGGCTGCGGGGCGATGCTCAAGGAATATGGCCTCCATTGGCGCGACGACCTCCAACCGGCGCGCCAACGCTTCGCCGAGAAGGTCAGGGATATCAACGAGTTTCTCGATCAACTGGGTCTGGTGCCCCCCTCCGGCCGGATCGAGGCCACGGTGACATACCACGACGCGTGCCACCTGGGCCATGCCCAGAAGGTCCGCGAAGCACCGCGGCGGCTGCTGGCGCAGATCCCGGGGCTGGCGTTGCGGGAACTGCCCGAGACCGAAATCTGCTGCGGTTCGGCGGGCACGTACAACCTCAACCAGCCCGCGATGGCCCAACGACTGATGCGCCGAAAGCTCGAGAATATTCTCAAGACCGGGGCTCAGATCGTGCTGGCCTCGAATGCGGGCTGTCTGTTGCAGATCGGCCGCGAGGTGCGCCAACGGCGCGCGCCGCTCGTGGTGCTCCACCCGATGGATCTGCTCGACATGAGCTACCGCGACGCGAAACCGGCTATCGCGTCCACTCCAGCCCGACCGTAAGCCCCTGAAAGAAGAATCCGCCCTCGGCGTCGATCTTGCCCGGGGTGATGGCCTGGTCCGGGGCCAGGGCCACGCCCGTCAGCCACGCGATGTCGTAGGCCGCGTGGACCGCCAGGTTGGGCCGCAACTTGTAGTTGCCCACCACGCCGAACTCGATCAGTCCGGCCAATTCGGTGATGCTGTCGCGGAACGCGACGCTTTGGTCGCCGAACACGGGATCGGTCGTGGCGACGCGCGCCTCTTGCTCCGCCATGTTGACCAACGGCGCAACCTTGAACCGGAACCCCCATTCCCACATGCATTGCCGGAACATCAGATCGGTGCCGATCTGAAAGCCGAGCAGATCGTTGTCGGTCCGGGTGACATAGGTTCCCGTGGCCACCGCGTTGGTCAGGTCGCCGGGGTCGCCCAGGTCGCCGTCGCGGTTGGCGTCCACGTCGAGCACGCTGCGCCCCTCGAGTTCGAATCGCTCGGCCACGTCGAAGTACCGCAGGCCGACCAGGAACGACCAGTAGTTGCCCGGTTGGCATTCGCGTTGCCACCGGCCGCTGGGATGGAGGACGAGCCGGTCTGGGCGTCCTCGCGGGCGCAGCACGAGATTCAGCTCGGCGCTTTCTAGATGCGAGTTGTACCGGGCGGCCATCGCGTTGGCCCAGTCGAGGCCCACGAACCCTCCGCCGAAGGGGCTGTCGAGCGGACCGTGAACGATCAGCCCCGCAGCACTGTCCTGCGCCACCACGTGCGTCGAGGCGATCTCGTCCTTGGCCACCCAACTGTTGAACCCCCAATAGCCGCCCTGGGCGAACCAGTCGAAGTTGCGCGCGTCGCGGCCAAGGTAGCGCTCCACCGTGGCGTCATACCCGGGCGCGATGTCGAAATTGAGCGACTTGCCCGTCATGGCCGAACGACGTCCTCCCGGAACGGCTTCCGTGGCCAAGGTCGCATCGCTGGCGCGGGTGCGTCCCAGAATGCGAACCGCCTGGATCGTGGACCAGAGGGGCGGGCACCCACTGCCACCCCCGCAGTACGCGCAACAGGGACCGAACGCGTCCAGACCACCCGGCGATGACGTCGGGTCGTCGCCCCAGGGGCGCACGCCGTCGTCCTGGTTCGGCCCAGGGGAGGGGCTTGCGGTCGCCTCGCGCGCATCCTCGGGATCCAGCAACAGCCCCTGCTGGGCGTTGGCCGAAGCCACCAGGCCGATCACCATGCAAGCCAAGCCGACTAGCGCGTGTCGCCGAACGACGGTGTCCACCAGGTTGCCCTCCGAACGGTTCGCGGGGACTCACAGGTCCATCATCGGCCATTCCGGGCCGGCACAACAGGAATATTCGACAAACTCGACGCCATCGCCCGGGCTTCGTTCGATCTCCGGTAGTCCTGCGTCTTATGAGGGGGGCGACGAACCTGATCTGGCGTGGCACGTCAATGGTCGGCGGCGATACCTGTTGGCGTCGAGGGCTCGCGGCGTCTCGCCAAACGCGCCCCCATCTGGTAGTATGAACTCCTTTGGCCCCCAATGGCTCTTGGCGAAGGCGCGCAAATCGAATGGCCGTCGATCCTTACTCTCTTTGTCCTGGCGGAACCGGCGAGAAGATCAAGTTCTGTTGCCCCGATCTGGTGGCCGAGCTGGACCGCATCGAGCGGATGCTCGAAGGCGAACAGTACCAGGCGTGTCTCGATTTCGTGGTGCGGCTGGATGAGAAGCACGGCGGCCGGGCGTGCCTTTTGGCTGCCAAGGGTCTCCTCTTGCGCTCTCTCAACCGCCTGAACGACGCGCTGGCCAACGCCAAGGAGTTCACGAATCGCCACCCCGACAATCCCATCGCCTGGACCGAGTTGGCCGTGACCAGCGCGGTCTTGGAAGGAGGAAGCGCGGCGATGGATGCGCTCCAGACGGCGCTCGCGCGATCGGGCGACCGGATTCCCCCCGGGGTCTACCAGATGCTCGGCGTCGTGGCGAGCCTCCTTGCGGCGGAAAACGACTACCTCGCAGCCCGGGCGGTCCTCACGTTCCAAGCCTTGATCAACGAGCGCGACACGCGTCCCCGATCGGCGCTCAGCGAGTTGAACAGGGCCCCGCAAGTGCCGCTTTGGGTCAAGCAACTAGAACACCTCTTGCCCTGCCCCAATGGCGCGTCCTGGAACGCGGAGTTCGAGGCTGCGCGGCTGTTGGCGCTGCGCGGTCAGTGGTCGGCGGCCGGCGCGGCGTTTGCCGCCCTGGCCGAGAAGGCGGGCGACCTTCCGGCGATCTGGCACAACCTCATGCTTGCCCGTGCCTGGGCCGCCGACGACGCCGGCTCCGCCGCGGCGGCCCGCAAGTACGCCTCCCTGGATATCCCGTTGGAAGACGCCGCCGAACTCGAGGCCTTGGCCTTGTTCTTGAGCGAGGATGGGCTGGGCGACTGGACGGGGCTGTATCGCCTCGAGTACCCGGTCGCGGATGTCGACGCGCTGGAGATTGCTTTGACATCCAGTCCCCGCGTGGGAACGGTGCGCATCGACCCGGCCTCGTGGGAGGGCGAACCGCCCCCGCCCCGAACCGGTTACGTCTTCCTCGACCGCGTGCCGCCCGATGCCTCGGCCGACCCGGCAGTCGACCCGATGCCGCTGGCGATCGGCCGGGCGTTTCTCTTCGGCCGGCAGACCGACCGTCAGCCGCGGCTGGCGGTCGAAGACGTCTCGGCCGACAACCTCGATGCGCTCAAGGAACTGTTGGCCGGAGTCTGCGGCGGCCATCTCGGCCCGATCCAGGTCGAACAGCTCGATGTTCAGGTCTCGCGCACGGCGCTGATGCTTCGGCAGCAATGGGTGTCGCCCCCCGGCATCACCCGAGCCCAGTTCCGCCAGTTGGCAATGCAGTACCACCACGACTTCCTGCTCCGGCAATGGCCGAAGATCCCTCTGGGCGCCCTGGACGGGAAGACGGCGGAGGAAGCGGCGGCCGACAGCGGCTTGCGGCGGCGCCTCCTGGGCGTCGTGCTGCTTTTGGAATTCTGGGTCGAACGGGTCGAGATCCCCTTCGACGGCAACGACTTGAGGACCTGTCTGGGCCTGCCCACGCGCGATCCCATCGACCCCGAAACGACCCCGCCGGAGTCGATTCCCTTATCACGCCTCGATCGGCTCGTGGTCGAGAAGTTGACCGACGAGCAGTTGTTCGCCACGTTTCGCCGGGCGTTGGCGTTCGGCGCCACGGCCGCGGCGCGCAAGGCTGCCCTGGCCATTGTCGATCGGCCTTCCTCGGTCGGGCGCCCCGAGCGAATCGGCGCGCTGGCCTTCGCCGCCAGCGAGGAACAGCATCGGGATCCCCAGAAGTCGCTGGCGTACCTCGACGAGGGACGCCGGGCCACGGTCGCGCAGGGCAACTCGTGCGCCCAATGGGACCTGATGGAATTCTCCCTCCTTCTCCGGATCGGCCAGGCCGACGCGGCGGAACGGGTGTATCGCCACCTCGAACGCAACCACCTCGACGAGCCGGACGTGGCGGAATCGCTCGCTCGGCTGTTCACGACCATGGGGTTTCTCCAACGCGACGGCGCCCCGGTCGCGCCGGCCGCCCAAGCGGCCGACAAGCCCGCCATCGTCGTCCCCGGCGGCGGCGAGGCCGACAAGCTCTGGACCCCCGACTCGGCGACTCCCGCCGGCGAGAAACCCAAGCTCTGGACGCCCGGCATGGGGCAACCCTAGAACCCGGCGCCAACCCGCGGTTGCCGCGTACAGACGCTCTCCGGTCCGTCAGGGGTTCCAGCCCGCCAAGAGGGCTGCCGCCGCGGCGCGGCCGGGCCACGGAGTCGCGCGAGTACCCTACCCCGCCGCCCCGCCCGGTTCCGCCGCGGGCGTGTCGCCCCCGGGGGGCTCGATCTTCGCCGCCGGGCGCTTGGCCGTCTCGGTGCCGGGCACAATGAGCGGGCTGGGACTGTTCTTCTCGATCAGGTCGGTCAGCTCGTCGGTGTCGATCACCTCGGCCTCGATCAGCCGGTTGGCAATGGCTGCCAAGGCTTGCTTGCGGGTTTCGAGGATGTGCCGCACCTGTTCGAGCGATTCGTCGACGATGCGCCGGATTTCTTCGTCGATCTCCCGGGCCGTCTGCTCGCTGTGGTAGCGTTCGCGCGGATACTCGGCGGTACCGCCGAGAAACGCCGCGCGGCTGCTCTCGCGGTAAGCCACCCGACCCAGCCGGCTCATGCCGTAGTCCATGATCATGCTGCGGGCGATCTCGGTGGCCCGCTCCAGATCGTTCTGCGCCCCGGTCGAGATGTCTTCGAAGATCATCTCCTCGGCCGCGGTGCCGGCCAACAGGACCTGGATACGGCTTTCCAACTCGCGCTTGGTCAAGAGGTAGCGGTCGCCCTCGGGACGCTGCATGGTATAGCCCAATGCGGCCAGGCCACGGGGAATAATCGAGACCTTGTGGACCGGATCGGTATTGGGCAGACTCGAAGCCACCAGGGCGTGGGCGCTTTCGTGGTAGGCCACGCGCTGTTTCTCGTCGGGGCTCATCACGCGCTGCCGCTTCTCGAGGCCCGCGGTGATCCGCTCGACCCCTTCGTTGAACTCCTCCATGGTAACCATTTTCTTGTCCTTGCGCGCGGCCAGAAGCGCGGCCTCGTTGACCAGCGCCGCAAGGTCGGCGCCGACGAAGCCGGAGGTAATCGCCGCCACCTCTTTGAGGTCCAGCGCCGGATCGACTTTCACATCCTGGATGTGGACCTTGAGAATGGCCTCGCGGCCGCGCACGTCGGGCCGGTCGACCAGCACGTGCCGGTCGAACCGCCCGGGACGCAACAGCGCCGGATCGAGCGTCTCGGGCCGGTTCGTGGCGGCCATCACGATGACGCCGCTGTTGGAGCCGAAGCCGTCCATCTCGACCAGCAGCGCGTTGAGCGTCTGCTCGCGCTCGTCGTGGCCGCCGACCAGGCTCGTGCCCCGGGTCTTGCCCAAGGCGTCCAACTCGTCGATAAAGAGGATGCACGGGGCGCGGCTCTGGGCCTGCTGGAACATGTCGCGGACCCGGGCGGCCCCCACCCCAACGAACATCTCGACGAAGTCCGAGCCCGACAGGCTGAAGAACGGCACGCTGGCCTCGCCCGCAATGGCCTTGGCCAACAGCGTCTTGCCCGTCCCCGGAGGGCCCACGAGAAGCACGCCCTTGGGAATTCTCCCCCCGAGAACGCGGTACTTCTCGGGATTCTTGAGGAACTCGACGACCTCGCGAAGTTCGTCCACGGCCTCGTCGATGCCGGCCACGTCGTCGAAGGTGACGCCGATTTCCTCCTGCGCGTAAAAACGTCCCCGGCTTCGCCCGAACGCGATCGCCGATCCGGTGCCACCGAATCGCCGCATGGCGATAATGAACAAGACGATCAAAGGGACCGTCAGCAGGACCAAGGTCACGTAGTGTTGCCAGGGATTGGGGGCCTCTTCGGCGCGGAACTCGCGGAAGCCGTTGTCTTGGAACAGGTTGAAGAAAAACGCATCGCCGTCGGCCCCGAGTCCGTGACGCACCGAACGGAAGTTCGTCTCTTGGGGGCTGGTCCGCTCGCGCTCGGGTTCCACGACCTGCCGCGTGACCTTGCCCGAAATCTCCGCTTGCCCGATCCGAATGTCCTTCAAGTTCCAATAGCGCACTTTGCGAGGGTCGTTCGCCGTCCCTTCCTCGATTTCAATGGCGGCGTTGGGGTTCTTTTCGGGGGCACCCTGCTTGACGAGTTCGACGAGGGAGGAAATCGGAATATCCGCCGGCCCGCGGTTCAGAAAGCTCATCACCACGAAGGTGACCACCCCGAGGATGAGCAAGTACCAGAGGAGGTTACTGCCCGCTTGGGGGGGGCGCCGCTCAGGTGTCCGATCTGCGCCGTCCTCACGCTTCTTGGCCATGCGGATGTCCCTCGTCGTGGGAGAAATCGAGGCACGTGCGCGGGAGTCGCCCGCGGGAGTGCTGCTTTCATTATGACTCGACTTCCTTATCCCACAAGAAACGGTTTCAATTCGCCTGACTGAGGACCAGTTTGTTTTGCAACAACGTAGAGTCGATAGAGACGAAGCCCGATGGCGGTCCCGCATAAGCTGGGAACGGCCCCCCTCCCGGACGGGGTTCGGGTTGTCGTGCCGACGGGTCGCCCCTACAATGAGTGCCCTTTTTGAAGCATGGCGCCGGCCTGCTTTCGGTTGGCATCGATGTTGAGCGTCCGTCCTGGTTGAGATCGCGGATCGTTGTCGGTCGTACGTCAGCGCCCCCTTGCCCGCACTACGCATGAGTCATCGCGCCACCCAGGTCGTCGTTCTCGGCTCCACGGGGAGCATTGGCGGGAGCACGTTGGAGGTGATCGGCGCGTTGCGAGACCGGCTTCAGGCGATCGGGTTGTCGGCCCATCGGAACACCGGTTCGCTTTTGCGCCAGGCGCTGGAGTTCCGTCCGCGGTGGATCGTGGTGACCGATCCCGAAGCCGCCGCGCGGCAGGACTGGTCGGCCTTGCCGCGCGACGTCGAGCTATGGGTGGGCCGCGAGCCTATCGCACGCCTGGTCGCCCAGCCCGAAGTCGACGTGGTGGTTTCGGCCATAGTCGGCAGCGCGGGCTTGGAAGGCACCTGGGCCGCGCTGGATGCTGGCAAGACCGTGGCCCTGGCCAACAAGGAGAGCCTGGTCGTCGGCGGCCCGCTGGTAACGCAACTCGCCAAGACGCGGGGGGCGCGACTTCTGCCGGTCGATAGCGAGCACAGCGCCGTGTTCCAGGCCCTCCAGGCCGGACGCCGCGACGAGGTCCGTCGTGTGGTGCTGACAGCCAGCGGCGGGCCGTTCCGCACGTATTCCGACGAACAACTGGCCCAAGTCACGGTGGCCGAGGCGCTGGCTCATCCCACGTGGGACATGGGGCCCAAGGTCACCATCGACTCGGCCACGCTGATGAACAAGGCGCTGGAGATCATCGAAGCCCGCTGGCTGTTCGACCTCGATCCGTCGCAGATCGGAGTGATGATTCACCCCCAGTCGATCGTCCACTCGCTGGTAGAATACATCGACGGCTCGGTCATCGCGCAGTTGAGTCCGCCCGATATGAAGCTGCCGATTCAGTACGCCCTGACCTGGCCGGAACGCTGGACAGGTCCCGCGGCGAACCTCGATTGGGCCAGGGCGTTTCACTTGGACTTCGAGCCGCCGGACTTCGAGCGGTTCGGCGCGCTCGCCTTGGGGTTGGAGGTGGCCCGGGCGGGCGGGACGGCCGGCGCCGTGCTCAACGCCGCCAACGAGACGGCCGTGGCCGCGTTTCTCGGCGGCACCTTGCCGTTTCGCCAGATCGTTCCGCTGTGCCGCGGCGTCCTCGAATACCATCACTTCGATCCCGACCCGACGCTCGAGCAACTGCTCGCACTGGATGGTTGGGCCCGTGAGGAGGCATCACGTTGGGTTTGCTCCTGTTCGGCCTGAGTTGGGGCGGATTCGTCGAGACCGCCTGGTACATCGCCTTGGTCGTGTTCGGCCTGGGCATGTTGATCTTCGTCCACGAACTCGGACACTTCCTGGTCGCCAAACTCTGCGGGGTCAAGGTCGAGAAGTTCTATCTCGGCTTCGACATCGCGGGGCTGAAGCTGGTCAAGTTCGTCCGCGGCGAAACGGAGTACGGCATTGGCGTTCTTCCCTTGGGCGGATACGTGAAGATGCTCGGCCAGGAGGACAACCCGGCCCGGCTCCGCGAGGAGATCGAACGCGCGAAACAGCGCGAGCCCCGGGCGGAAGGATCGGCCGACGCGGGGCCCCCCGCCGAGGCCCCCGCCCCGGACGCCGCGGCCGGTACCAACCCCCCGCCGTTCGACCTCGCCCAGGCCGAGCAGGCCCTGTTCGATCCGCGCAGCTACCTGGCGCAGAGCGTGCCCGAACGTATGGCGATCATCTCGGCGGGCGTTCTGATGAACGTCCTCTTCGCCTTCGTCACCGGCGTGTTGGCCTATCGGCTGGGCGTGTTCCAGAACGCCTGCGGGGTGGGTTCCGTGGCGCCGGGCGAGGCCGCCTGGCAGGAAGGGCTCAAGCCGGGCGACCAGATCGTGGCCATCAACGGAAGACCTGCCCATCGCTTCGCCGATCTCCAACACCAGGTAAGCCTCGGCGACATCGAGCATGGCGTGCCCATGGTCATCCGCCGTCCCGGCGTTGCCGAACCGCTGACGGTCACCCTCGCTCCGGATCGGCGGGGCCTGGCCCCCACGATCGGCATCCCCAGCCCTTTCGAGCCGGAACTGTCGAGAAAACTC
>DYLT01000525.1 GCA_020721945.1 Blastopirellula marina
GTTCAGCGTGATCTCCGCCTGGCCGATCCGCCCGGCATTCTGCCCCACCTGGGTGCCTCGGACCTGGATCTTGTCTCCCCGCCGCACCAAGGCCAGTACCGCCGGGCCGCTGAGTTCGACGTCGATCTCGGCGTCTTCCGCGACCTCGACCACCAGGGCGGGGCTGAAGTAGGGATTCGGCACGCGCAGCGAGAGCTTGCCGTTCTTCACCGCAGCGATCTGCCCGTGGATCTCGAAGGTCTGCGTGGTTGGGGCGCCGCTTTTCGCGCCCAAGCGCGACTTGCGCCCTCTGGCTGCCCCCGGTGCGCCAAACGTGGGGGCGCCAAAGACGGGCTTTTCCGCGGGCTTTTCCGCCGCCGCCTTGTCGTCGCCTCCGCCGATTCCCTGGTCGGGAAAGGCGCCCAACGGCCGGCGCTGGTCCGGGGTGAAGATCGTCAGACGCCGGACCTTCTCGTCGATCCGAGCGTTCCGGACGTCGACCGTGGCCGTGAAGAGCACGCACTGACCAGGCGCCAGAAAATCGGCCTTGGCCGTCCCCTTGACCTCGATGCGACTCGTCGGTTGGAGCTGGAGGATCCACGGCTGGTCGCTGGTCGAGGTGACTCCGATCATTCCCCGGCCCAGCTCCTGAATCGTGCCCGCGAGATTCAAGGGCGGCAAGTCGAGTTGTCCGGGCCGCCGGACTTGTGCCGCCACCGGCGCGCAGGCCAGCGCGGCCCAGAGACCCACGAAAACGACCACCGAAAACACACACGAACCACGACGAACCATGGCCAGAACCTCGCCGGAAGACTCGGCACTGTTGGAGGGAAAACGACCCGATCGTCGCGCCACGCCCTAGGTGCCGCTTCCCTCAACATAACTGGCGGCGCGGCCGATGGCCAGCGATTCCCCCATGTGGGGGTTCCGGACGATGGGCAGCCCCTCCCACGGCGAGCCCAACCGCCGACCATGCCGCGGCCGAGCCGTGCCACACCGCGCGGGCAAGTTCCCCGAATCACGTAACCTCGTGCAGGGAACCCGCAGACGCTTTGCGTGTCGGGCCTCTTGGCAATACAATAGGTGCTTCCACCCTGACGGCCCGCAAGGAACCGAACCTCAGGCCAGTCCCCAGCCTGTCAGCGGTTGTCTTGGGGCCCGATCCGTGCCTGGTGGTCTCTTACCCGCACCGCCTATGAGTACCGACGGCGACCGCATCACCGTTCCCCGGTTTGTCGGCCAGAAGGCCTCTGGCCCGAAAATCACGATGGTGACCGCATATGATCATACCACGGCCAGCCTGGTCGATGCCGCCGGAGTGGAAGGGATCCTCGTGGGCGATAGTCTCGGGATGGTGGTCCAGGGGCATGCGACGACGCTTCCCGTGACGCTGGACCAGATGATCTATCATGCCGAGATGGTCGGGCGCGCGGTGCGCCGCGCGCTGGTGGTGGTGGACTTGCCGTTTCCGCTGGGCCACCTGGGGGATCGCGAGGCCGTGCGCGCGGCAGGGCGGGTGCTCAAGGAGACCCGGTGCCAGGCCGTGAAGGTCGAAGGGGGCGCCGACCAGGCCGAGGTGATTCGGGCGTTAGTGCGGGCGGGGATTCCGGTGATGGCCCATTGCGGCCTGCGCCCGCAGAACGTCCACCAGCTCGGCGGCTACCGTGTTCAGCGCGACCGCCAGACGCTCTTGTCCGACGCCAAGGAGGTCGAGCGGGCGGGGGCGTTCTCGGTGGTCCTCGAGTGC
>DYLT01000165.1 GCA_020721945.1 Blastopirellula marina
CTGCGGCTCGATGCGAGCCGTGGCGGTCTTCGAGCGGCCCGAGACCGTCGCCGTGACCTTCACGTCGATCGGCCCCTCGAGGTCGGGCACGCCAACCTCCTGGACGATGGCCCCGAACTGGGGAAGCTGCTTGACCGGCACCTCGATCGTCTCGCCCCCGGCCTCGACCCGGATCGTCAGATCGCCGACGGGCACGTTCGCCTGGACCGCCACATCGATCGCCCGGCGGACCTTTCCCCCCACCCGAAGGTAGAACGGCGTGCCCGAAACCGAAAGGCTCTGGATCTGCGGTTCGGGCACGGGGGCGTCGGGGTCGTTCGAGAGCGTCACCGCGTCGTAGAGCACCCACGAGCCCTCGAGGCATTCGAGGCGGACCTCGTTTGGGCCCTTGGCGAACATGGTGGGGGGCAGAGCAATCTCGATCGTGTGCGGCTTGCCGGCCTTGGGGTTCGTCAGCGCTTCGTCGCTGGCCCCGGCGGGCAAACGGAACCGCCCCTGGCGCCCGGCGATCGTCACCGCGTAGGTCGGCGGCACCCCGTAATGGGTGTTCACCAGCTCGAGGCGCAGCCGAAACAAGCCCCGCGGCTCCTCCGCCAGCGCAAACCGCACCACGAACGGATGCACGCGGTGGCCGGCCCAGGCGTCGACCGGGCCGGGGTGGATGAACGGCCAATCGCGGGCTGGGTTGCTTTTGCCCGGCTCGAACACCACCGGCTGGGCGAACTGCGTGGCGAACGCCGCATGGTTGCCGGCGATCGCCAACTCGCGGTAGTCGCGGTCCGGCTTGCCGATCTGCCAGACCACCTGCTCCGCGCCGCAAGCAACCGAGGCCGCAAGGCCCAAGACGAGCAGGATCGCGCGGGACATGGCAGGGCTCCTTAGCGAGGCGGGAAGATGCCCGAGGCCGGCCGACCTGCATCGGCCGGTCAGGCCTGAACATAGCCAGGCGCCCATGCGGCCGCAAGAGGCCGCGCCCCCCATGCCGCGGTCAGACCGCGGCCGGAGCCTTCTCCGCCTCGACCCGCTCGAAGGTGAACTCGCCGCCAGCGAAATCGACCCGAACCTTGCTCCCCTCGGGGTGCTCGCGCTTGAGCAGTTCGACGGCCAGCGGGTTCTGGATCTTCTGCTGAAGGATCCGCTTCAAGGGCCGCGCGCCGTAGGTGGGATCATCGCCTTGCTCGGCGATGGCCTCCAGCGCCGCGTCGGTCACCTCCAGACCGAGGTCGTGCTGGGCCAGAAGCGCGCGCAACCGTCCCACCTGAAGCTCGACGATCCGCCGGATGTGCTGCGGCTTGAGGGGGTGGAAGACGATCACTTCGTCGACCCGGTTGAGGAACTCGGGCAAGAACCGGGCGCGCAGCTCGTCCATCACCGCCTCGCGGATCTCGGCCTCGCGCCCACCGCGGCGGCTGATTTCCTGGATGTCCTGGCTGCCGAGGTTCGAGGTCATCACGATGATGGTGTTCTTGAAGTCCACGGTGTGCCCGTGGCTGTCGCTCAAACGTCCGTCGTCGAGCACCTGGAGGAGGATGTTGAAGACATCGCGATGGGCCTTCTCGATCTCGTCGAGGAGGATCACGGCGTACGGTCGGCGGCGCACGGCCTCGGTGAGCATCCCGCCCTCTTCGTACCCGACATAGCCGGGCGGCGCCCCGATCAGGCGGCTGACCGTGTGCTTCTCCATGAACTCGCTCATGTCGAGGCGGATCATGGCGTTCTCGTCGTCGAACATCACCTCGGCCAGGGCCTTGCACAACTCGGTCTTGCCCACGCCCGTGGGCCCGAGGAAGAGGAACGAGCCGATGGGCCGGTTCGGGTCGGCCAGGCCGCTACGGCTGCGGCGCACGGCGTCGGAGACGGCCGAAACCGCTTCGTCCTGGTTGACCATGCGCTGGTGGATGCGTTCTTCGAGGACCAGGAGCTTGGCCCGCTCGGTCTCCATCATCCGCGCGACCGGGATGCCGGTCCAGGCGCTGACGACCTCGGCGATCTCGTCGGGGCCGACCTCCTGGCGCAACAGGCGCCGGCCGTCGGTGCTGGGCTCGGCCGCGCTCATGCGCTCGGCCTCGTCGGCAAGCCGCTTGCGCTCCAGATCGAGTTCGTACAGCCGCTGGTAGTCGTCCTCGCCGAAGTACGCGCCGCGGGCCTGCTTCTCTTTGATCGCCGCCGCCAGTTGGTTGAACTGGTGCTCGACCTCGTTGAGCCGCCGGCGCACGTCGTGGACGTTGCCCAGGCCGCTCTTCTCCTTCTCCCACTGGGCGCGAAGCCCGGCCAGCGTCTCGCGCAACTGGGCCATCTCGTCCTCGATCTGGGCACGCTGTTCCACGGCGTGCTCCTCGGTTTCGCCCGCAAGCTGGCGGTGGGCCAATTCGAGCTGCACCAGGCGGCGCTGCACCTGGTCGATCTCGGCGGGCACGCTCTCGAGCTCCATGGCCAGGCGGCTGGCGGCCTCGTCGACCAGGTCGATCGCCTTGTCGGGCAGGAAGCGGTCGGTGATGTAGCGGTGCGAGAGGTGCGCGGCAGCCAGCAGCGCCGAATCCTTGATCTTCACCCCCTTGTGGTGAGCCTCGTACCGGGGTTTCAACCCGCGAAGGATCGCGATCGTGTCGTCGACCGTGGGCTCGCCGACCTGCACGGGCTGGAAGCGTCGCTCCAAGGCCGCGTCCTTCTCGATGTACTTGCGGTACTCGTCGAGCGTGGTCGCGCCGATGCAGCGAAGGTCGCCACGGGCCAGGGCCGGCTTGAGCAAATTGGCGGCGTCGGCGCCGCCCTCGGCCCTGCCCGCGCCCACCACCGTGTGCAACTCGTCGATGAACAGAATGATCTGGCCGTCGGCGTCCTCGATCTCCTTGAGCACGGCCTTGAGACGCTCTTCGAACTCGCCACGGAACTTCGTGCCGGCGACCAATGCGCCCATGTCGAGCGCGACGACGCGCTTGTTCTTGAGGCTTTCGGGCACGTCGGCATCGACGATGCGCTGTGCGAGCCCCTCGACAATGGCCGTCTTGCCGACGCCCGGCTCGCCGATGAGCACCGGGTTGTTCTTCGTGCGCCGCGAGAGGACCTGGATCACGCGCCGGATCTCCGGGTCGCGGCCGATGACCGGGTCGAGCTTGCCGCGGCGCGCCCGCTCGACCAGGTCGATGCCATAGCGCTGGAGGGCCTGGAACTTGGCCTCGGGGTTCTGGTCGGACACCCGGGCGCTGCCGCGCACGGCGCGCATCGCCTGGAGGATCTCTTTCTCGCCGATGGCATTGAGCTGGAGGACGTTCTTGGCCTTGGAATCGACCTTGGCCAGGGCCAAGAGCAAATGCTCGGTCGAGACGTAGTCGTCCTTGAGGCCGTCGGCCTCGCGCTGGGCCGTGTCGAAGACCTTCTGGAGATCGCGGCTGGCGTTGGGCGAGCCGCCGCCCGAGAGCACCTTGGGAAAGTGCCCCAACTCGGACTCGACGATGCGGTCCAACTGGGCCCGGTTGGCCCCGATCCGTTCGAGGATCGAGTCGACGATGCCGTCGCGCTCCTCGAGCAGGGCGGCCAGCAGGTGCAAGGGATCCAGCTCGGCATGGCCGCGGTCGGCGGCCATCGACTGAGCCCGAGCCACCGCCTCCTGGGCCCGGATCGTCAGCTTGTCGAAGCGAAATGCCATCGCGAAGTCCTCCGGTTCAACCCGTCGCGGGCGTGCGCGACGGCTTGCCCGCGGCCCGACGCCGGCGCGCAGGCTTCCTCAAAATGACCGGCCGGCAAAGGCCAGGCCGTGGCGCCCGCGAACGCCCGGCGGCGGTCACTCCTTGACCTCGAATTCGGCGTCGATGGTGTCTTCGTCGCCGCCGGGCGCGCCGCCCGTGCCGGACTGTTTGCCCGCGCCGCGGTCGCCCCCTGCCTGGGCACCCGCGCCCGTGCGTTCGTACAGGCTCTTGCTGAAGGCGTGCGAGGCCTGTTCGAGCTGGCTCAACGCGGCCTTGATCGCATCGGGGTTATCGCCCTTGGCGGCACTGCGCACCCGCTCGATGGCCGAGGTAAGGGCCTCCTTGTCGCCCGGCCGGAGCTTGCCTTCGTGCTCTTTGATGAGTTTCTCGAGCTGCCAGGTCATCGTGTCGGCCTGGTTGCGCAGTTCGGCCAGTTGGCGCTTGCGCTGGTCCTCTTCGGCGTGCGTCTCGGCCTGGCGGCGCATCTTCTCGATCTCGTCCTTCGACAGCCCACCCGAATGCTGGACGGTGATCTCCTGCGCCTTGCCGGTGCCGAGGTCCTTGGCCGAGACCTTCAGGATGCCGTTGGCGTCGATATCGAAGGTGACCTCGATCTGCGGCACACCGCGCGGGGCCGGAGGAATTCCCTCGAGATTGAATTGGCCGAGCAGTCGGTTGTCGGCAGCCATGGGGCGTTCGCCCTGGTACACCTTGACGGTGACGGCGGTCTGGTTGTCGTCGGCCGTGCTGAAGATCTGCCGCTTCTCGGTGGGAATGGTGGTGTTCCGCTCGACCAGCGGCGTCATGACGCCTCCCAGGGTCTCGATGCCCAGCGTCAGCGGGGTGACGTCCAGAAGGAGGACATCCTTGACCTCCCCGGCCAGCACGCCGCCTTGGATCGCCGCGCCGACGGCGACCACCTCGTCGGGGTTCACTCCCTTGTGGGGCTCCTTGCCGAACATGGTCCGCACGAGTTCCTGGACCTTGGGGATGCGGGTCGAGCCGCCGACGAGCACGACCTCGTCGATGTCGCGCGCGGTCAGGTGTGCGTCGTGCAGGGCTTGGGTGACCGGCCCGCGGCACCGCTCGATGAGGTGATCCACCAACTGCTCGAACTTCGCTCGGGTCAACTGCATCTGGAGGTGCTTGGGCCCCGACGCGTCGGCCGTGATGAACGGCAAATTGATGTCGGTCACCTGGGCCGAGCTCAGCTCGCGCTTGGCCCGTTCGCAGGCCTCCTGGAGCCGCTGGAGGGCCATCGGGTCGCGGCGGAGGTCGATCCCTTGCTGGCGTTTGAACTCCTCGGCCACGTCGTCGATCAGCACCTTGTCGAAGTCGTCGCCGCCGAGGTGGGTGTCGCCGTTGGTGCTGATCACGCGGAAGACGCCCTCGGCGACCTCGAGGATCGAGACGTCGAACGTCCCCCCACCCAGGTCGAACACGCAAATCTTCTCGGCGCTTTTCTTGTCCAGCCCGTAGGCCAACGAGGCGGCCGTCGGCTCGTTGATGATGCGCATCACCTCCAGGCCGGCGATCTGCCCGGCGTCCTTGGTGGCCTGGCGTTGGGCGTCGTTGAAGTATGCCGGCACCGTGATCACGGCCTTGTTCACCTTGTGGCCAAGGTAGGCTTCGGCCGCCTCCTTGAGCTTGCGGAGCACCATGGCCGAAATCTCGGGCGGCGTGTACTCCTTGTCGCCGACTTTCACCTTCACGTATTCCTCCGGATGGCCGACCACCGGGTAAGGCACCATCTTCTCTTCGACGGCCACCTCGCTGTGCCGGCGGCCCATGAACCGCTTGATCGAGTACACGGTCCGCTTCGGATTGGTGACCGCTTGGCGTTTGGCCGGCTCGCCGACGAGAATCTCGCCACTGTCGGTGAATGCGACGACGCTGGGGGTCAACCGATTCCCCTCCGCATTGGGGATGACCTTGGACTCCTTCCCCTCCATCACGGCGACGACCGAATTGGTGGTGCCTAGGTCAATTCCGATGATTCGTTCGCCCTGCGCCATGAAATTCTCCTTTCTCGGTGTCCACAGGCCCCCCGATATGGCGTCGGTACGACGAGCCCGTGAGACACGACATATCGTTTACGTCTGCTTTCCTTGAAAGCAAAGCCCGTGCCGCTCACCCACCGCAAATTACCACCTATAATTTAAGATAGATTGCCAGAAGAGGTTAGGACGACGTACACCCCAAGATGCGAGTTGCGTTGACGGAAGAAGCCCCAGGGAACTGCCAATTTGGCACATTCGCTTTGCCATGGGTTCGCAAGAGGTCTAACCTCTTGGCATTTGTCGGTAAGTCCACGATGGCATTCGCGGCAAGTCCCCCGCGTGTCGGCTACCCTCGACTCGGTATGTTGACACCCACTTCCACGCCCAGTACACAAGGAGTTTGGTAGTCCAGGCACCCGCGGCGAGTCCACGCTGTGCGATTCAACTCCCGACTGCCAAGATTTTGACGCCATGGCCAAGGCAAGAAGGAATCCATCCCCCGCGGATCGAGGCGTCGCGACTCGGGCCCCGAGTGTCGCTTCCCTCCAGGCGAAGATCGAGCGCCTTGATCGGGCCTTGATTCGTCTGATGGAAGAGCGGGCGGTACTGGCCCAGAAGATCGGCCAGATGAACCAAGCGTCGGGGCAGCCGCCGTTTCTGTTGGGCGACGAGCAAGACGCCATGTTGCGGGTGGCCAGCGCGGCGAAGGGGCCGCTCTCGCCCGCGGCCATCCAAACCGTATTCCGCGAGCTGGTCAGCAGTTGCCGCTCGCTGGTCCACGAGCCCAGCGTCGCCTTCCTCGGCCCCCTCTACAGCTACAGCCACCTGGCGGCGATCCATCGGTTCGGCCGCAGTGTGCGGTCCGTGCCGGTTGGCTCGATCTCGGCGGTGTTCGAAGAGGTCAACCGGGGCCAGTCGGACTTCGGCATCGTCCCGCTGGAGAACTCGACCGACGGGCGCGTGGCCGACACGCTCGACATGTTCGCCCGCGTTCCCGTGCGGATCTGCGGCGAAGTGGAACTGGAGATTCATCACGCGCTGTTGGCCAGGTGTCAGCGGGCCGATGTCAAGGAGGTCTACAGCCGGCCGCAAGCCCTGTCGCAATGCCGTAACTGGCTAGCCAGACACCTGCCTGCCGCGCGGACGATCGAGGTCACCAGCACCTCGACCGCCGCGCAGTTGGCCGCCGAGAAGCCCGGGGCAGCCGCCGTCGCAAGTCTCGAGGCAGGAGTGCATTACGGCTTGAACGTGCTGGCCGAGCAGATCGAGGACAACCCGGGCAACGCGACCCGATTCGCCGTCATCGGCGATCAGCCCGCCCGACGCACCGGCCGAGACAAGACCGCGTTGATGTTCCAGGTCGAGCACCGGCCGGGCGGACTGGCCGACGCAATCAACGTCTTCAAGCGCTATCGGCTCAACATGACCTGGATCGAGTCGTTTCCCATCCCCGGATCGAAGCGGGCGTACCTGTTCTTCGTCGAGCTGGAGGGACACCAGACCGACCTCCGGCTGCGCCGGGCGATCAGCCTCTTGGAACAGAAGACGCTGCGTCTGGAGGTCCTGGGTTCGTTCCCCTGCAACACCGGCGACGAGGCCCCCAACGCGGGCCGGGAGTAGTCTGTGAAGAGCCTTCGCTCGTGGCGCCTCGGGGCTTGGTGCCTGGCGCTGTTGCCCGGGCTGATCGCCGGGTGCGGCCGGACCAAGACCCCGGCTGCCGACCCGCAACCCTTCAAGGCCGCCATCACCCAGTACCTCGAACGCAACAACATGGCCATGGCCGTTAAGGAATTCAAGGAAGGCCCGACGATCGAGGGCGACACGGCCAGTCTCAGGGCCTCGCTAACCCACGCCACGATGGGCGGACCGAGCGTCACGTGGGAGTTCCGGTTTCAGAAGGGGCCCGATGGGCAATGGAAGGCCGTCGAGCACAAGCCGTAGGCTGTGCTGGCAATTCTGCCCTGGGTTGGGGCCCTCGCCCTGCACCGCGCATCGCGGTATGGTAAAGCGCGGATCAGGGGGCTGACCCGTTGGACAAGGCCTCGGCGATAGCCACCCGGAGGGCCTGGAGATGACTGCCCGCTTCGTGTTCCATGCGCTGGATCTCGCGATCTTCATCCTGCTTGCGGCCCGGGCCGATGCCGCCGAAAGTTCGAAACCCACGCCATGGGCCCAAGGGCCCGATGCGGCGGAGAGCGCCAAGGCCCTGCGGGAGTACTACGAGGCCATGTCGCGGCCCAAGCCGTTTCTTGTGCGGACGGGCGCGGAGTGGGTCTCCCATCGCGACCGACTTCAAGCGGCCGTGCTGGAATGCGCCGGCCTGAGCCCCTTGCCCCAACGCGTGCCGCTCGACGTGCGCGAGTCGGCCCCCTTGGATCATCCCTGGTGCACGGTCCGCCGCGTGTACTACCAGCTTTGGCCCGGCGTGTACTCCTCGGGCCTGCTTTTCTTGCCGAAGCAGTTTTGCGAACGGCCGGCCCCGGCGGTGCTTTCGCCGCACGGCCATTGGCCCCACGGCAACGCCCATCCCGAGGTGCAGAAGCGATGCCTCAACTTCGCGCGGCTGGGCTACGTGACCTTCTCGTCGACCCAGAACCATTACGAGGACCTGTACGTCGGCGTGTCGCACCAGACGTTGATGATCTGGAACAACCTGCGGGCATTGGACTATCTCGAATCGCGGCCCGAGGTCGACCGCGCGCGCATCGGCGTGGCGGGCGCATCCGGCGGCGGGCTTCAGACCCAGATGGTGGTGGCCCTCGACCCACGGGCCAAGGCGGCGACGATCGTGGGCCTGACGTGCGATTTCCGCGAGATCCTGTTCCCCGACGCGGCCCATTGCGCGTGCAACCACTTCCCTGGGGTGATGCAATGGACCGATCATCCGGAAATCAGCACGCTGGGCCTGCCGACCCCGGTCCAGTACCTGACCATGAACGACTGGACCCGGACCTTCCCGAAGAACAACTTCCCCACGATCGAGAAGCTTTACGCGGCCAACGGGGCGGCCGGCCGGGTCGAGTGCAAGTACTTCGACACCGACCACAGCTACGACAAGACGAAACGCGAGGAGACCTACGGGTGGATGGAACGGTGGCTTCGCGGCCGCCCGAGGCCAGGCCCCGAGCCCGAGCCGGAAACCCAGACCTTCGCCGTCGAAACGATCGAGAAGCTTTCGGCCCAAGTGCCCGAGAACAAGGGTTTTGGCGAAATCAGCCGCATCTATCGGCAAGCGCGGGGGTACCGGACGCCAACGGTCGCCTCACGATCCGACTGGGAGGCCTACCGCCAATCGATGCGCGGAAGCCTCCGGAAGCTGCTGGGGGAATCGGCGGTGCTTCCACGGAAAGGCGGGCGGGCGCACGTTGCCCAGGTCGCCGGTGAGCCCACCCTGACGATCCAGCGCGTCGGCTGCCCGAGCGAAGGCCCGATCGTCGTGCCGGCCTACGTGGTTTGCAGCAAGGGGGCCGGCCCGGCCAAACGGCCCGTGGCGATCCTGCTCTCGTCGGCGGGGAAAGAGGCCCTGCTGAAGGAGACGGGTGAGGGATCGCCGAGGCACCGCGCCGGTCAGGGGACGCTGGTCGTGCTTCCCGACGTTCGCCCCCTAGGCGAGTTGTTCTCGACCGGGACCCAGGACCACGCCCGGCAGGCACTGGCCTGGCAGCGCAACGGGATCGTCTGGGGCCGCCCCACGCCCGGCATGGGCGCGACCGACCTCCGCGCCGTGGTGGACGCCCTCGTCGCGCGGCCGGACGTCGATCCCAGCCGGGTCGAGGTCATCGCGCGAGGCTCGGGCGAGGCGGCCATCGCGGCCCTCTTCGCCGCCGCGTTGGACCCGCGCATCACGTCGCTCGACGTGGACCTGGGAGGCTCGTGTTTCGAAAAACGCAACCTGCCGTTGGTTTCGTGCGTGCTCCAGCACGGCGACGTGCTTCAATGGGCCGCCTTGCTCGCCGACCGTCAGGTAACGCTCCGCCATGTGCCCCGTGAGGCCGGCGACGTGGCGTGGCTGGCCCAGGTCTTCGCCGCGGCAGGCAACCCCGATGGCCTGCGCCTCGACCCGTAGGGCCGCCGCCCCGCCCGCGCGATGGCGCGGTCTGTGGCCCTGCCAGGGCCCCGGCGGCAAGTCACAGGTCCACGCGCACGCCCGCCAGTTTCGGAGCGATCGTGGCCACGTCCTTCCGGCAGGTCAGATCGAGCACTGGCGCCCGGACCGTGACCACGCGAAACGGTTCTCGAACGACGTCGATAAGGTACTGTACGGCGTCGGGCAGTTCGTACTCGCCCCGTCTCGACGGCTGGATGTTCCGGCAGGCCTCGAAGATCGCCGGACCAAAGCGCCAACAATTCATGCTGATCCAAAGCGGCCGTGGCAGCGCGGCCAAAGCGGCGTCGTCGGGCTTCTCCACGATCCGCTGCAACAGGCTGCTGCCGTCGATTTGCCCCACGGCGAACTGCCGGATTCGCTCCGGCGCGATGTTGCTCCCCGCGAACATCGCCTCTTGCTCGAACAGCGCGGTCCCGCACCCGGCAAGCTCGCGCAGCCGCGCCAGGGCCTCGATCGGGTAGTAGTTGTCGGCGTTGATCACCAAGAACGGCTCGCCCGCGGCGAACTGCTCGGCCGCAGCCACGGCGTCGGCGGTTCCTTTGGGCTCGCGTTGGACGGCGTAGTCGATGGCGATCCGCCGCGGCTGAAGGCCCTCGTAATACCGTCGGATGACGTCGTGGTCCGGCGCCACGACCAGGCACACACGGCGATAGCCCGCGTCGGCCAGGGCCGACAGCACGTAATCGAGGAACGGGCGGTCGATGGGCATCATCGCCTTGACGCCCGCGTCGGCCATCGCCTGCTGGCGCGGGTCGAGGGCCACCCCGGCCTCCGCCCGGCGCATCCGGGTGCCGAGGCCGCGCGCGAGGATGACCGCCTTATCCATCGAACAGTCCGACATGGAGGAGTCTCCCGAGAAGGTTCTTTTGGGCACGCGCCACCTGCCTAGAACGCGAGCCATCCGTCTATTGTAACCACCCCACTTGTGGCGTTACGAGGTCAAAAATCCGTGTTTCTTGGGCCTCTTGGCCACGGGCGTCTTCCTCACCAGGTAACCCGCGTGTCGCGCAATAGCGCAAGGCTCAGTGCCAGTTCAAGTTGCAAGTCGTGTAGCAGGTGCGGCGCGAAGCGGCTATAATACCGCAGGGCCGACACCGAGGAGTGTACGGATGTTTCGTTTTTGCCCCCATTAGCGTGGGGCGTGTGAGGCGTTCGACCGATGGAGCCGTGGGCGTCGCGGCCACATGGCCATGGAGCGGTTCTCGGGGTCGGAGGCCCTTGCGGGTCGAAGCCAACAGGGACGGAACCGGGTGGGAGTCTTGCCATTGGATAAGACGAAATCTTCAGATCGCGTCGGAGCGACGACGGAACGGGTTCAGGGCGTCGGCGCGGGCGTTCAGCCCGTCCCTTTGGCCCCACCGGGCTCGAACGGCCAGGGCAACGGGGAAGCACCTCGGCGCCGCGCCACGGCGCACTCGATGGCCGCCAGCCAGCGCGATATCTCGGTCAGCGAGTTTTTCGCCAAGAACCGGCACCTCTTGGGCTTCGACAACCCGCGCAAGGCCCTGTTGACCACCGTCAAAGAGGCGGTCGACAACGCCCTCGATGCGTGCGAAGAGGCCGGCATCCTGCCCGAAGTCTGGGTCCATGTCCGCTTGACTGGCGAGAACCGCTTTCAGGTGGCGGTGCAAGACAACGGGCCCGGCATCCTCAAGAAGACCATCCCGCTGATCTTCGGCAAACTGCTGTACGGCTCGAAGTTCCACCGCCTGCGCATGAGCCGCGGCC
>DYLT01000526.1 GCA_020721945.1 Blastopirellula marina
ATCGAGAAACAGGCCGTCGGCTTCCAGCGCGGCGACAAGACGCGCCAGGGCCGCCTCGTCGGGCTCTGGTTCGCGCCTCGTGCCCGTGTCCCAAGGGTTATACGGGAGGAAGACCTTGATGCCGCGGGCGTGGAACTCGCGGACCACCTCGCGCACGGCACCCAGCCCGCCAGGCATGTCGCGGAAGAAGTCGAACTGGTTGCGGGAATCGGCCCCGATCCGCGGGTAGGCGTGCCACAACACGACCGAGTCGTAGCCGCCGAACTCGCGCCGGGCCTCGTCGCACAGGGGCCCCACGCGGTAGGCGTGGTGGTCGGGGTCCCAGAACGAGCGGTCGTACACGAAGAGGAAACCGCAGACGAAATTCCGCGTCATCCACGCCTGGTCAACGCGGCGGTACATCGTGTCGTCAAAGCCCGCCCCCTGGTGAAGCGATGTTCGCACGGCCTGGCGGTAGGCATGCAACCCGGCCAGCCACGTGCGATAGCCCTCGCCCTGGGCGGGCGGGGCAAGATAGTGCGCGTTGCGGCGCGGCCCCTCGGCCGTCAGGGCCGAACGAGCCGCGCAGACAACGATCACAGACGCCACGAGCAAACGACCAGCCGGCGGCATGTCGCTCCGATCCTCCTCCCCCCGACAAGACGGCCTATTTCCCCGCGGCCCAGCGGATGCCCCGATGCACCACGTCGCGGAAGTTCGGATTGGCGTACGCCTTGCTGTCGTGCCCGAGCATGAGATAGAAGACCCGGCTGTTGCCGTACTTCGTGACCCAAGCGATCTCGGGATCGTTCTTCGGGTGGTCGGTCTTGAGCAAGACCTTGACCTCGGGGTCGGTCCAGTATTGGCAGTAGGTCTCGTCGTGGATCTGGAAGTTCTTCAGTCCCTTGGTGATGGGATGGTTCGGGTCGGCAATGGTGATGGCAAGATCCTGATCGTGGTCCCAGCCCGACTGCTTGTGCTTCTCGCCACGGAACTCCATCTCCTTGACGAAGAACTTCCCGCCGATCACCTTCGCGAACTCCGGCCAGTTCACATGGGCCGCGAGATTGTGATGCATCGAGACCAGGCCAATGCCCCGATTCAACAGCGCCACGAACGCCTTCTGCTGTTCAGGCGTGATGCCAGCCACCATGTCGTACATGACGATCACGTCGATCTCCTTCTCGAGGCCCGGTTTGAGCAGTCCGGCATCCCGAGGCAATTGGGCGATTCGAAAGGTCACGTCGGGCATGGCCTTGAACACCGCGTAAAACGGCTCCTCCTCGTACCCGTGCCCGCCAACCGTCAACAGCACGCGGATCTTGCCGGGGCTGGCTTCGTCGGCAGCCGGGCACACAAGGGGGCTAGCCAGAACGGCCAGGGTTGCCAACACGGCGGCGAAAAGACGCTTCATCGATGCCTCCTACTTTTGGCTTGGGAGTGGTCCACCTCGCACCACACGTTTCGTGCCACTGTACGTCGGCGTGCAAGGCCACGTCAAGCCAGTGTTCTGAATCAATCGGAAATGGAAATCCTCGGTCGTTCGGGTTGGCATGGCCCCTGAGCGAGGAAGATTTTACGGCCCCTACGCGACGACATCTCCGCGAACCGGCCCAAACGCGACGCCTCGTGGCGCGCTTTCCATGTCCACCATCACGTAACCGTTCACACCCTGGGGAGCAATGAGGCGGCGGGTTGGTGGGCGAGATGAGCTTCGACGGCGGCAGTGAGGAAAGAAAAGACA
>DYLT01000166.1 GCA_020721945.1 Blastopirellula marina
TGAAGGCCAACTGGGACCTGGTCAAGAACAAGGGTAACTGAGCCGGTTCAGGGCGTTGCCCGCCCGCCACCCGACCTCAACGCCGCACCGTGGGACCGGACTCCGCCCAGGAATCGCCGGTCCCACGGTCCTTGCGCGATCCGTCGTTTGGCCAGCCGAGTCCGTTTAGATCTCGCGGAGCCACCCATGTCTTCGCCCACCCAGGAAACGCGCGCCTTAGGAGTCGAGACCCCGCTGGGAAAAGACGTCCTGTTGCTCCAGTCGTTCGTCGGCCAGGAGGAATTGTCTCGGCTTTTCACGTTCCGGCTGGAAATGCTCTCGACGCGCGACTTTATCGCGCCGCGGGAGATCGTCGGCAAGAATACCACGTTCCATGTGCGGCGGGGCGACGGGTCGCTCCGCTACTTCAACGGGTTCGTGAGCCGGTTCGGCGCCGGCGGCCGGCAGGAGGGCATGCGCTGCTACTACGCCGAGGTCGTGCCCTGGCTGTGGTTCCTCACCCGCACCGCCGACTGCCGCATCTTCCAGGACAAGAACGCCCCCGACATCATCAAGCAGGTGTTTCAGGACCTGGGATTCTCGGATTTCGAGACGGGCGAGATCCAGGAGAACCACCCGACCTACGAATACTGCGTCCAGTACCGCGAGACGGACTTCAACTTCGTTTCGCGGCTGATGGAACAAGAGGGGATCTTCTACTACTTCCGGCACGAGCAAGGCAAGCACGTGCTGGTGCTGGCCGATCAGAAAGGGGCCTACAAGGACTGTTCCGAACGCGAGGTCGAGTACGAATACTCGTACTCCGGCGAGGCGGCCGAGGGCCGGCTGTCGCGCTGGGAGCACCAGTTCGAGTTCATTCCCGGCAAGTGGGCCCAGACCGACTACAACTTCATCGATCACCCCGCGCGAAGCGAACCCACGCCCAGCCGGCTCCTCTTGACGCAGGAGCAGTCGGGAGTGCCGGTCGATCAGGTGCAGAAGTACGAAATCTACGACTACCCGGGCACTTACGGGAAGAAGCCCGACGGACAGCACCTGACCGACGTGCGCATGGAAGAGGAAGAAACGGCGTTCGACCTCGTCCGGGGGGCCGGGCGGTGCAAGACTTTTACCCCGGGGGGCAAGTTCAAGATCAAGCGGCACGACTGCAAGTCGGAAGAGGGCAAGGGGTTCGTCATCACCTCGATCGAGCACACGGCGAACGAGCCGACCGAGTACGGCAGCGCCGGCAGCGCCGCGGTGGACTACACCAACACCTTCACGTGCATCCCCGATTCGGTCCCCTTCCGCCCGCGCCGCATCACCCCCAAGCCCGTCATCCAGGGCACGCAGACGGCCGTGGTCACCGGCCCCAAGGGAGAGGAGATCTGGCCCGACAAGTACGGCCGGGTCAAGGTCCAGTTCTTCTGGGACCGCGAGGGCAAGCGCGACGAGAAGACCACCTGCTGGATCCGCTGCGCGCAGATTGCCGCCGGCAAAGGCTGGGGCGCAATGTTCATCCCGCGCATCGGCCAGGAGGTAGTCGTCTCGTACCTGGACGGAGATCCCGACCGGCCCCTCGTCATCGGGGTGGTCTACAACGCCGACCAGATGCCCGCCTACACGCTGCCCGACGAAAAGACCAAGAGCTACCTCAAGACGAATTCCTCCCTAGGAGGCGACGGGTACAACGAGATCCGCTTCGAAGACAAGAAGGAGAAGGAGCAGATCTTCATTCACGCCCAGCGCGACATGGACCTGCGCGTGCGCAACGACTCGCGCGAGCTGGTGATCGCCAACTCGCATCAGATCATCGGCTCGGAAAAGGATGGCGCGAAGGTCGGCGACCGGCGCGAGATGGTCTATGTCGACAAGCACGTCAAGGTGCACAAGAACCACATCGAGCACATCGGCGGCGACATGCAACTATTGGTCGGCGGCATCGACGGCCCCGGAAACCAGGACATCGTCATCAAGGCCGACAAGAAAGAACTCGTCGAGAAAAACCACCACCACCACGTCAAGGGCAACCGGATGGAGAAGGTCGACACCGACCAGTCGCTCACGGTGGGTATGAACCAGCAAGAAAAGGTGGGCATGAAGCACGCCCTGGAGGCCGGCCAGGAAATCCACCTCAAGGCCGGCATGAAGGTGGTCATCGAGGCCGGCCTGCAACTGACGATCAAGGGCCCCGGCGGCTTCGTCGACATCGGCCCGACAGGCGTGACGATCCAGGGTACCCTGGTGACCATCAACAGCGGCGGCGCGGCCGGCGCGGGCAGCGGGTCGAGCCCCACGGCCCCCACCGACCCCAAGGAGGCCAGACCCATCGAACCCGACGTCGCCGACAACTCGAAAACCGGACAGAAGTCGGCGCCCTGGTGAAGTCCCTTCTTAGACGGCCGCCTCGACCCGGTTCGGCTTGCGGCGTTCGATGCCGCGCCACCATCGGGCGGCCTGATCGCGGGACCAACCCTCGGCCGCCTCGCACCGACCGAGGGCCGCGCACAGACTCGCCGCATCGGGAAAACGCTCTTCCGGCGATTTCGCCAGGCACCGCAGGATGACCTGGTCCAAATCGGCGGGAATCCCAGGACGATGCTGCGACGGCGGCACCACCTCCTCGTGAATGTGGGCGGCCATGACCTTGATCGGTTTGTCGCCCACGAACGGCGGCCGACCCGTCAGCAGATAGTACCCGACCGCCCCCAACGAATAGATATCGCTGCGGGCGTCGGCCTCGCGGTCGCCGCTGGCCTGCTCGGGCGACATGTACAGCGGCGAGCCCGTGATCGCGCCTTCGGTGGTCAAATCCATCGGCGAGTCGTCGACGATCGGCTTGACCAGGCCGAAGTCGAGCAACTTGACCACATCGTAGACGCCGCCGCGCTGGGCCGCGAAGATGTTGGCCGGCTTGATGTCGCGGTGGACCAGCCCGGCGCCATGGGCCTCGCGCAGCGCGTCGCAGGCCTGGCGGAGCAGATAGATCACCCGCGCCGGCGGCAACGGCCCGTGGCGCGCCACCAGATCGGCCAGGCTCATGCCGGGCAGGTACTCCATGACGTAGTAGAACGTCCCGTCCTCGGTGTTGCCGTAGTCGAAGATCTCGATGGTGTTCCAATGCGTCAGCCGGGCCGCGGCGCGGACCTCGCGCTGGAACCGGGCGAGCACGCGCGGATCGCCCGCCTTGTCCGGACGAATCAGCTTGATCACACAGGGCCGTTTGAGCATCTGGTGTTCGGCCAGATAGACCTCGCCCATGCCGCCCGCCCCGATCTGCCGGCTCAGCCGGTACTGCCCCACCTGCCTGGCCTCGAAGGCTTCGCGGCGCAACGTGCCGATCGTGTCCACGCCCATGGCCCCGGCGACCGCGGCGCAGACCATCATCAGCCCGAACCGGACGACATGGTCCACCGTGACCAGGTCCGCCACCTCGGCAGACGCTAGAGCCAGAACCCCCAACAGGACCAGGGGCATCGCGGCCAGAACTGCCAACGCCACGGCGGCGCGGCGAAACGTGTTGGGAATGAACAGCGCGTAGGTAAACAACAGCAACAGCCAAGGCCCCGCCTCGAGCACCAGGTGGCCCCTCGCGGCCGCCTCGACCGCCGCCTGATATTGGGCGGCGGCGATGAAGACGGCAGGCAGCCCAAACACCACGATTTCGCACATCCGCAGACGCGGACGCGCCAAAGGACAGCGCCGGAACAGCAGGCCAGCCACCCCTCCCAAGGCCGCCGTGACGGCCGCGTGGAACGCCAGCCAGCCGCCGCCGAACACCTCGTCCACGTCGACGCCGAACCGGACCACGTGCCACGCCAAGAAAGCCGCAAACCCCAAAAACAGAATCCCAGCGGCCAGACGAACCCGACGACGAAGCAACCCCTCCAACTCGCAGGTAATCTCCGGAGTGCTCCCGGTCACCAGCGACACGTACGCGCAGCGTGCCCGCGCGCGCCGCGGAACCATCGACTCGGGCGTGGCATTGGCCGAGTCGATCGTGGGCTCGTTCGGGTCGATGGAGGGGGTAAAGGGGGGAGGTTCGTCACTCATTGAGGGGACTCTGCCGCGCACGGCCTTTGTCCCTAATCTTAGACAGGGAGACCCTCGTGTGCGAACCACCCTAGAGTTGGGGTAATCGACCCCTACGCTGCCCGCCGTCTTTTGGCGCGCGATGCCAGGGCATCGACCTCCGCCAGGCTAAGTTGTTCGAACTCAGCACCTTGCGCCCCCTCGATCGCCTTTGGTCGCAGTACGATCGACCTGGGGTGGAGAAGCCGCGGCAGGAAGAACCAAGCCGCCGACATGGCTGCGGCCGGCATGACCGAGATCACCACTAAGTCGGCTGGTTTCAAGAGGTTAGCCGTTCTTGCCAGCGCAGAGGCCGGATCGCCCGGCACGAGGTTCACCCGCGCCCCGGTGGCTCGCAAAAGGCTATGCGCGGCCTTAAGCGACAACCCGGGCCCATCGCGCTGGGTTCTTGCCTCGAACAGATCGACCCCGACGTATCGGACCTCGGCAACCGGCGCATGCAGTGCCGCGACTTCGATCATCCGAAGCGCCCGTTCCCCTGGGCCGATCCCAATTTCGAGGATACTTCGGGTTAGGTGTTCACGGATCGTCCGGTAGACGAGACGATCTGCGGCGGGGTTGGCAAAATGAAGGAAATAGAATAACCTCAATCGGGCGGAGAGGGCCAAGACCGTCCTCCGTGACGTTGGCGAGGACCCGGAGTTGCTGTTGTCCGATATACCTTTCGGCCGCCCATTGCAATCCAGTCGAGAAGAAATCGCAGGGAATACTCCGCTTGACCTTCGTGCGGCCAGTGTGTTAGCTTTCTTCGCTCTGCCCAGTGCACAATGCCGGCGGGCCGAGAGCCCACCGCAGTGAGGTTGTTTGACAAGCGCCTTCCCCCCGATTGGGCGTCAACCCGCTGCCCGAGACCGATCGGCGGGCCCCTTGCCGGACCACCTCTGAGGATTGCCCCGATGAAATATGCCGCCGTTGGTCCGATCGCCGTCCATTTCCCCGAGACGGTGTTGGACAACGACACGCTCGCCAAGGACTTCCCCTCGTGGGACATGGATTTGATTTACGCCAAAACCGGCATCCGCGTGCGTCATGTGGCGGGTGCAGGCGAATGCGTTTCGGATCTTGGGGTCGCCGCGGCGGAGAAGCTCTTTCGCGACCACGGCATTGACCGCCGCACGATCGACTTCCTGTTGTTCTGCACGCAGACGCCCGACTATCCCCTGCCCACCACCGCGTGCCTCGTCCAAGACCGCTTGGGGTTGCCCACCTCGATCGGCGCGCTGGACTTCAACTTGGGGTGTTCGGGTTTTGTGTACGGGTTGTCGTTGGCCGACGGACTGATCCGCAGCGGTGCCGCCCAGCGCGTCCTCTTCATCACGTCGGAAACCTATTCGAAGTACATCCATCCGACCGACCGATCGCTCCGTACGATTTTCAGCGACGCGGCGGCCGCGACCTTGATCGACGCCGCGGATCGGCCCTCGTTGGGCCAGTTCGTGTTCGGCACCGACGGCCACGGGGGCGATACCCTCATGGTCACCGAAGGGGGAGCCCGCCCCAAAGAACTGGCCATGAAGCCGCGCAAACGCAAACGGTGGCCCAGCAGCCTCTACATGGACGGCCCGGAATTAGTCAAGTTCACCCTCGATGTGGTGCCGCCCATGGTCGAACGTCTTCTGGCCGAGGCCAACTGGACCCCCGACGACGTGGACCTGTACCTGATGCACCAGGCGACCGCATTCATGCTCCAGCACCTTCAAGAGCGGCTGAAGGTCAACGGCGACAAGATGCCCTCCGACCTCGAGGAAAGCGGCAATACGGTCTCGTCCACGATCCCCATCCTGATGCATAACCTGCGCCGCTCGGGACGGCTGCGCCCCGGCATGCGCACGCTGATGATCGGTTTCGGGGTGGGATTCTCCTGGGCGGGCTGCGCATGGACCGAAACGTGGTGCGGCCGCTCGGCATGCTAAATGGACTTGCGGGATCCTGGAGCGCGGCCGTCTCGGCCGCATCGGTGCGGGCAAGATGCCCGCGCTCCGGCATTTTCCAGAATCGTGCAACACCATTTAGGAACTCCTATGCGAGGTCACCCTTCGGGCCTCATGGTGGTGCTTCGGCCACGGGTCTGACCAATCTCCTTCACGAGGTCAACGCCTCAACCGCACGATCCAGCCTGTGACCTGTCTACTCCAGGAAACTCTACCTTCCCGGACTTCCCTGCCAGCAAAACTCAATGCATACCATCTCCTGCCGGTTTCTGCAGGAGTCGCCGCCAGAGCCGGCGAGCCGCGGAGTTGATCCCCGCGCATCCCCGGGCGGCGGGATGAACCCGGCGGCTCGCAGCGGGTTGTGTGAACGGCTCTCAATAGGGATTGGACGGCATGATGTCCCAGGCTTCCACCACCGGCACCTGGGCCGGGCCGCCGCGGGAGAACAGGGCCACGCCGAGGCTGTCCTTGCGCGTAGGGTAGATCCGCCGCATGACCGCCTGGCGGTCGCCCGCAAATGCCTCGGCCACCGACTTGTCGACGTATACCCTCAGCACCAGCGGCTCGCCTTGCTTCAGCTCCAGCGGTCCCGCCTCGATCGACTTGGGCCCGTCGCCCAGGCTCGACTTGCGGGTGTCGATCTTGAGCTTCTTGTCAGACGCGTCGTAATAGACCAGCGTTTGCTCCTCGCCCTGCGGCGAGCAGCAGACCTTCACGCCGTACTGGGCAGCCCCATCGGGGATCATCCTGATCGACAGCTCGAGACAATTGCCGCAAATCTCCGGGAGCTTCCGCTCGGAGTCGGCCTCGATGGTCAGCTTGGTCAGCTTCCGGGCGTTGTAGCGAAGCGCCGTGAGCGCCTCGGCCGGGCGCATGCGCAGGGTCTTGTCGTCGCCCAGCCAGAGGACGCGGGGGAGGCTCATCGTGCCCGACCAGCCGCTGGCGTTGCGGGCCGGCGCGCTGCGGCCGTCAAGGATCCAGGCCCACATGATGCGCCGTCCCTTGTCATCCACGAGCGACTCGGGGGCGAAAAAGGCGTTGTCCACCCAGGTCATGCGGCCGTGGGTGTCGGGCGAGAAGCGGTCGTTCTCGTAGCGTCCCAGGTAATACTGGCAGCCCAGCGTGTGGCTGATAAACAGGATCATGTGCCGGTCGCTCGCCGGGCCGCCCTTGGGGCTTGCGGGCAGCGCGAAGAAATCGGGGCACATGTTGTCCTCGAAATCGCGGGTCCACTTGCGGTCCGACTTGTAGAACTGGTGGAGGTACTTCCAGTGGACCAGGTCGTCGGAGGTGAACAGGTAGAGCGTATCTCCCAGGTACTCGGGCAGGTTGCGCTTCTGCCCGAACTCCCGCAGCACCAGCAGGTTGCCGGTCAGCACGTAATACCGCCCGTCCTTGATCCAGATGGCCGAGGGATCGGCCACGCCGTAGATCGTCTCCTTGCCCTGCTTGTCGCGCACGACGGCCAGGCCGTGCTGCGTCTCGCGAATCACCGGGTTGTGGGGGCTCTTGGTCCAGTGGTCGAGGTTCTCGTCGGTGCTGGTGGCAATGCAGATGCCGCGGGGGCTCTCCAGGCCCCAGTAGGTGATCGTCGGCACGCCCTTCTTGTCCAGGGCCGCCCCACCGCTGAAGATGCAGGAGTCGCCGTCGCCCGGCTCCAGCGCGGGCGGATGCTGGCGCCAGTGGACCAGGTCCTTGCTGGAGATGTGCGCCCACGAGTGGCCCTTCTCCGTCTGGATGATATACATCAGGTGGTAACGCCCCTTCCAAAACAGCGCGCCGTTGGGGTCGAAGGGGCTACAGAGCCCTTCGGGGGTGACGATGTGATAGGCGGGACGGTACGGATCGGCGAGCAGCTTCTCCCGCAACTGCCGCGCCGGTTCGATCAGCCGGTTGACGTCCTGGGCTTGGGCCCGCGAAATCCCCACCAGGCACAGCAGCGCTGCCAGGGCGGCAGTGGTCTTCATGTTGTGTGTCATCTTGTGCATCTCTCTCCTTGCCCGTTCAGTAGGGATTCGACGGCATCATCGTCCACGCCTTCACTTGGCGGACTTTGGTCGGACCGCCCTGGGAGAAGAGCGAGACACCGATGCTGTCGGGGCGCGTGGGGTAGATACGTCGCATGGCCGCCTGGCGGTCGCCGGCAAACGCCTCGACAACCGATTTGTCGACGAACACCCGGAGCACGAGCGTCTCGCCGTCCTTCAGGGCGAATGGGCCGGCCTCGACGTTCTTCAAGCCCTCGCCGAGACTGGCCTTGGTCACGTCGATCTTGAGCTTCCCCTCGGCCGCGTCGTAGTAGACCAGCGTCTCCTCCTGGCCGTCGGGCGACCGGCAGACTTTGACGCCGTACTGCTTGGCGCCCTGGGGCTCCATCTCGATCCGCAATTCGATTGTGTTGCCGGAAATCTGCTCCAGCACGGTTTCCTTGCCGGCTTCCACGGTCAGCTCGGCGACGGTCCGCTCGTTGTAGCGGAGCTTCTCTAACTCCTCGACCGGGCGCATCCGCAGCCGGCCGTCGTCGCTCAACATCAGCTCTCGCGGCAGACTCATGGTGCCGGACCAGCCGTGCTGCGTCCTGCGGGGCTTGAACCCGGGGGCGTCGAAGATCCAAGCCCACATGATCCGGCGGCCACGGTCGTCCAGCAGGCTCTCGGGAGCGAAGAACGAATTGTCCACCCAGCTCATCTTCTCGTGGAACGTCGGATGGAACTGCTCGTTCTTCCAATCCCCTAGGTAGTAGCGGCAGCCGAGCCGGTGGCTGATGCACAAAAGCATGTGCTTGTTGCCTATCTTGAAGAAGTCGGCGCAGGAGACGTCCTCGTTGATCGAAACGCCCTCGACAGTGTTGGCCAGGAGATCGCCGACGTAGCTCCACGGGTCGGCCAGGCTGCGCGACTTGGCGATCGCCGGGCGCGTCCCGCCGAAGATGGCGTAATACGTGTCGCCTTCGAGCCACCCGTACGGGTCCCACGACCGGTATTTGCCGTGGTGCGGGTCTCCCGGCTTGGTTTCTGGGGTGATGGGGTTCGACTCGAGTTTCTTCCACTCGTTCAGCTCGTCGTCGACGGCGACCGCCATGGCATTGCCCTGGCCCACCTGGTGATAGCACATGGTAGGCCGCCCGTCCTTGTTGACGAAGCAGTTGCCGCTGAACATGCCGGAGACCAGCCCGGTGGGATGGTGCCGCCAGTGGAGCAGGTCGGTGCTGGAGACGTGCCCCCAGTTGTGTCCCCGCGCATCCTGGAAGATATAGAACAGGTGGTACCGGCCTTTCCAGAAAATGGCGCCGTTGGGATCGAAGGGCATGGCGTAGCCCTCGGGGATGACGAAGTGGTACTGCGGCCGGTAAGGGTCGGCCAGCAGGCGGTTGCGCAGGTGCCGGGCCGCCTCGATGTCGGAGCGCGGGACGGGGCGCAGCACCCACGTGGCCGTCTCCGCCGTGACGGCGGTCCGGCCGGCGACCATGGTGCCGGTCTTGCCGTCCAGCACGAGCCGGCCCTCCTTGACTTCGGCCCCGCCGAGCAGCTTGGAGGCCGCAAACCGCCCGGTCAGGTCCTCGGCTTCCTTCTCAAAGTCCCACCACGCCCAGGGCTTGGGGTCCGAGGGCGCGTTCGGCTTGAGCCCTGCGATCTGTTCGGCCGTAAGCACCATGTCGTAGATCCGGGCGTCGTCGATCGCCCCGGCGAAATGGGCGTCGTCCCCCTGCTCGAGGTGACGCATGCCGATGACCACCACGCTCGGTGGTCCGAACTGCTGGGGTGGATTGGCCATCGTGTACTGGGCCTGCTTCTTCCCGTTGCGATAGATCGTCACCTCGCGGCCCTTGTAGGTGATCGCCACCTGGACGAAGGTCTTGGCATCGGCCGTTTCCTCAGGCCAATCGCCCTGTTCCCGATGGGTGCGCCGGAAGCCGTCGCTGCCTGCCATCCACTTCTTGTGGGCCAGTTCGCCGAAGACGATCCCGTCGAAGTGCGACGCGACGTCGTCGATCGTCAGGGCGCTGCCGCCGTGCTGGTCCAGGTTGGCCGGCGCCGCCCAGACGACCAGCGTCTTGTCAACCAGAGGCTTCTCGGCCGCTGCCCGGGCGCAAGGCACCAGGCCGGCCAGGAGTCCAAGGGCCAACATACGAAGCCAGCTTCTATGCATTGATCGACTCCTCCTATGATCGTTGTCTCCCTTGAGGGGATCACCGGCCGAATCCCGCGCGGCACAGGCTGTCAGCGTGTCGTACGTCAATCCACGCCGCCCGATACCCCTTGTCGCCGTCCAAGGCCACCGGCCGGGCCGGCGGCGGAAGGAGGGCGGCTGCGAGCTGCCATTGTGCGTCGGTCAAGCGATAGCGACTCCTCCCTGATGCCTCCATGAGTGAAACAACGGAACGCAGGACTCCTCTCTTGCCCAATCTCCTCCAGAGGGGCGAGGCCGGTTCTTCAACCACGGCCTACTTTGCAGGGTCTTGGCCGCCTAAAACCTTTTCCCACTCGGGGACGAGTGGGTCCAGTTCGTTTACTGTTTTCTGCCTGACTTTCTCCGAGTTGAATGCCTTAACAAGCGCCTGGATACATTCCCTGGCCGTTTTTGGTTCGCTCGCTGCAGAACTATCGCGAACCACTTTTTGCTCCGCAAGTTTTTTTAGCAAACGGCCGAGCTTTTGCAGCACTACGCCGTCGGGGCCGAGATAGTACGAGCGAACGGTTTCGCCTGTACCAAGCTGGAGTTGCAGCTGCGAATTTTCTTTGGCGAACTGCCCCAATTTGTCAAACAGCGGAAAGAAAGCCTTCGCAAAGGGGTAGCCGTCCTGATTCGGAATCTCCCATCCGCCTCTTTCCTGAACCGACTCGTTCGCTTTCCTAAGAGCCCCTAGTAGCTCGTTCACTTGAGACGGGCTGACGTCCTTCCAGAACTCCTTCTCCTGGTTCGACCAGTTCGGAATGCCGATCGGGTGGAACTTGCCGTCCGGAAAGAGCTTCTTGAGGTCCTCCGGCGGCCCCGAACGAACGAGTTTGGCCGGGTGGCTTTCCCCACAACCCATGTCTTGCTCGAACCGGTTTAGGACGAAGAAGATAATCTTCTCTGGCTCCGTTTCCGGCACGTTGGAGTATAGCTTCTTGAGCTCGCGGGCCAAGCGCTGCTTGAGTTGCTCCGGGTCCCGCGGCAGGTCGCGTCCAAGCAGCTTTTCAGCGTAGCTGCGCCAGTCGCTGTCAGTAAGCTTGGGGGCGCCTTGCGGCTGCGGCGACTCTTTGACCTTGTCGCGACGCGTGTTGCAGAATGGCCAACATACCCAAGAAACCGCGCCGGCTGCGGCCACACACGCCACCAACACCACGAGCGAGAGGCCCGCGAGCCACCGCCGGCGAAGCCTGGGGGCACCCCGGCTGCCCGAATTGGGCCGCCGCGCATCCGCGCCAGGGCCCTGCACGTGCGCGAGGATGCGGCGGGCCTCTTGCTGCCACCGGTCGAGCTGCGGAACCACCTCGAACAGCTCCTCGCCGCGCTGCCA
>DYLT01000527.1 GCA_020721945.1 Blastopirellula marina
ATTCCTCTTCGAGCCCTGGCGCGGCGCTCGGGTCGGTTCCCACCGTTGCCCTGTCGGGTAGAGCACTGGCGCACGCACGGTAGGGTCCGGTGGCCATTCCAACGCTTTCGTGCAGGAGATGGGGTCAGGTCTTGACATTTAACTTTTGAGGCGGTACGCTCGGGTTCTATGGCTCGCCCGTTGCGGATCGAGATCGACGGCGGCTTGTACCATGTAACCAGCCGCGGCTGGCAGCGGGAGGTCGTGGTGCGCGACGAGCGGGACCGGCAGCGCTGGGTCGAGTTGCTGGACCGCGTCGCCACGCGCTGCGGATGGCGGGGGTTTGCGTGGGTCTTGATGAGCAATCACTTTCATCTCTATCTGCGCACGCCCCAGCCCAACCTTTCCGCGGGCATGCACGATTTGAACTCGGGGTACGCCAGCTACTTCAATCGTCGTTACGGCCGCTGCGGGGCGTTGCTGCAAGGACGGTTCAAGGCAGTCCTCGTGGAGGACGAGTCGCACGCGCTGGAACTGAGCCGTTACGTTCACCTGAACCCGGTGCGGGCGCGGCTCGTCGAGCGGCCGGACGAGTACGGCTGGAGCAGTTATCGGGACTACCTCGGCAGCAGGCAGGCGCCGGCGTGGCTGGATTGGGAGACGGTGCTGGGCGAGTTGGCCAAGGACCGGTCGCGGGCCCGGCGGGCCTATCGGCGTTTCGTGGAAGCGGGGGGGTCGCAGTCGCCTGCCTCGCCGCTGGAGGCCGTGGTGGGTGGCATGTTCCTGGGCAGCGGTGCGTGGGTCGACCGATGGCGGCGGCGCCTGGCGCTGAAACCGCTTCGAGAAGGGGTACCGGCCCACCGGCAACTGGCGTGGCGGCCGACCCTGGCCGATGTCGTCGCGGCGGTGAGCGAGGCGTTTGACGTGGAGCCGGCGGAGGTCTTGGTCAGCCGGCGTCACGGGAACGAGGCCCGGTCGGCGGCGATCTACTTGGCCCGTCGCGTGGCCGTCGAGGCGGTGGGGACGATTGGTGAATACTTCGGCGGCGTCACCAGCGCGGCCGTATCGAAGGTCGTTGCGCGGGCGGAAGATCGGCGTGCGAGGGATCGTGCGTGGGATAGCCGTTTGGCGAAGCTGTGGGAAAGGCTGCGTACGAGCGGAGATTCCGCGAAAAGTTAAATGTCAAGACCTGACCCCACCTTCTCCATCGACCGCCTCCAACTGGCCGTCCAACAGCTCCCATTGCGGCAAGAGCTGGTCCATCTCCAAACGGTCCACGACGGGCAGGTCCATCTTGGCCAACCAGCGGCGGACCTTCTGCGTCTGGAAGACCTTGGTCGGACACTCCTGCTCCAGGTTGTGTTTTCGCAGTAGCTTGTGGATCCCGTTGAGCACCGCCGTGCGCTTCTTCGTCAGCCGCGCGCGCAACGCGGTGATCTGCCGATCGTCGGCCTCCTGCGGCGTCGGCGGCTGCACGCGCCGCAGCCCGAGCGGGTGTTTCCCTGCCAGGAACTGCTGCCGATGGACCCACAGCAAATGGCTCAACTTGCCGGCGTCGCGGCGGTCGGTCTTCTGTTTCGACCGCTCCGTCGGCTGAATCACGACGATTTCCCGGCAGCCGTACTCCTTGAGCATCGCCAGCAGCCAGGGATTCATGCCGCAGACCTCCAGGATCGCGAGAAAGCCGCCTTCCGGCCGGGCCTTCTCCGCAAGGTCGGCAAAGAAGGCACGAACCTTCTCCCA
>DYLT01000528.1 GCA_020721945.1 Blastopirellula marina
GCGGCGCGTCGAGCCGCCGAAGATCGAGACGTTCGACCCGAGCAAATACGCCTATGTCACGGCGATCGTTTCGGGGCTTGATGGGCAGCCTCGCGTCTGGATCAAGTCGCGGAGCAACGACGAGAACCTCCGCCTGCGCCAAGGCGAACGCTTCGAGATCGGCCCGATGAAAGGCACGATCGCCAGGATCGGCGAGCGGCATGTCGAGATCCAGCTCGACGGCGAGACCGACGGCAAGCCGCTGGTGGTCGCCCTGGGCGATCCGCTGAAGCGTGCCGAGTAGCGACCCCGCGTGCCGCGCGGGCGCCCGCCAGGCTGCCGCACGCTAGAGCCGTCCGGCCGTGAGCTTCGCGCGGAGCGCGTGGACCACGCCCCGCGGGAGGAAACGCGATAGCGCCGCGTCGTCGGCCACCGGGGCGATCTGCTTGATCAGCGAACTCGAGACGTGCGCCAGTTCCCCATCGGCGATCATGAACAGCGTCTCGACGTCCGGGGCGAGGCGGCGGTTGGCCATCATCATCGTCAACTCGGCGGCAATATCGGTGATCGGCCGCACCCCACGAAGGATCACCCGGGCCCCGCACTCCCGCACAAACGTCACCGTCAGCCCCCGAAACGTGCGAATCTCGATGTTGGCCAGGTGCCTCGTGGCGTCGCGGATCAGGGCCACCCGCTCGTCGGCATCGAACAGCGGGTGTTTGTCGATGTTGATGCCCACCGCCACGATGAGCCGATCGAACAGGCGGCTGGCCCGCTCCATGACATTGAGATGGCCAAGCGTGATGGGGTCGAACGAGCCCGGGTAAACCGCGATGTGTTCCTTGGGAGGCGTCATTCCAGGGGTCCGTGGGCCGCCGGTCGGTCCCTTCGCGACCGTCCGGCACGCTCGGGTTATACCATGCGCGGCCGCTTGCTGCCAAGGGGCGTCGGGCGCGGCGTGTGCCCCGGCCGGTTGTCGCCAACCCTCGTGCCCCCTGGTGTTCGGCCGCCGCTTGTGGTACGAAAGACGAGAAGGTTGGAGTATCGACGATGGCGGAAATTCACGTTGCCCGACTCGACGACGAGCGCGAACGGGCCGAGGCCAAGGCCGTGTTCGAGCGCGGTTGCCCAGGCCTGCTTCTCGAGGTGGTCGGGGTCGAGGGCGAGGCGGTGCTTCGCGCCGAGCAAGGTGGGATGCGGGTTTTCTGGGTGTATCGAGGCGAGGGCGAGGTGTTCCTCCCCAAGGGATATCGCACCCAGGAGGGCGACGGCAGCCCCTTGCCGGCCGAGTATCGGCCCGATCCGCTCGACCCGGCCTTGGGCGCCACGCTCGATCGGTTGCACGCCGGCATCGAATCGTTGATTCCGGCGGCGGTGGATCCGGTCCGGGCGATCGTTGGGCGGCGCCGCCGGGACGCCTTCGTCGGCGACATGGCCGGCGATTTCTGGAAGCTCGAACAGACGCCCCGGCCGTGGTCGAGCGACGCGGCCGTCGAGCAGGCCATCGCCTCGCTCTTTGGCTGCTACCGCCAACACGGGTACTCGACCAAACAGGTCGATTCGTTCGAGCCGATTCTCGCCGGCGATCAGATCATCGCCTGCGGCGGCGAGGAGGTGCGGGTTCGCGGGCGGTTCCAGTGTCTGGCCATCGAGAACCCCGCGCGCACCACAAGCCACGTCTCGACGGCGCGGCGATTGCGGTTGTTGCTCGACACGGCGGGCGGGTGCAACCCGCACTTCG
>DYLT01000529.1 GCA_020721945.1 Blastopirellula marina
GCCGATCCGGCAAACCGCTTCAAGAGCGAGTTCCTGGCCAACATGAGCCACGAGATCCGCACGCCGATGAACGGCATCATCGGACTTACCGAACTGACCCTCGATACCGAATTGACGCCCGAGCAGCGCGAATACCTGGGCATGGTCAAGGCGTCGGCCGAAGCGCTCTTGGCCGTGATCAACGATATCCTGGACTTCTCGAAGATCGAGGCCCGGAAGCTCCAACTCGACTACGTCGATTTCAGCGTGCGCGATCTGTTGGGCGACACGATGAAAGCCCTCGGCCTGCGCGCGCAGCAGAAGGGGTTGGAGCTGGTCTGCCACATCCTGCCCGACGTGCCCGACGCCCTGATCGGCGACCCCGGTCGGCTACGCCAGGTCTTGTTGAATCTGGTGGGGAACGCGATCAAGTTCACCGAGCACGGCGAGGTCCTGGTGCGGGTGTCGCGCGAGCCAAAGGCCCATGGCGACGTCACGTTGCGGTTCCTGGTGGCCGACACGGGGATCGGCATCCCGCCCGACAAGCAGGTCCAGATCTTCGATGCCTTCGCCCAGGCCGACAGCTCGACGAGGCGCCGGTACGCGGGAACCGGGTTGGGGTTGGCGATCTCGTCGCAGCTTGTCGGGATGATGGGTGGCCAGATCGGTGTGTCGAGCGAACCGGGCCATGGGAGCCGTTTCTACTTTACGGCGCGGTTCGGCCGGTCGACGCGCCCCTCGGTCCCGCGCGCCGCCGCCTCCGCCGCGAGCCTTTCGGGACTGTCGGTCCTGATCGTCGATGACCACCCCACGAACCGGCTCATCCTCCAGGAAATGCTGGCCAACTGGGGCATGCGGCCGGCGGCGGTCAATCGCGCCGAAGCCGCGCTCGAGGCCCTGGACGTAGCGGCCTCCGGCGGCGAACCCTTCGCGCTGGCGATTCTGGACGCACACATGCCCGAGGTCGACGGCTTCCAACTGGCCGCCGAAATCCATCGCCGGCCGCGACTGGCCGGAACCACCCTGGTGATGCTCACGTCGGCAGGCCAGCCGGACGACGCCGCCCAGTGCCGCGAACTCGGCATCCACGCGTACCTGACCAAGCCCGTCGCCCAATCCGATCTGCTCGATGCCGTGCTGGCGGCCTTGGGCGATCGGCTGCCCGGGGCCCAGACGCGGCCAGGGCCGGCACCCGGATTCACCCCCCGACGGCCGCTTTCGGTTCTGCTAGCCGAAGACAACCCGATCAGCCGGACCCTCGCCTTGCGTTTGCTGGAGAAGCACGGGCATCGCGTGGTGGTCGCTGAGAACGGCCGGGAGGTGCTCGAGGCCATCCGGCGCGAGCCGTTCGATGCCGTGCTGATGGACGTGCAAATGCCCGAAATGGACGGCTTCGAGGCGACCGAGGCCATTCGCCGGCAGGAACAAGGGACCGGCCGACGTCTGCCGATCATCGCCATGACCGCCCACGCCATGAAGGGCGACCGCGAGCGATGTCTGGCCGTCGGCATGGATGGCTACGTGGCCAAGCCGGTGCAGTCCCGGGAACTGCTGGCCGCGCTCGACGCCGCCACGGCGGAGACGTCCGGCCCGCCGGACCAACCGGACGGCACGAAAACGGCCGCACCCGCGCCGGCCGAGGTGTTCGACCGGGCCGAGGCCCTCGGGCGCGCGGCAGGCGACGCGACGCTGCTTCGGCAGATGGCCGAACTGTTTCTTCAAGCGGTTCCGG
>DYLT01000167.1 GCA_020721945.1 Blastopirellula marina
GTGGACCGGCTACCACGAGCAGTACTTCGCTGGCCAACGCGACCAAGCGCGCTGGCAGCAAGGGGTGGTTCGGCCGTATTCCCAGCAACGGATGCTGTCGTTCCTCGACTGGGCCGCCACCCGGTGGCCACTCGATCTCAGGCGAACCTACGTGGCGGGCAGCTCGATGGGGGGCTCCGGGGCGCCGATGCTGGCGATCCGCTATCCCGAACGCATCGCCTGGGCGGTCTCGTGGGTCGGGGTGCATGTGCCCGCGATGTCGCCCCAGTTCAAGGGCTCGTACGCCAACGTCTACGGCGAGCCGCAGTGGAAGGTGAAGTTCGAAGACGGCACGCCGGTCTGGGACCACTATAGCGATGTCTGGTATCTGCGCCGGCATCCCGAGAAGGAGATCGGGTTCCTCACCTTCTCCAACGGCAAGAACGACGGGGCGATCGGCTGGCCCCAGGCCGTCGAGTTCTATCGGGCGCTTCAAGAGACCCGCCGCCCACACCTGTTCGTTTGGGGCCAGGCTGGGCACGGTCAGCGGGCACGCATGCCGCTAACGCTCGAGGAGCGCGTGATGCCGATCGACCTCCGCACGGACCAGACCCTGCCGGCCTTTACCCGGTGCAGCCTCGACGACCGGCCCGGCAGCGGTGCCGCAACGGATGGCGACGCCGCGGGCCAGGTCAACCTGTATCTCTTCTGGGAGACCGGCGACCTGATCGACCGGGCCGACCGTTGGGAGATGACCGCGGGACTGGTGGGCAAGGCTCCGCGCGACGAATGCACGGTGGACATTACCCCGCGCCGATGCCAGGGCTTCAAGCCCCGGCCCGGCCAGCGCGTGCGATGGTCGAACACCCAGACCGGCCAGACCCGAGCGATCCAATCGGGCGAAGCAAAGGCCGACGGCTGGGGCCTGGTGACCCTCGAACAGGTCCGCGTGAGCAAGGCGACGAACCGGATCCGCATCGTGCCGCTCGGAGCCGGGGACAACCAGGGCCTGTGAAACGCTCAACCCCCTCGCCACGCCGCGGCAATCTCGGTGGCCAGCGGGCCGGTCGGGTCCAATCCGCAAACGGTGTCGAGCACGCGAGGAAGACCGTCCTGGGCGAGCTGCCGGGCGAGGGCCACGGATTGCGGGTCGCCGGGGTGCTCGCAGCGCAGCGCGGAAACGAATGCCACGCACGATCCACTGCCGCGCTAGTCCGTATTCCACCGCAAGGTGGTCCGGCGCGACCAGGCGCTCGCGCGGCGACCGTTTGCGGATCGGGTCGCGGACCACGCGGAGGATGGCATCGCGCATTTCGGGCACGGCTCCGCGGCGGCACAGGTCGCGCTTTGCCACTCCATTTGGAGGATGCCCGAATCGACGTAGATGGGCTCGTGTTTCGTGACGTGGTACTAAAGGCTGGACCGCGTACCCTTCTTGATTTCGATGATCGTGAAGGCGTATGGGTCGGTGTGCGCAACCCAAATCTCTCGTCCCCAAGGCGTTTCGACGATTTTCATCGCCCGGTTCCTCCGCGCGATTGGCAAGGGCTGATGGGCGACGGTCAGGATCCCTCGGTCAGACGGTCGCGCAAACTCGGCGGCGACCAGAGGTGTTCTCGGCACGCGATTTGCATATCGTTCCCAACGGCGGTGTCTTCTGCCAGGTTGGATCGTCGCCCCCCTTGCGGCGGCAAACAAGGGGAATGCAATGAACACCGAGATGAAGCATTACGTTCGCCTCGCCAAACGGGTGAGCGAAGCGATAGGTTACCTCGAACTGGGGATGACACGGCAAGCGATGGATCGACTCGCAGCCCTGGAGCCGTTGGGGCCCTTCGAGGCGCAGGTGGCCTTTCTTCGCGGAGAGGCCTTGCGACTGGAAGGCCAATTCGGCGAGGCGGCCCGCGCGTTCAAGAAGGCGGCCCAGAGGCTGCCCGCCCCGTTCGATCGGCCCGTGTGGTTCGCATCGAGTGTGTGCTATCGGCAATCGGGAGATGCCCTGAAGGCGGTCCAGATGCTCGCCCGGGCTCGTGGGGCCAGGTGAACCACCTTGATGGGTCAAACGGAACCGCCCGACGCGGTGTATGCAGATCTCGCCGGTGGCGTCGCTTGGCAGACTCAGGTACGGGCCATCTCAAGCTCGGTGAGCCGAGCCGCGATCCGCACGTCATCGGGAATCAAGCCGCGCTGGCGGTTGCCCGAGAACTCCAACTCCAAGTCGGCCAAGGCCTGCTTGATGGATAGCAGGTTACTCGGCGTGAGGCGGTCGATAAACAGAACCCCATCGAGGTGGTCGCACTCGTGCTGGACCACGCGGGCGTAGAGCCCGTCGAGTTCCCAGGTGACCTCTCGGCCGGACAGATCGTAGGCACTGAGCACGATCTTCTCCGGACGTTTCACGGGTGCATAGATGTCGGGCAGACTCAGGCACCCTTCGCGATCTTCGGCTGATCCTTTGGATCGGAGGATCTCGGGATTGATCAAGACGTGTTCCTCGTCCTTCACCGCGGGGTCGCCGCTGGGGTTGACGACCATCAACCGATACGGCAGATCGACCTGATTGGCGGCCAAGCCGATCCCCTTGTTGGCGTACATCAGTTCGAGCATCTCGGCAACCATCTTGCGCAGACCGGCGTCGATGCGGCGAAGCGGCTTCGATTGGTGCCTCAAGGTAGGGTGTGGGTACTTGATGATGTGCACGGGCGAGGCTCCCGAGAGTGCCAAATCATGCCTATTATAACCCATTTCTGGGGGCCCGCGAAGGCGGGTTCCCACTCGATCGGAACCGCGGCATCGGCGTTTGACGTGGTAGGGCCGCTTGGCTAGAATGGCCACAATCACCCTAACCCATTTCCCGCCTTGATCTTCTGGAGATGTCTCGATGGTCCGATCTTGCATGGGAAGCCATGAGCCATTGCGGGTGGCCTCGGTCGGTTCGCCGTGGGCGTTGGCGTGGATACTTTGGCTGGCGATGGGGTGGTGTGGCGGGGTGGGACAGGGCGCCGAATCGACCAAGGACCTGTTGGAGGGACTGCGCCCGCGTCGCGGCGAACCGTTGGAGAAGCAGGGCCCCTCGGTCGAACCTCCAGCCGACGGCGCGGCCCGCACGTCGCTCTTTGGGCTCACCGCGGAGGGGTTCAAGTTCGTCTACCTGTTCGACCGTTCGGGAAGCATGGGGGGTGCCCCTCAGGCAGCCTTGCGCGCGGTCAAGGCCGAACTCCGCAAGAGCCTCGAGAATCTCGATACGGTCCACCAGTTCCAGATCATCTTCTACAACGAGCGCCCCGTGATCTTCAATCCGACGGGGGTGCAGGGTCGGCTGGCGTTTGCCAATCGGCAGACGAAGGAACGTGCGCTGCGCTTCGTCGAGACGATCACGGCGGAGGGCGGCACCGAGCACGAAGAGGCGCTGAAGCTGGCGATCCGGCTGCGGCCCGACGTGATCTTCGTCCTTACCGATGGCGACGACCCGAAGCTCAACCGCCAGCAACTCGACCGTATCCAGCGATTGGCCTCGGGCATTACGATCCATGCGATCGAGTTCGGCTCGGGTCCGCCTCCGAGGGACCCGAGTTTCCTGGCCACGTTGGCCGAGGAGAACGGCGGCCAGTACGTCTACGTGGACATTGCCAAACTCGGTCGCGGGCCGACGCGCGACAAGTGAGCCCCGTGGAGTCGATGCCTCCCGATCGCGCGCGTGCGCGTGGTGCGGAACCCTAGGGAGTAAGCAACATGGCGGACCGTCGGGTCGCGGTGGTGACAGGAGCATCGCGCGGCATTGGCCGGGCGATTGCCGAAGAGTTGGCGCGTCTGGGATATGCCGTGGTGGTCAACTATGCGACCCGGCCCGATGCGGCGCAGGACGCGGTCCAGGGCATCGTGGCCGCGGGCGGACAGGCCATCGCCGTGCGCGGCGATGTCGGCTCGCGCGACGACCGGGCGTCGCTGTTGGGCGCGGCCCTTGGGCAGTTCGGCCGGCTCGATGTGTTGGTCAACAACGCGGGGATCACGTCGCAGGGACGCAAGGATGTGCTCGAGGCCACCGAAGCGAGTTGGGACCTGGTGTTTACCACCAACCTGAAGGGCCCGTTCTTCCTCGCGCAGGCCGCGGCGAACGAGATGATCCGCCTGATTCGCGCGGGCGTTGTGCCCGACGGCAAGATCATCAACATCTCGTCGTTGTCGGCGTACGCGGTTTCGACGAACCGGGCCGACTATTGCATGGCGAAGGCCGCGATGGGCATGATGACCCGGCTGTTGGCCCAGCGGCTTGCCCACGAGCGGATTTTTGTCTTCGAGGTCCGGCCGGGGGTAATCGAGAGCGACATGACGGCCCCGGTCCGCGAGAAATACGACCGGCTGATTGCCGAGGGGGCCTGGCCGATCCGCCGCTGGGGCCGCCCGGCCGACGTCGCCCGCGCCGTCGCCGCCATCGTCGGCGACTACTTTCCCTTCAGCACCGGGCAGTGCTTCGACGTGGACGGTGGGTTCCACATCCGGTCGATATGACGGGAAGCCCCAGGAAACAACAACAATAGCGGAGAAAGGGAGAAGGGAAGGACCAGACGATGCCCGAGAAGACCGAGAGCCCTTTCGGCTTGTGGACAAGTCCCATCACGCCGCGGAGCCTCGCGGAAGACCGTCGCCTGGAAGCGGCTCGGTGGGACTCCGATGGCCGCACGATCGTCTGGTTGGAAGGCCGCTCGGGTCGGGGGGTCTTGTTGGCCCAGTCCTCGCCGGCCGACGCGCCGCGCGAGCTGGCCCCCGATTGGGACGTTCGGGCCGAGGTGGCCTACGGGGGCGGCGATTTCGCGGCCCACGGGGGCTGCGTGTACTTTGTGGTCCACAAGACCGGACGCCTGTACCGGCTTGCCCTGTCGGGCGGCCGGGCTCGGCCGATTACCCCGGCCTTCGGCAAGGCCGCTTCGCCGGCGGTCTCGCCCGACGGCCGTTGGGTGGTGTATGTGCATCAGGACGACGAGGAGAACGACCGGTTGGCCATCGTCGACACCGAAGGCAGCCATTGGCCGCAGGTACTCGCCTCGGGGCGCGATTTCTACATGCAGCCCGCCTGGAGCCCCGACGGAAAACGATTGGCATGGATCGCATGGGACCAGCCGCAGATGCCCTGGGACGGCGCCTTGTTGTGTTCGGCCCGAATCGTGTTAAACGACGGGATTCTGCCTCGCCTGGGAGAGGTGGAAGTGCTGGCTGGTGGTCCAGAGGTTGCCGTGCAGCAGCCCGAGTTCACCCCCGATGGCCGCTACCTGCTTTTCATTTCGGATGAGACCGGCTGGGGGCGGATCGCGAGGATGGACCTGCGCACCCGCGATTGCCGCTGGCTCACCCCCGAAGGCATCGACTACGGGCCACCCGCGTGGGTCCAAGGCATGAGGTCCTACGCGATCACGCACGAGGGCCGGCACGTCGTGGCGGCGGGATCTTGCTTGGGGCGGCACATGCTCAGCCGGATCGACCTGGCCACGGGCGAGAGTTCGACCATCGAACCGCTTGCCGAGTACCACGAGGTGGCCCAGATCGCCACGTCCCCTCAGACAGGCCGGTTCGTGTTCGTCGGCAGCGGGCCGTCGCTGCCACCCCGGGTCGTCGAGCACGATCTGGAGTCGAGCGCCACGCGGATCGTCGCCCGCGCCTCGGCCGAAGCCGTCCGGCCCGATGCCTTGGCCCAGTGCGAGCCGGTTTCGTGGACGTCGAGCGACGGCGAGGAGGTCCACGGGTTGTTCTATGCTCCGGCGAGCGACCGTTTCGTTGGCGCGGGCAAGCCGCCGCTGGTGGTGCTGGTCCACGGGGGGCCGACTTCGCAGGCCCGGGCGGGATGGAACAGCCAGGTCCAGTTCTTCGCCACGCGGGGCTATGCCGTGCTGTTGGTGAATTACCGCGGCAGCACGGGCTACGGGCGCCAGTACATGCTCACGCTGCGTGGCAACTGGGGGCGCTACGACGTGGAGGACTGTGTCGCCGCGGTTGGCCACTTCGCCGCGGCGGGGCGGATCGATCCGAGCCGCACGGTGATCATGGGGGGAAGCGCCGGGGGTTTTACCGTGCTCCAGACCATGATCGACCACCCCGAGGCATTCGCGGCCGGGGTGTGCCTTTATGGCGTGGCGAACCAGTTCCACCTGGCCTCGCAGACGCACAAGTTCGAGGCCCGCTACCTCGACTCGCTTCTAGGGCCCCTTCCCGAGGCCGCCCCGCGCTACCGCCAGCGGTCGCCGGTTCTCCATGCCGATCGCATCCGCCGCCCCGTCGCGATCTTCCAGGGCGACCTGGATCGCGTGGTCCCGCGAGAGCAATCCGACGCCATTGTCGAAGCCCTCCGCCGCAACCGGACGCCCCACCTGTACCACGTCTACGAGGGCGAGGGCCACGGCTGGCGCAAGCGTGAAACGATCGAGCACTTCTACCGCACCGTCGAGAGCTTCCTCCGCCAGTACGTGCTTTTCGCGTGACCGGGGCCGCTCAGGTTCTCGAGAAAATCGACGTGGTTCCGGCCGCCGTTGGCGTTGTCGTTGCGCGGGCGCCACAGCTTGCCCACGAGGTCGAGATCGCCGTCGCCGTCGAAATCGGCGGCCACCACCTCATGGCCTCCCAGCTTCGCGTCGAGGAAGATGGGCAGGCGCGGCGACGGCGGGAACCAATCCACCACCAAGAGATGAATGCCCCGATCCAGCCATCGGTAGGCCTTCTCGACGAACGCTCGCGGCGCACGAACGCTGCTCTTGTTTTCCGGCGAAACGATCTCGATCACCGCGACCACCCGGCCGAGCCGGTGCTTGATCGCCATGCGGTTGGCCCGGCGGGCGTCGACGTGGGACTCCGCCGAGGTGACGAAGCAGGCTTATTGCCCGCAGTCGGGCCGATCGCATAGGATGGCCCCCGTGCGCGGTCGGTGCGCGGCCGCGCCGACTCGCTTGCGGAGGTTATCACGATGAGGCGGACATGGTTCTTCGGGGTGGCCGTCGGGTGGATGGCGATGGCCGGTTGTGGCACCGCCCTGGCCGAGGAAGAGATCGTCGTCAACCCGGATTTTGCGAAGGCGGGCGCCGACGGCCATCCGGCAGGCTGGTCGGTCTGGACCGCCGAGGTCGAAGGGGCGCGCACGACCGCGCGGTGCGTGGCCGGCGGCTTGCAGATCGACGGGCCCGGCCGGCCGTTCGCCGTGGGCGGAGTGCGGCAGGACTTGCGCCCGATCCAAGGCGGTACCCCCTACGCCGTCGAGGTCCGCGGTCAGGTCGACAACGTGCCAAGCCCCTATCGCGCGGTGCTGGTTCGGCTCACGTGGACCCGGGGCGGAAGCGCCCTTCACCCCGCGGGCATGTACGTGCGCGGTCCGCTGGCCGAGAGGGGAAGGCTGGTGTTCCGCGACGTGCTGGTCGCCCCGAAGGAGGCCGACGGGGCGCGGCTCTCGTTGGAAGTCAAATGGCCCCAGGGCGGCCGGGTCGGTTTCGAGCACGCCAGCGTCCGGCGTTCCGCGCCGCCGCCGGCGCGTAAGGTGAAGATCGGCACGGTCTACTTGAGACCTCGCCAGAGCACGCCAGAAAAGAACCTCGACCTGTTCTGCGCCCAGATCGACGCCGCCGGGAAGCTGGGGCTCGACATCGTTTGCCTGCCCGAGGCCATCACCCTGGTCGGTACCAAGTTGACCGGCCCCCAGACGGCGGAGCCGATTCCGGGGCCTTCGACCGATCGGCTTGGCGCGGCCGCCAAGAACAACCGCCTCTGGGTGGTGGCCGGCCTCTATGAGCGCCAGGGCCCGCGCGTGTACAACACGGCGGTTCTCCTCGACCGCGAGGGTCGGCTGGCGGGCAAGTACCGCAAGATCCACCTGCCGCGGGAAGAGTGGGAAAAAGGCGTCACGCCGGGCCACGAGTATCCGGTCTTCAAGACCGACTTCGGCACGGTCGCCATCCAGATCTGCTATGACTGGTTCTTCCCCGAACTCGGCACGATCTTCGCCCTGAAGGGGGCCGAGGTGGTCTTCGCGCCCACCTGGGGCACGACCTTCGCCGACAAGGAAGGGAAGATCGAGGGCGAGAACATCTTCCGTGCCCGCGCCCGCGACAATGCCATCTACCTCGTCCCGTCGGTCTACGACGGCAGCAGCATGGTGATCGACCCGCTGGGCCGCGTGCTCGTCTCGAACCAGGGACGCGACGGCGTGTTCTGGCACGAAGTCGATCTGAACGAGCGCGAGCCGCTGTGGTGGGTCGGCCATTGGGGCTCGATAGGCCCGCGCGACCGCATGCCAAAGACCTACGGTCCGCTGCTGGAGGACCCGGTTCGCGCGCCGCGCCCGCGCTAAGCCCGGGAGAGGAACTCGCCGGTACGGGTGTCGACCTTGATCCGCTCGCCTTGGTTGAGGTACTCGGGCACCTGGACGACCAAGCCGGTCTCGAGCGTGGCGGGTTTCGTCCGGCCCGTGGCCGAGTTCCCCCGCACGCCCGGCTCGCAGTGCGTCACGGTCAATTCCACCGCGACGGGAAGCTGGATACCCACCGCCTGCTCGTTGAAAATCAGCACTTGCACGCCTTCGAGTTCCTCGGTGAGGTACTGGCTTTCGTCTTCGATATCCTCGCGTGCCAGGGAATACTGCTCGTAATTCTCTTGGTCGAGGAAGTGGAGGTGCGTGGCGTCGGCGTACATGAACCTCACGTTCCGGCGGTGGAAATCGGCCAGCTCAAGCGAGTCGGTCCCTTTCAGGGTGATATCGACTTTTTGCTTCGAAATCAGGTTCCTTGCCCGGTACTTGTAGAGCGTTGCCGCCCCGCGAGCCGACGGCGATTGCACGTTGACCGACTCGATCAGACAGGGGGCATCCTGGTACGTGACCACCGCGCCGGGCTTGATTTCCTTGGCCAGCATGGCAACCTCTCGGGCAGATCGGGACCCATGCATTGTAGCAAGAGCTGCCGGCTCTGCCGACCAGCCCCCATGGACGGGGAACCCGCCCCTACGGACTAGCGGTTTCGGCCGACGTCACCATCGCCTCCCAACGGCGGCGTTGCTCAGGCGTCAGGATGCGCAAGGCCTCTTGCCGGGCGGCATCGAGGACCTTCCGGCCCACCTCGGTCTCGGCCTGGCGACCCGCCTTTTGGATTTGCGGATCGAGCACGCGGAAGGCGTCTTCGGTCATGGCGACGATCCGGCGCATGGCTTCCTGTTGCTCGACGGTCAGATCCAACGCATGAGCGACCTCGGGCACGGTGAACGCGGTGGCGCCCGGAAGCCGGACCGCCATCCGGAGGCGGTTCGTGGGGGAATCCGCCTCGGTCGCCACGGCTTCCGCCCGTCGATGGCCGTCTCGCCACGCCTGATACCGTTGGACCATCGTGTCGGGATACCAGATGAGGGCCACCGCAGCCAGCGGGATGCCCACGATCGAGAACGTCCAAAACAGCCAGCGCACCAGCGCGGCGAGCCAAGACCTTTCGATCCGAACGGGGACAAGGCCCATCCGTCGAACGAGACGCCCCTCGTCGAACGCCGGATCGCGGTACTCGCGCAACTCGAAGAGCCCCACTTCGAACAACCCGCTCGATTGGCCTTCCCAGTCGTCGTTGTCGGGCTGCCGGGGGACGATGTTCGTGACGCGCACTTGATACCAGCCGTCGGCACTTCGAAGTTGCAGGACATCGCCCGAGCGAATCGGCGGAATTCCCTCCATGATCACCGAGAAGCCCTCGGGCAACCGGCTGGCCACGCGAACCGCCACCGGCAAGCCGCCAACCAGCAGGTTGGCCGGTTGCCCGCGACCGCAGACCGGGCAGCGGAACGACGAGACATCGACCTCGTGCTTGAATGGAATGGTCATGACTCGCGGTCCTTCAGGCGAGAGCGGCCCCGGTATGGGTGAGGGTTGGCCAAGTCCAGGCAGTCCGGTGGCGCGGGTTCGTCCGGCTCGTCCCGGCCGAGGCGTTCGGCCTGATCGCGCAAGGACTTCGGGGTTGTCGCGCGCGGGCCGGGGTCGGTGCCCGGCGCCGGCCCGCTGCCGTGGTCAGCGTTCCACCAGCCCGATAGCCAACGGATGGCGGGATGCTCGGATTGCCAACTCCAGGCAGCCAACGCGATGGGGCCCGCAGCCGCCATCAGACCGACGAGGATCGCGGCGGCACGGGCTGCGCCCGTGGTCGACCTTTTCCTGCCCGGGGATCCCGCAGGGAGCCGCGCCGAGCGGCTTGGCGACTGGTTTGAAGGCACGCCGAGTTCACGCAACCGCTGCAATCCGATGTAGCCCATGGCGCGATCGCGGTCGCTGGGAACCAGGCGGGCGATCCGTGCGACGCACACGTCGAACCACGCCTCGGGGGTGCGCAACTGGCCCACTTGGCCGGGTTCGAGGCCCGGGCAGTTTCCGGCCCGCACGGCAAACCCTTGGGCCGAAACACGTTCCACCCGAACCGCCATGCGATGCCGGCCTACCACCAACTCGGCACGGCATGGCCCCGTCGTCAGAGGATGACCGGCCTGGCGTGGGTCTTGGCGTTCCTGATGCGACCCCATCGGGTTGGTCCTTCCGAGACACGGCCCCGTCAAACATAGCATCAGGAAACCGCCAAGGGTTGGGGCGCCGATGGTCTTGGTGCGCCTGGATGCACCCGTCTTGCCGGGTTTGACGACGGGGACAGCCCGATGTTCGCGGGCTTCGCCGCGTGGCCTGGGGGCCGGAAACCGACCGGGAGACCGCGTGGAATACGGCTTTCTCCTGGCGACGTCAGTCCTTATAATTCGTGCCCTCCGGCTTTCCGCGCGCCCATTGCCGATGCTCCGCTTCCGCTGTTTCCGCAACACCGATCCGCCGCACGTTACCCGAATCTGGCGAAGCCGGGCCGGACAACCCGGGCTTGCTCAACCCGTCTCCTGCGACCTGTTCGAGCAGTACGTGTTCGGCAAGTTGCACTTCGACTACCGCGGTTTGGTTTTCGCGCTGGAAGACGATTGCCCCGTCGGGTTCGTCCACGCGGCGTTCGGACCGGACGGGGCCCGGCACTGGATCTCCCCCGAGACCGGGGTGATCGCCATGCTTCAGGCATGTCCTGGCGATTCAGAACACGAGATCGCCCGGGCGCTGGTCGTCCAAGCCGAGGCCTACTTGCGAACGCGCGGAGCCAAGGTCGTGTACGGCGGGGGCGCGCCGCCGCACAATCCCTTCTACATGGGGCTCTACGGCGGGGCGGATGTACCCGGCGTGCTCGACACCGATACGCTGTTTCACGGGGCACTGCGCGCCAACGGTTACCAGGCCGTCCGCGAGATCGCGGTGCTGCGCCGTGGCTTGCACGACTTTCAGCCGCCGGCCGATCGGCAGCAGGTCCAGTATCGGCGGCGGATGCTCGTGCAAGTCGTTGTCGATCCCCCGACGCGGAACCGGTGGGAGGCCCTGACCATGGGCGATTTCGATCTGACGCGGTTCG
>DYLT01000168.1 GCA_020721945.1 Blastopirellula marina
TGCAGCCGCCGCTTGATGGTGCCGACGGGCGACTGAAACGCAGTGCTCATCTCGATCAGGCTTTGGCCGTGGAAGTAAAACGCCATCAAGGTCCGCCGGTCGAGATCGGTCAACCGCTGGAGGCCGGCATGAAGCTGATCGGACCGTTCTTGAGCGAGCACCTCGCCCAAGGGCGTCCGGTGCTCGATGCAGTTCGAATCGAGCTGTTCGGCTTCCACGGGCTTGACCGGCCCTCGGCGCACGGCCCGGTTGATCGACATCCGCTTGGCGATCGACCGGAGCCAGCCGCCGAAGCAGAGGGGGTTTTCGAGCTGCCCGATCTTGCGCATCGCCTGGATGAAGACCTCCTGGCAGACCTCTTGCGCTTCGGCCTCGTTGCCCAACCGGCGCATGGCCGTGGCGAAGACGGCCCGCTCGTACCACTGAAACAACACGTCGAACGCTTGCCGCCGGCCCTGTTGCGCGGCCCGGACCAGGCGCGCCAGCTCGTTCTTGTCGTGAATGGTCGGTTGCTTGGTAAGGGTCACGGTTCTGTCCTGGCGGTATGAAGGTTCCATGCGAGCAAGACGGGCCGACCGGGGGCGAGATCGCCGACTGAACTTCGAGACGTTCAGCCGCCGGCTCGACCGGAGGTCGCCGTTTGCGTCGCTTGACCCGAGGCGGTGTTGCCTGGAATCCGATCAGGTCAAGAAGAACGCAAACGAGGCTCCGGTCGATGCCAACGCCCGCGGTTGCCGACGCGTTGAAGCGTCGAACTCCTCGGGTTCGACACTCCTTGCGCCGACGCCACGGTGGCCGGTCGCCAACACGGATTCAGCGACCCGGCCAGATACCGCACGAGCCGCGCCACGAGAGACAGCGCCGAGGAAAGCCCGGGCATCGTGCGCGTGGTCTTGGCGGCGACAACCACGTCCTGGCCAGCGCCAAAGACGTCGGTTTTCTTGCCGGTGACGACGCGAATCAGAGTACCCATGGCAAACCCCTGCGCTATAGCGCGGTTTGAAGAGAACTCACGCAACGGGTGGGAACAAGCACATCTCCCTCCGAGGGAGAGGCCGCGACACCCTAGTGCCGTCGGAGTCCCTACGCGGGTCGCCTGGGCGACGTGGGCAACGCCTGACCCATGCCCGCGCGGACTTCAACGTCCCCTATTATAGAGTCGTGTACCCCCGAGAAAAGTTCGCCCGAAAACCGCGATTTTCCGAAAATCTGGAACCTAAGACGCGCGAAATAGGCCCGATCGGGTGGGGCATGACCGCCACGAGGTTGTATTGCCAGGGCCTATACTCGCCACTGAGTTCGCAACGCCAGCCACGCTACCGAAACCCAGAAGTACCACGAAAACGCCGCCAGAATCCAAAGCAAGTCGGCTGCCGGGTGGCCCGGACGGATCATCCGGCGCGCCGCGGGAATCGCCAACGGCCAGGAGGGAAGGAATCCCATGAGGAAGACCCAGGTCAAGGCCAGCGTCATCCGGCGACAGAGATCGTAGTACGCCAGACAGGTCAATAGCAGAAACACGACGGCCCCGATCGAGACCCACGACGCGGCCCAGGGTTGCGGCACCCGGCGCGATCGAAGGATCGCCGCCAGGGCGAGTTGATGGGCGGCGAAGAGTGTAACGGGCCAGGTGAACACGAAATCGTCGCCCAGCCGATTCCCCAACGGCGTGGCAAGGCACCCCCACACGATCGCCGTGGTCCAGAAGACGACCCATCCCCCCGCTCGCGAACCGTCGGACCACCGCCGCCAGGCCCTCGCGGTCAGATACCCGCAAGCGGCCGACACGAAGAGCACGCCCACCAGCGATGCGAGGAACCATCGGATCAGTTCCCTCGCGTCGGGCGCGTCGTAGGGGAACTCCCGCTCGCCGCCGATCACCCAGGCCAGGTCGAGCGGACGCGATTCGAGCACGGTCGAGGCCGGGTGGGCCCGCGCGAGCCGCTCGGCATCGATCCGCGCCGGATTGCCGACGTACACGCAGACCGCCCGGGTCGGGCTGCGCAAGTACAGCCGCCCCCGGTGCAACGAGGGGGCGGTCCAACAGATCTCGCCGCGGAAGATCTCGGTTCGGGCCAGTTCTTCGTACTGGTTGGGATTGACCCGGGCAAGGATCAGCTCCCCCTTGTCGTTGAATAGGAAGAGCTTCCGGTCGGCCACCACGACCGTGGCGTGGCCGGGCCGGGCCGACGTCCATCGCACCTTGCCGGTCTTCAGCTCGATGCACTGGAACACACCCCGCGAGGGCCGATGCCGGCTCGTCTGCATCTCGCGCAGGTCGAATCCGTAGACGAACCCGTCGACAAGGACGCTCGACGCGGTGTCGTTCGACATCTCCTTGCTATGTCGCACCAGGCGGATCGCCAGCCCTGCCTGGTCCGCGCCGAGCGATGCGTTGGCAGCGACGGACTCGGGGAGGATCTCGTACAGGTCCGATCCTGCCCGAAACGGCAACATGGTCATCAAGAAGGGTTCGTCATAAAGCGGCATGGCCGCGTGTTCGTCGTAGCCCTGCGAGTACGGTTGTTCCCAAAGCTGTCGGCCGGTTGTCAGATCGAAACCCGCCAAGACATTCTGAAGAAAGGCCACCACCACGCGCCGCTGGCCGACGCGGATGGGCAAGGCCGAACTGTAGCTTGCCGGCTGGCTGCCCGACGCCCAGACCGTCTGTCCGGTCCGAGCGTCCAGGGCCACGACCGAGGCCGTGGGACCGCCGACCGGCAGGATCACCTTGCCATCCTCCACCAGGGGCGAACAGGCGTAGCCGAAATCGACCCCCTGGCCCTCGAACTTCGTTAAGACGTTGACCGACCACAGCGGTCGGCCGTCGTCGGCGCGCAGGCACCCGACCTGCCCGTCGGGCGCCGCGTAGTAAGTGCATCCGCCGTGATAGGTTGGGGTCGAGCGCGGGCCGGGATACAACCCCCCGGGTTCGTAGGGCCACCCGTAGCGGTACTCCCAAACCGTCGAGCCGGTGTCGGCGTCGAGGCAGAGGACCGACTGATCGGTGAGCGTCTGCCGCTGGGTGTAGACCCGGGGGCCCACCGCAATGATAGCCGAGTACCCTCGGCCGAGTTCGCGGGTCCAAAGGACGGGCGGGCCCTCGGGGGGCCAGGCGTCGGCCAGGTCGGTCTCGTCGGAGTGGGCATCGTAGCGCGGGCCTCGCCAGTGCGGCCATCCCGGCCCTTCGGCCATCTCGGCGAGATCTTCGGTGGCAACCGGTGGTGCGGTGGTCGGCAGTGGCGGCAAGTCGACGAGGTACACGATTGCGGCGCCGGTCAGCCCGCCCCAAACCAGCACGCGCAAGCCGACCGCCCAAAGCAGCCACCCCAGCCCGGATCGTGAATCGCCCGGATGCATCGACTCGTCCGGACGGCTTGGGTAGCCGTCCTACAGGTGCCAGGGGGCACGCATCGCCCGGGTGAGCAATTGGCTGGCGCCGGGATCGTCGAGGATCGTCTCGCGCCCGGGATCCCAGCGGATCTTCCGGCCGGTCAGCAGGGCGATCATGCTCAATTGCGTGATCGTGTCGGAGAGCACGGCGACTTCGACCGGGGCCACGGTTGGGCGGCGGGTCCGCACGCAGTCGAGGAAGTTGCCCATGTGGTGCCGGCTGTCGTACAAGTGGACTTCCTCGGGGCCGATCCGTTCGGCAAGGAGCTTTTCCGGTTCGGCGCGGAGTCCGCCGCGGCTGATGGCCACGCGGCCGTGTTGGCCGATGATCGTGGCGCAGTCGCCGCCGGGCGTAAAGCGGAACGTCGCGCCGGAGGCGAACCGGCCGCGGATGTCCCAGTCGTAGGGGGCATCGAATAGGCCCGTGCCGAACTTGCCGGTGCCCTCATATTCGCAGGGCACGGCGGAACGCGGGTCGTCGCCCAGCGCCCAGACCATGTCGGTCAGCGGATGCGCGCCCCAGCCGCCGATGAACCCGTGGGCGTTGTCGAGGACCCAGTAGGCGCCCCAACAGGTGCAACGGTCCTTGGTGTACGGTCGGTAGGGGGCCGGCCCGAGCCAGAGGTCGTAGTCGAGGTCGTCGGGCACGGGGACGGGTTCGAGCGAGCCGCCTTCGAAGCCATAGCTGGGGGCCGTGACCTCGACGGCCTCGATGCGGCCGAGCCGGCCGTTGCGCACCAGTTCGCACCCGAATCGCACGTGAGCCAACGAGCGTTGCTGGGTTCCATACTGGAAGATCCGCCCATGCCGCTGGACCTCGCGCCGCACGGCGAGGTCTTCTTCCATGCTGAGGCCGAGCGGTTTCTCGACGTACACGTCCTTGCCCGACCGCACGGCCAATAGCGCCGCTGGCACGTGCCAGTGGTCGGGCGTGCCGATGAGCACCGCGTCGAGGTCATCCCGGGCGAGCATTTCGCGGAGATCCCGGTACGGCGTGCACACCTTGCCGCCGTAGCGTTGGTTCAGGGTCTCGGCGCGCTGGTGGCGGCGATCGCGGAACACGTCGCATACGGCCAGGATCTTGGTGTTCGGGTAACCGGCCGCCTCGTACAAGAGCCCCGAGCCCCGGCCGCCGACGCCGATCGCGCCGACCGTCACCTGGTTGCTGGGGGCCGTCTCGCCGAAGACCGAGGCCGGCACGATCGCCGGAAGCGCCAAGGCCGCCCGAGCGGCGGTGCGCAAGAAGTCGCGTCGCGTGGCGTGCTGGGTCATGGGAAGGCTCCTCGGGTACGCAACGATCGGCCGGAACCGCCGCGTGTGGCCCACGCGTCGCCCCGTGATCCCGGCGTGCACCGTCCCTCATCCGGTGGCCAGACGCATTCTGATCGAACCGCCGCCCCGACGCAAGGGGGCGAGCCGCCTGCCATCGGGCCGCAAGTCTGTTCGTCGGCGCGGGCAGTTAGCCCCCACGCAACTCGCACGCGCCCACCTGTCCCTCGCACTCGTCGACTTCGATGCGCACCAAGGCCGGCCGCGTTCCCGTCCGGGCCTCGAGGGTGGCGGCCAGGCGAGAGGCGAGGTAACCGGCCAGAAGCTCGGCCGTGGTGTTGGCCACCGGAAGCAACACGCAATCGCCCCGGGGAAAGACCCAGCGGCGGTCCTCGAACCCGGCGGTCACCTCCTTCTCGTCCACGGTGACGCGGATTCGGGGATGCTCGGTCGGCAGCAACATCCGGTGGTCCAACTCGGCCAGGATCGCCCGGAGCGACTCGATCAAGGCCACGAAATCGACCACGCAGTGGTTGTCGTCGAGCGGGCCGTGGACCTCGGCCGCCACGCGGTAGTTGTGGCCGTGCAGGCGTTCGCAGGTCCCGTCGGCCAAGGTGACGAAGTGCCCGGCGCTGAAGACCAGGGAGTCCTTTTCGACGCGCACGTGGTACCGCGCTGTGCCCATGATTCTCTATCCATAGGCCCCCATGCCGAAAAACAACTGCCGCTTCAGCAGCCGGTAGAACCAGTAGTCCTCGGGGATTTCCTCGCCGGGCAGGTGGTGGCTGGTGCGGGGCTGGGCAGCGGCCAGTTCGGCCAGCGCGTCGCGGCCGCTGGTGTCGCGCGCCGACGCATCGCGCAGGTACTGGGCGAGGTCCTGAGGGCATTCGAGGATCACGCAGCCCCGGGTGCGCGCGTTGACAAAATCCTGAAACCCTCGGAGGAATCGGCTGCCATCGATCGTCCGAAACAGATCGCCCCCATGATCGCGCACATGGTCGCAAGCAAACGACATCGGGGGACACGGCTCGATGCTACCCCCCGGGCCGATCTGAAAGCCCATCCCCAGCGCTGCCGGGCAGACCGCCCGGCCTTGGGCGTCCCAATACGTATCGATCAGCACGATCGGATGATGGCGCCGCAAACGAAGCAGGCGCTTTCGGAACTCGACCATCTGCGGGCGCGTCACGCAGAATTGGGGCGAGGGATCGGCCCCCATGGGACGGTACACGTAGTACCAGAGATACATGGCCCCCCAGTCGATGACCTGGCGCACGTAACGGTCCGAGACGACTTCATCGAGATTCAGGCCGGTCACCGTCGTGGCCACGCCGAAGAGCACCTTGCGCTGGTGGAGGCGGGCGATCCCCTCGATCGCCGCGTTGTAGACGCCGGCTCCGCGCCGCAGGTCGTTCTGTTCTTCCAGGCCGTCCAGACTCACCAAGGGCGTCACATTGCCCGCCTCGATCACCCGATCGACGTTCTCCTCGCTGAGGAACATCCCATTGGTGATGATCTGGAAGTAGCAGTCGCGGTGGCGCCGAGGGATCTCCCACAGGTCGGGATAGATCATGGGTTCGCCACCCAGAAGCACATAGAACCCGCATTGGTGCCTGCGGCCCGCGGCAATGATCGCATCGACATCGCCCAGCGAGAGGCTTTGCGGGGGGGCGCCCGAGGCGATCCAGCAGCCGTGGCAGCGGAGGTTGCAGGCCGTGGTCAGCGACAGGAGCAAGAAGGGTGGGAACAACTGGCCGCGCCGCACCCGCCGCTTCCAGGCCGAGACGGCCCGCATCCCCCGATGCACCCAAAGACGACCCGCTTTCAGCGCTAACCGTGGCGAAACCTCCGTGGCGATTCGGTAAGCGAGTCGGGCGAGCATAGCATCCTATTTTACTCGAAGGCGCCGGCCGTGGCCTCGCTGCCTGACCAATTCCCCGATTTCGCCATGGAATCGTCGGATGGGCGCGCTGCATCCAGCGCACGCTGGGCCGCGGTGACGGCTTCCAAAGCGTCCAACGCGACCTCCACCGTGGCGCCTTCGTCGTCGGTCCAGGGACGCCCGGGTGGCTCTCGCGTTGCCAACGCCGGCTGAGCCGCTGCTGGGGCCGGGGTGGACTGCGATGAGACGTTGGCGGCCAGGGCGTTGAACTCGTCGGCGAACTCGCGCCAGAAGTCGTTCTCGCGAAAGTGGATCGGCTCCACGCGTTTGCCTTCGGCGAGGGCCCGCATCGCCCGGCGCAACCGCACCATGGGCCCGGCAAAGTGATTGCTCAGCCGCAACACATCGACGACCACCAACGGTAGCAGCAAGATCGAGGCCACCAGCGCCGGTTTGTAGTGGAACCACATCTCGTCGAGCTGAAGATAGAACGCTCTGGCCGACCCCGTCAGGATGCGCCAACAGACGAGCATCAGGGTCATCGTCAGAAGGCAGGCACCCCAGTAGAGCACGACTCGTAAGGCCAGGGCGCCTTGCACCTTGGAATCGACGAAGAGTTGCTTTCGGGGGAGACCGTTGATCGCCATGGGACCAGCTCCAAGTGACACCCGCAGTGCGGGAAAACGTCGCAAGCACGACGACGCGTCCCTCTACACCTGAGGATAGGTCACTCAGACCGTTTGTGCTGGCCATTCGATAGAGGGGTGGTTGACACGGAGCCATGCGCGCGACACGGCGGGACGGCGCTCGGGTGAAGCCGACGGCGTGGACGAATCGGTCCGCCGCTCTTACCCCTCGACTGGGCTACTTCAACGCGATGGTCCGAGCCAAGGGACGAAGCACGTTCTCGATGACGTAATTCTCGACGACGTGCTGGCATACCTCGGCCAAGCGATCGTAGGTCTCGAGAAACCCTTTTCCAGAGGGGAGACTACCATACTGGCGTGCTGTGACATAGACGCTCAGTTGCTCTTCCGGATATTCGCCACCCCTCATCTGGAGGAAGTTTGTGCGTGTCTCGATGCTCACTCGGCACTGAAGGCGGAAGTCCTCATCCAGCGCGATCGTCAGGGCAGGCTCGAACCCGGTCACCGTGGCTCCTGGCACTTCGAGCAGTCGTTCCATGGCGGGGCTGACGCCCAGGGCCTCCGCCACCACCTGATTGTGGTTCCCCCGATAGGTATAATCGAACCCGTAGAGCAAATCGAGAGCTTCGCAGTCCAGCGGGCTAACCGTCAGCATGTAGGGGGCGAGTTCCAACACCAGCCGATGCTGTTCCAGCGCCGCCGGAACGGTCTCGGGGTTCACATAGCCCGAGCAAATGCGTCGGGCTTCGATCGCACACCACCGGTAGTTGCCCTTGTCGCGGTCCTCTTCGAGCACGAAATCGCCTCGCTCGCGGCAGAAAAAGTTCCGCATGGTGGGATAGGTTCTCTGCACCCGCTCGAAGAACTGAAGGACCGTCTCGCGGCCGTTCGGAAGATCCATCTCCGTGCTGAGGTTCATGTTCACATAGAAGTCGTCGCACAAGGCGCTGTAACGGTTCATCCGGGATTTCCTTGTCGCTTACGACGGCCGAGTTCGCCAACCGAGGGGTCGGGCCACACCGTGACGACGAAAAGTCCACCCCTTCGCCCAGCACAAATTGCCAATCCGGTACAATGACAACCCACCACGACGGATTGGCAACCCGTCGTCCAACAACCATCCGACGGGGCTTGATTTACCAGCACTCCCTTCAGTATAGGGTGGTCGTCCAGGAGGTGTCAAAGCTACCCCTCCCCAGCATACTTCAATACCCACCGCATCGAACGATCCTCATGACCGAATCGCTGACCGTCTTTCCTAGTCGCCTGGGTTGGATGGCGATCGCCGGCACGGGTCCCGTCGTTCGTCACCTGACCTTTGGGCATCGCAATCGGCGTGCCGCGGTGCAAGCGATCGTCGCCAGGCTCCACGGCGATCTCCGCGAGGAACCGTGGAATGCCGATCTTGTGGTCCGGCTGCAAGCCTATGCGGGCGGTTGGCCGGAGGATTTCCGCGACATTGCGATCGACCCCGGACCGCAAACGCCGTTTCGCGCCCGCGTCATCGCGCGTTGCCGGGAAATTCCTTGGGGCGCCACGGCGACCTACGGCGAGTTGGCGGCCAGCGCCGGGTCGCCCCAGGCCGCGCGGGCGGTCGGCAACTGCATGGCCGCCAACCGAATTCCCCTGATCGTTCCGTGCCACCGCGTCGTCGCCACGGGAGCAGGGCTTGGCGGGTACTCGGCTCCCGGCGGGCTTGCGACGAAACGGCGCCTGCTGGCACTCGAGTCGCGCGGTCGCACCGTCTAGGGCACCCGTGACGCCTTTGCGGCGCAAGTGCTATAATTGCTCTGGAACCAAAACCGCAGCCAGGGCACAATACGCCCCCACCGGTTGATTGACCCGAAAACGATGGCTTCCGGTCCGGCGCGGGCGACATCGGCTGTAGGCGTTGGGCCCACCGGAAGCAGACGAAGAGTCTATGAAACCCGATCTATGGGACGTCGAGCGACGCGACGACGGCGCGGTCCTGGTGCGCGTCCATTCGTGCGACCGCGGGGGGCAGCCCCTGCCCGACGCCGTGTTCACCTTCCGCCGCGGCGATCCCCAGTACGAGTATTGGGAGCAGCAGTGTCGCCAACGGGCTCAGGCGGAGATAAGCCGCACGTGATCCCGGCCTACAGTCGCCGCAGGTAGATGTCTTTGAACTGCACGCGCATGGGTGGGCCGACGTGGACTTGGAGGGCGAGCCACCCGTGGACGAGCCGCTTCGGGTCGCGGTCGTCCAGCTCGCACATCGTCGCGCCATTGATCTCGAGTACCACGCGCCCGCCCTTGGCGATCACCCTGTAGTCGTTCCAGTCGCCCGGCTTGACGGCCTTGAGCAAATCCTCGGGGCGTCCCACGTTGCCGACCACTTGCTTCGTGCCGGTCTCGTCGATGACGACCTTCTGCCCCCGCTCGGCCAGCACGTCGCGGAGCAGGTACTCCATGATCACGCCCGTCCATCGCCCCGACGCATCGAAGTCGGCCTGCGTGCCTACCAGCGGATCCCCCTTCGTCTGGCCCGCGGGCCGCTTGCGCGCTCGGTAGTAGATGCCCGAGTTGCCGCTTTCCAGGCGGAACTTCAGGCGCAGCTCGAAGTTCTCGACCTGGTCCTTCCAGACGAGAAAGTTGTTCTCCTTAAGCTTCGTCTCGGCAGTGGTTCGGCCCGTGATCGCGCCGTCTTCGACCGACCAGATGCTCCGGTCGCCCTCCCAGCCGTCCAGGGTCTTGCCGTCGAAGAGCGAGACGAACCCCGGCTCGAGCCCCGGGACCGGCCGCGTGCCGGGGGCGGGTTTGCGTGCGGGCCGGTCGGGCCGCGGCGCGGTCGGGGCCTCCAGGTCGCCCACGGCGAACTGGACCGCGACGTCGTGGTAGATGCGTGCCTGGGCGTGGTAATGCCACACGACGATGGCATAGATCGCAACCCGTTGGCCCAAATCGATTTGGAAATACTGGGGTCCCGGGCCGATCTCCACATAGCTGCCCTCGACGCCCTCCTTGTCGCGATCGGTCACCTGGCTCAACGCGCCCAAGGTGGGCGCGGCGTCGCTGGCCACGACCGGTCGGCGCAGCGCCACGTTGCGAACACCTGGGGGCACGGCCATGTCGGGACGCCGGCCCGGACGAGGCTTTTCCAGACGTGGGCTCGTGAGGTTCGCTGGCGTACCGAGAAAGCGAGGCTTGGGCAGCTCGAGGACCAGGGGGACCTTGGCCGGCTTCGCCTCCTCCGCCGCGCGGGCCGCAACTACCGCCAACGCCAAGACACCGGCCGACCCCAGCCGAAAAATCACCAAGTGATCGTTCGTCTTGCGCATCGCGGTAGGCTATCGACCGAAAACGCAATTCCGCATGGCAATGGCTCGACCCGTCGCGTCCGGCGCGGGCTGGCGGCCTCTCGTCGCCATCATAGGTCGGAGCCCAAGCGACCGCAACCGCCACGCAACCCGATGGAATCTGCCCCGAGGGACTTCGGCGCGAGCGTGCCCCGCCGTGTGCCGCCCGCGCCGCCGGTTTCGGGAGTTGGACGAGGTGGCCCGGGCATGGTAGACTCATGCTATTTGCGTTCCCGGACGAGACGCGGCTGCTTGGCCGGGGCGCTGGATCGGCCTGGGTGGTCCTTGGCAATGCGCGTGTACTGCGGAGTCGATATTGGCGCTTCGGCGGCGAAGTTGGTGCTGGTCAACGAATCGCGGCAGGTGCTGGCCCGGGTGGTGCGCCGCTCGGGGGTCGATTATGCGGCCACGGCCCAGCGGTGCCTCGAGGAGGCGCTGGCGACCGTCGGTACCGACGCCGGCCAGGTGGCCGGGGCGCTGGCCACCGGCTATGGCCGCGACAATGTGCCCTGGGTCGGCGGCAAGATGACCGAAATCGCCTGCCACGGCAGGGGAGCCCACTTCCACTTTCCCCATCGGATTACCGTCATCGACATCGGCGCCCAGGACAGCAAGGTGATCCATCTGGACGACCAGGGCCGACGCACCGGTTTTAAGATGAACCGCAAGTGCGCGGCCGGCACCGGCGCCTTTCTCGAGGAGATCGCCCACCGGCTCGATCTGCCGATCGACGAACTGAACGCCTTGGCAGAACGCTCGACGCGCGAAGCGTCGCTCGGCAGTTTCTGCACCGTGTTCGCGGCCACGGAGATCCTCGAGCGCATTCGCGCGGGCGAGCGCGTGGAGGACATTGTGAAAGGAGCGTTCCGCTCGGTGGTCAAACGGATCCA
>DYLT01000169.1 GCA_020721945.1 Blastopirellula marina
GGTCCCGACGATCCCGAGTTCGGCATCAGCCGCGGCCGCCTCTTACCCGACCACCGCGTCTACCGCCACGACGAGGTCAGCCCAAAGACCCGGCAAGCCCTTTGCGATAGCTTCGTTCTGGTCCACGGCGGCATGGCCCAGAACGTCGGCCCGATCCTCGAAATGGTTACCGAGAAGTACCTGGTGCGCAGCCAGCCCGAGTGGCAAGGCCGGCAAGAGGCGATCGCCCTCATGCGGTCGATCGAGGCCGCGTTGCTCGAAGGGAGCATCGAGCGGGTCGCCGCGGCCACCACGCGGAACTTCTTCGGCCCCATTCAGACCATCATTCCCTGGGCAACAAACCACTATACCGAGACGCTGATCCACCGTACCCGCGAGCGGTTCGGCCCGGCATTCTGGGGATTCTTGATGCTTGGGGGGATGTCGGGCGGGGGGATGGGCTTCATCGTCGACCCGCGGCGCAAGGTCGAGGCCCAGGACTTCCTTCAGGAACTCATGCGCGCCACCAAGCGAGCGCTTCAGCACGCCTTGCCGTTTGCCATGGAGCCGGTGGTCTACGATTTTGCCATCAACGATGGTGGCACGGTGGCCGCGCTGTTGGCTGGCGACGAGGCCTTCATGCCGCCGGCCTACTACGCCATGACGGCGCCGAACTGGCTCCGCAGCGACACCCGCGAACTGACTGCCGCGCAACGCGCCGAAATCACCCGCTTCGCTGCCGCCTGCCGGACCCATCCCCGCCTGCACGGCTCGTTGGACCTGCTGTTTGCCGGTCTCTTCCCGGCGCAGGTCCACGAGGAACTCGCCCAAGGCGACCTGGCCACGTTGCTTCGCGAAAGCGGCTTCGACCCCGAGTTGCACGAGCAGATCCGCTCGGACCTTCGGGCGGGGCGCATCGGTCTGGCCCAGAACCGGCTACCCGCAAGCACCGCCATCGACGACGTGCGTCCCGAAGACGTGATCGACGCGCAGGCCCGCGGCGCCCGCGGCGATCTTGACCGCCTGGGCGAACAGGCCCTGGCCCGGGGCGAGGTGGCCGTCCTGACGTTGGCGGCCGGCGCGGGTAGCCGCTGGACCCAGGGCGCGGGCGTGGTCAAGGCTTTGCACCCGTTCTGGCGGTTCCACGGCCGGTATCGCAATTTCATCGAGGTCCACCTGGCCAAGAGTCGGCGCGCGGCCGAGATCTGCGGCACGGCGTTGCCCCATATCATCACGACGAGTTACCTGACCCACGAACCGATCGAGCGGTTCCTCGGCCGGGCCGATGGCGGCTATCCAGGCCCCCTGTACCTCTCGCGGGGCCGGTCGGTTGGCCTTCGCATGGTGCCCATGCCGCGCGACCTGCGCTTCGCCTGGGAAGAAATGCCTCAACAACTTCTCGACGTGCAGGCCCAGAAGGTGCGCGAGAGCCTTCATGCGGCCTTGATCGCTTGGGCCGAGAAGGTGGGAGGCGCTAGCGATTACACCGACAACTTGCCGCTTCAATGCCTCCACCCGGTGGGCCATTGGTTCGAGGTGCCGAACCTCTTGCGCAACGGCACGCTAGCGCGGCTTCTGGCGGACCGGCCCCAACTGAAGTACCTGATGCTCCACAACATCGACACGTTGGGGGCGGACGTCGACCCGGCGATCCTCGGCCTGCACGTGGCCGGCGGAACGTGCCTCTCGTTCGAGGTCATTGGCCGGCGGATCGAGGACCGCGGGGGTGGGCTGGCCCGGGTCGACGGCCGCGTGCGCCTTTTGGAAAGCCTCGCCATGCCCCACGAGGAAGACGAGTTCAAGCTCACCTACTACAACTCGATGACCACCTGGATCAGCATCGATCGGCTGCTTGACCTCTTTGGCCTCTCGCGGGCCGATCTGTCCGACGAGCCGGCGGTCATGGCCGCGATCCGCCGGTTCAGCCTCCGCATGCCGACGTACATCACGCTGAAGGACGTGAAGAAGCGCTGGGGCCACGGCCAGGAAGACGTCTATCCCGTGGCCCAGTTCGAGAAACTTTGGGGCGACATGACCGCCCTGCCCGAGGTCTCCTGCCAGTTCCTCGTGGTTCCGCGTCTTCGTGGGCAGCAACTCAAGGAGCAGGCCCAGCTCGATAGCTGGCTCCGCGACGGCTCGGCCGAGTATGTCGATCGGCTCTGCGCGTGGGGGTAGGCCTGCGCGGTGGGGCGGCACGACGATCGCGGTCTCGAACCCCAAGCGGTCTGACGGCGCCGTGGGGCCGACGACCCCGGCCGACAAGGACCACGGCCTGTTGCCCGATCACGCACCACGAGTTACGATCGGAAATCGCCCAAGCAAAGGACCGTCAAACGCAGAGGTGCGACTCGAGCGCTGCTTTCGGGGTGTGGACCGAAGCCCAGGCCCTGCATCGAGGATCGTCGTGGCCTCGGAAAACCGACCCATCCTGGCGTTTGCGGGCGCGTGACCAGCGGCGGCGACCAAAAAGAAAGGGAGTCCCGGCATGAAAACGGCGGTGGTGACCCTCGCGTGCGCGTTGTTTCTGACAGCGTCCCTCGCGGCCGCGGAATCGCGCGAGACCGGGTTGGATCGCGAGACTGCGCTGGATGTCGTCAAGCCCCGCGTGCCAGACCAACTCGGCCGCGTGTCTCTGAACCACCAGGAACTCGGCGGAGAAATCGCCCGCCGCATCCGGAACCTGATCTACCACAATTACATGGTGGTCGATCTGGACGGCAAGTGGCTCAACCACTTCCGCAACCGCACCGACCGCGCCGGCCGAAGCCACGTGTATTACGGCATTGGCAAGGTTTTCGATGCCGGCAGTCTCTTCGCGGCCTACACAGGCGACCCGAAGGTCGCTGCGCGCACGCAGTACATCATCGACGAGTTGGTCAAATCGCGTGACGCGGACGGGTATCTGGGCTTCTGGAAGGTTGAACCAGAGAACCGGCAGAACCACATCAACTGGATCCTTCACGAACAAGAGTACATTACCTTGGCGCTCGTGCGGAATTACCGGTGCACGGGCAATCCTCAGTCCCTCGCCCACGCGAGGATCATGGGCGACTACATCCTCAAGACGTTTCCCACCCCCAAGAACCCGTGCTACGACCCCGCAGAAATCTGCACGGCCGGCTTGCCGGAAGCGATGCTGGAGCTGTACCGCGTGACCGGCGACACGCGTTACTTCGATTTCGCGGCCGACGTCCCGCATGGGAACAACCGCGGCGAGGTGCAGCTCGCCTCGCTGCGCACCTGGGAGCAGGATTTCAGCCGCCCGCCGCGGCATGTCTACGTCATGCTCGCGCGATGCTACGCCCAGACCGAACTATACCGCCTGACCGGCGAGGAGGGGCTCCTTCACATGAGCCACCTGATGCGAAACGAGTTGCTCAAAAAGGGCGATGGGGCGCTGCTGGTCACCGGGTCGTGCTCCGACGGCGAACAATTCACCTACAACCAGAACGGGCGCGGGGCCATCAGCGAATCGTGCGTCACCGCCTACCTGCTCCGCTGGATCGACAGCCTCATGCGACTCGAAGGCGACATGCGCTATGGCGACCTGCTCGAACGGACCATCTACAACGCGCTGCTGGCGGCCAACTCGACCGACGGACGCTGGATCCGCTACTTCACTCCGTTCAGCGGGGATCGCCAGTACGACACGCGCGATTCGTTCTGCTGCTGCGGGAACTTTCGCCGGGCCGTGGCCGAGCTGCCGCAAAAGGTGTACTATCGTGCGCCGGACGGCGGGATCGCGCTGAATCTCTTCACCCCGTCGAAGAAATCGTTCGACGTGAAAGGGCAGTCCGTCACCGTGCTCCAGGAGACGGCCTACCCCAACGACGGCAATGTGAAGCTGACGTTCTCGACCGCAAAGCCGGTTGCATTCGCCTTTCAGTTCCGCACCCCGCGATGGTGCGAGAAGATCACGGTGCGCGTCAACGACGAAGCTCCGGTGGCCGTGGACCCGCGAGGGCAACCACGCGGGTGCTGCGTGCTGGCTCGTACGTGGAAAGACGGGGATGTGCTGAAGATCTCGATGCCGATGGCGTGGCGTCTTGTGCGAGGCCGGGCGATGCAAGACGGCCGCGTGGCGTTGCTGCGCGGTCCGGTCCTCTACGGTGTCGGCAAAGACCAGAATGCCGCGCTGTTGGCGAACTGCCCCGAACCACGGAATCTCGTCATCGACCCCGCCTCCCTCGCAGAACCGGTTCGCGACGATTCCATTCGGCCGAACGGTTTGAAGGTCGTGGCCCAAGCGTGGGCGACTTCCGACCGTCGCGGCAAGAAGTTCGATGTGACGCTTACGGAGTTCATCGACCCGAGCGGCCAAGAGGTGTACTTCCTCGTGCCGAACCTCGCCAATACGTCGCCGGTGCGGCTCGTGGATGATGAAATCGTGTCCTGGCCGAACGAGTTCGTCAACGCCCACGTGCTGAAGGCCCTGTACGGGCCCAAGGCCACGGGCGATCTCGAGGGAATGTTCGAAATCCACGGCGACGTGGTCGCCGACCTGGCCGCCGACTACCGGAGCCCGGCGGGCAAGACGGGCGTGCGAGCCGAGTTCCCCGACTCCGCCGGCGGGCGCTGGGCCTGTTACCACTGCAAGAACCGCGGGCTGTTGTCCACGGCCGCGCCCGGCGACGTCAAGCCGCTCAGCTCGCAGTTCAAGGCATTCGGAACGCCGCTGGGTTACGCGTATGGGCTCGAGAACCAGGCCGACCAACTCGGATTCGTGGCGAATTACGCCCCAAGCGATCGGCAAGAGGATGCCTGGCGCATCCACTACACCGAGCAGATGTTCGATCGGGTGCTTTCTGCCCCCGAGCGCAGGGAATTCGTGTACACGCACCCGATCGCCGACACGGCTTGCTACAACGTCTTCCGCTGGACGCCCTCGTCGGCCCTGCAAGCGAAGGACCTCACGCTGTGCGGCACGCTGTTCTCGAACTTGGGCAACGGCGTTGAACTCCGCGTGATCCGTTGGAACGATGATACGCGGCATGACGTCCTCGGCACGTTCAACACGAAGGACCGCGCTGCCGGTCGATGCGGCGTCGCCGACTTCGTCTTGCGACTTGCGCCCGGCGCGGTCGGCAAACATGTCGACTTCGTCCTGCACAACGCAGGTTCCCACATCTGCGACGCCACGGCCCTGAAGATCCGAGTCTATCGCGACGTGCATCGTCCCGCTGCCCAAACCGACGTCACCGAGAAGGTGCAGGCGAAATACCGCAACCGCCTGGTCACGCCGCTGGGGCCCTACGCCGAGTTGTTCGGTCCGCCGGCGCCCGGCGTGGAATCGACGCTCAAAGTCAAAGTCCACTACTGGCGAGACGGGGTGGTGAAGTACCTCGAATTCCCACAGGACGCGGCCCTCGATCTTTCCCGGCGATCGTAGCCAACGGCCATGCGACCGGCACCGAGGCGTTCGCCATCGACAGTCCGACCGACCGGCGCCAAGGGCCCTTACGGCTCGATCAGGTAGGCGCGGCCATCGAGGTTGACCAGCACGGGCTCGTCGAAGGCGAGGTACTGCGAGAGGGATCGGCCGTGGCGCTTGGCCAGGTCGAAGTACTCACGGGTGAACTGCTTGATGCGGGTGGCCTTGGCCTCTTGCTCCTTGGTGACCGTGGAGTCGACCCACTGGTTTCCCCGGCGGAAGAAGGCCCGATTGCCGATCTGGCGGACATTCTGGGGGGCCTGGGCCATTTCGCGATCGGCCTCGGCGGCGCCGGGGCCGAGGATGGCGCCGCCGCTGCCCATGCCGCCCGGCATGGCGGCCATGCCAGGATATCCGGCGGCTCCCGCGCCCTTGGCGGCCAGCGGCGGCGTGCCGTCGCCGGCTCGTGCGGGGGCTGGGGTGGCGGCGGACATTCCGGGCATTCCGAACGCATCGGCGGCGGCCTTGCCTGCGTCGAACGCGCCCGCCGCCCGCTGGAGGCCCCCCCGGTACGCGCGCTGGCCCACCCCCGAGACGCCCTGGAGCTGCTCGAGCGCCAGAAGCCGGCGCTCGGCGCGCTGGGCGTTGGCCGCCAGGTCGTGCACGCTGGTGGTCTCGTCGGCCAGGAACGAGGTGTAGGGGGTGATGATGCCGTGCCGGGTCGAGAGTTCGACCAGCTCCTTGACCAGTTCGTCGTTCTTGCCCTGGAGGTCGATTTCGTCGAGGATCTCGCCCACGCGGCGCACGGCCCAGAGCTTCTCGACGAAGGCGTTCGATTCGTCGGGGCTACGATCGACGAGCCTGGCGGGAAAGTCGAACCGCTGGGTCTGCCCGCCGACCAGGCCGGTGACCACGACCTTGGCCTGACCCGGCGTCTTGTACCGCCCGGCGATCACCAGTTGTTCGCCGGCGAAGAGATCGAACGACCCCTTGGGATAGACGCGGTTCCAGACCGGTCCCGCCTCCGGGCGGTGCTCGTCGAGCGTGACGTCGATCTTCACGTCGGTCAGCACCGGGGCCTCGATCCGCCGGTAAAGCCGGCTCACATGGTCCTCGATGTCCTCGTTCGGGCGCACGTACTCGCCTTGCCCATGACTTTCGCGAGCCAGCCGTTCCAGCAGCCGGGCATTGAGGTCGAAACCCACGCCAAACGTGAAGATCCTTGCCCGAACCTTGTTCGCCTGCCTGGCGTTCGCGACGATCTGCATCTCGTTCGTCACGCCGGTGGTGGGCAGGCCGTCGGTGAGGAACAAGACGTAGTTGGGCCGCGACGAGTCCTGGAGCTGGCCCAGGGCCGACTTCAGCGCGGCGTCGATATTCGTGCTTCCGCCAGCGTAGAGGCCCTCGACAAAGCCCAGCGCGTCCCGACGCGAACGGTCGTCGAACTTCTGGAGTTCGGGCCGGAACGCCTCGACCTCGCTGTCGTAGGCGATCACGTTGAACAGATCGCCCTCCCGCAAGTTCTCCAGCACGAACTTCAGCGCGGCCTTGGCCTGCTCGATCTTCTTGCCACTCATGCTCCCGGAGCGGTCGACCACGAAAACGACGGTCTTCTTGACGGGCTTCTGGTCGGGTGCCTTGATCTCGGGCGTTGCCAAGAGCAGGAAGTAACCGTCGCGATCGCTATCGCGCTCGGGCCGATAGCTCAACAGGCGCGCGCCCAACTTGCCCTTGCCGACGTCGTAAAAGAGCCGGAAGTCGCTCGTGGGTATTTCGTTCTTCAGCGTGAGGCTGACCACGGCGTGCCGCGGATCGGCCCGCTGGATGTCGACGGGGTGCGTGGGGCTGTAGATGTTCTTGAGATCGGCCTGGCTCTCGATGGCCACGCGCACGGCCACCCGTTCGATCGGCTCTGACGTATACTTCGCCGTACCCAACGGGAAGAGGAAGTCGGTCATCCCCTCCTGGAGCCGGCAAAGCTGCGTGTAGCGGAGCACCACGGTCCGTTTCTGACCGGGCGGCACGGGGAACACGCTCGTCTTGAACAAACCGGTGCCCATCCACTCCAAGAGTGCCGGGTCTCGGTTCTTGCGCACGATCTCTTCGTAAAGCCGCCGGGCCTCCTCGGCCTTCAAGAGCTTGGCGGGAAACTCCTTCCCGTCGACCATGAGGGTCAATCGGTCGATCGCCCCGTCATACGGCAGAGGGAACACGAACGAGACCTCCAACGGTCGGCTCCCTGTGTTCATAAACGTCTGAGAAACTTGGACTTGAGCCACCTGATCCGCAAGTCGGGCATTGACTTCCAGTTCCTGGATTCGGTAGGCCGACGGCGGGGGCGGCACCGGCCGCGGCATGGGCGGGCGCGGATACGGTGGATGGGGGGGATAGATAATGATCGGGCGAGGAAGCCGAACCACCTGAGCGGGGTCCTCTACGATCAACACCCCTTGAGCCCGCACGATGGTGGGGAGCACCAGCATCCCCAATGCCACGAGCCACAAGATCCAATGGCAGAACCGTTTCATGGCTTCGACACCTCCTGGCTGGCGGATGGACTATGGAAATAACGGCCAAACGGCCACGCCGTTACGTCCCCCGCCCTCCTCCGGAAGCCCTCACGGCTGTGCGATGGGCACGGCAAACCAATCGGCAAAATCGGGCCGGAACCGGCGCGTCGTCCCCCATGGGGGAAGGAGGCTCGCGTGCCGCGACGCCAACGCCGGCGATCGAACACATCGCTGCCCCAACAGGCGGCAACGGCCAAGACGACGCTCCTGCCGATTCCCCCGTCAAGCCGTGGCCAGCCCTATTCGGCGATCCGGTAACAGACGACCCAACGCGAACCGCGCACATACAATCGCCCGTTGGCAATCGTCGGCTGTTGCGGCCGGCCCCACTCGATCCCCCGACGCACTCGACCCCGTTCGCGGTATCCCTGGCGGCTGGCCTCGGCCAAGACCAGCTCGTCGTTCTTGGTGAGGGCGAAGAGCAACCCGTCGGCAACGACGAGGTTCTGGTCTTTGGTCCAGTCCCGGCTCTCTTCTTTCCACAGCAAGCGGCCATCCTCGAGGTTCGTCGCATGAAGGAACCCCATTTTGGCGCCGCCGCCGAAGCCGAACACCGACCCGTCGTGGATGGCCACGGTGTTGTACATGTTCGTCTGCCATTCGGTGCTGACATAGCGCTGCCGGAAGCTGATCTTTCCGTCGGCGGCCTTCATATCAAGACAAGCGGAGAAGTTTCGATTCTTGCCTTCTCCGCCGCTGACGAACAGACAGGAGCCCACGGCGACCGGCGTGCTGACCAGCCCGATGATGATGTCGGCCGGGTACGGATAGCGCCACATGATCTCGCCGCGCTCGGCATGGACCCCCAGCAGTTCGCGCGTGCCATAGGTCGCCACGATCACCTGCGGCACGCCCTCAACCACCTGATAGGTCAGCGAGGCGGGCGCGCCCAGTTCGCGCTCTTTGTCCGAGGGGATCTTCACCGACCACCGAAGGGACCCGGTCCTCTTGTCCAACGCCACCAGCACGACCCGATCGGGGTTGTCGGCGCCGACGTAGAGCGTCTCGCCCACCACCAGCGGGGTTGAGGCCTCGGTGCCCCAAAACGTCTGGTCGGCACGCCACAGCTCGCTGCCGTCGGTTTTCAGGCAGATGATCGGGCACCGCATCTCCCACACATCGGAGCCTTGAATCGCATAGGGGATGTAGTAGACGCGGTCGCCGTCCACGACCGGCGACGTGACCGGCCCCCGCTCGAAATGGCGGTTCTCTTTCGGCAGCAAGAGCCGTTTCCAGCGGGTAGCGCCGGTGGCGGGATCCAGCGCCAAGGCCCACTGTTTGCCGTCGGTCTCGGCCGCCGTATACGCCGTGCCGCCGACTTCGACCACCGCGCTTTTCCCCCACCCGACCTCGACGCGCCACAGCTCCTTGGGGCCCTCGGGCGGCCATTGGCGCAACAGCCCCTTGGCCTGGTACACGCTGTTGCCGCCGTTGGGCAGGAAGCGGGGAAGATCCTGATGGACCGACTCGGCCGCAAGGACCGTCGGCCAGGCCCCCACGTTCCCCAGCGCCGCGGCGACCATCGCCGCGAGCCATGAACCAGCAGACCGCCGCATCGCACTTGTTCTCCGTGTTGCGTTTTCTTGCTCTTGGATCTTCGCCCAACGCATGGCTTCCCAGGTCCTGGCAGGCTGCCCCAACGAACCGCCATCAGGATACCGCGGATCGGCGCAGGCCGCCACGCGCCTGGCAGGCCATCACGGCGACGAGGCCGTCACCGCATAGAGGTTCGCGCTGCGGAGAAAGAACCGGAGCCGGATCGTCTTTCCGGCGAGTTGACGCACCGAGGCGTCGCCCCATCGCAGCGGCACATCGCGACGGTCTTCGTGGCGCAGGACGCAACGGTCCGGCTCGAAGCCCGGAATCGTCCGGCCGCTACGGTCGACGACCCCGACCATCACATAGGCCTGGTCCTTGGCGAACGGGCGATCGGGGGCGGGCGACGCGACGTTCAGCAAGAGATCCGCCCGCGGCGCCTCGAACGGCCGAGTCGAAAACTCGGCGTTGGCCCGCGCGCCCACGTAGCTGATCCGATCCTCCGGCAATCCCAGCACCATGGGGCCACGCAGGAACAAGATGCTGCCGCCGACGATCAGCGGATGGGTTTCGAGGCGCGGAACTTGCGGGAACGCCTCCAGCGCGTTGACCCCGCGCGCCGGGCGCTTCCAGTGCAGGCCGTCGCGGCTGGTCCACCATTCGTTGTCCAGGTGCGGCCCGTGCTTACCCCGCGCCAGCGGACTGGCCGCATAGTTCAGCACCATCATGTACGCGCGGTCGTGATACCAGAAGGCGTTGCCGCTATAGAACTCGAGGTCTGGCGGATCGTCGGCGTCGGGCACGGTGAGGAACTCCGAGGGGATCGCTTGCTTGCGCCCGTGGCGGTTCCACACGTCGGCCAGCGATACCGCAGGCTCCCAGTGGCGCCCGTCGGCACTCGATCGCATCATCAGCACCCGCCGGTCGCGCAACGAATCATCGCCCAGTGCGGGCGTCGGGCCGCCGTGGTCGACGATGCGCTTACGGTACGGCTGGAGGCTCTTGCTGACGCACACGAAGCGCCGCAAGACCGGGCTCCAGAACAGGCTCATCGCATCACCGTCGTAGAACAGCGGGTTGTCTGGGTGTTCCCGCCACGCGTTCCCGTCAAGGCTGAAAAAGGCCGTGTAGGCGAAGCCGCTGCGGTCGGTCTTGAGTTTCAGCAGCAGATACTCGTTGGCCTCGGGGCGGAAGGCCATCGCGCAATGGTCCGTCCATGCCGCCGGTTTCGGCTCGAAGACCGTCTTCCACGCTTGGACCTTCACTCCATCGCGCGTCGTGCCGCGGAGCAGTTTCCAGGAGGTCACCCGGTCGTACGGCTCGTTGCCGCGGCGGATCTCGGTCATCTGCTGGGCATAGACCTCCCAGGCGCCATCGGGAAGCGGAAAGCCGCCCACCACGGTCCCCCCCGTCGCCTCGCACTGGCCGAGCAGGCGCACGGGCGTCACGCCGAAGTGCAGCGATCCCCACACGTCGGCCACGTCCTGCGGGCCCGAGAAGAGCAGTTTCCACCGCGATTCCGTCGGGGGTTTCGGCCCCCGCTCGGGAGTCGGCTCGTCCCCAGCCGTGCCCGCGGCCAAGCCACCCCACAGCCCCAACGCAATCCCCATGGCAAGCCACCCTCGAGCGCACATATCGAACCGCAATCGGCCTCCGTCGTGGTTCGGACCCAAGGGCCTGTTCCCGGCCTCGGGGCCATGAGGGAAAGCAGGGTCCAGGCCCGCAGTCTACCGCCCGGCGGCGGTCCAAGCCAGGGTTGGCCGTTCACTTCGGCAGAGGGATCGGCGCCGGCTCGCCCTCGAAGGGCGCGCAGGGACCCCCGTCCTCCGCGCAGCCGCCGAGGGGCAGCAGGAGCAGGCCAAAGATCAAGGCAAAACCGTAGAGGCCAATTTTCCCTGG
>DYLT01000530.1 GCA_020721945.1 Blastopirellula marina
ACCTGCTTCCCGGTTGGGTCTCGATCAAGATCACCTTCGAGCTCAAGACCCCGTGGTACTCCAAGGACGATCGCCCGCTGCACGTGCTTGACAATCCCGTGCGGAAAGACCGGATCTTCGGCGTCCCTTTCATGTCAGCGGCGAGCTGGAAGGGGCTCTTGCGCTGGAGCTGCCGGATGGAGTGCGGGCTGCTCGATCACCTCGCCGGGCACGAGGGTAAGATGGATGGCTGGGCGGATCCCCCGTGGGTCGTCCACCTGTTCGGGAACGCCAAGGGCGAGGGCGAGGACTTTTCTCGGGGCGCGCTCCACTGCTTTCCGACGTGGTTCGACAAGGTCGGCTTCGAGGTTATCAATCCGCACGATCGCTCCCGGCGGGCCGGGACGCAGCCGATCTACTACGAGGTCGTACCGGTGGGCCGGCGGGCATGCCTGCACCTGCTGTACGCGCCCACGCCGGGGCAGGCGGTGCGGCAACGCGTGCACGCCGCGCACGCGCTGAGCCGGCTGCTCGACGCCACCAAGAAGCTGGTGACTGTGTATGGCTTCTCCGCGAAGCGGACGGCTGGCTGGGGGCTCGCCGAGATCCTCGGTGGCGAGCTCCGGTCCAGGAGCGGTTCCACGAAGGGCGGGATCGAAGACCTGAAGGTCGCGTTGCCTTAGCTCGTGGGCGCTGCGGGAGGTCCGGCATGACCGCGCAGACCAGCGCGCAGATGCTTCAGACGCTGCGCGACCACCGGCCGCTCCTTCTTGCGTGCGAGAGCATCGGCTGGCTCCACATGACCGGCAAGGCGCATCCTGACTTCCTGCGCCGGCATGGCTCGCTGGGGATCTCGTACGACGAGAAGACGTGGCACAATCAGCTCGACCCCGACTGGAGCGCGCGCTTCGCCTGGCTCAGCTCCGCGTATCCTTCGCCAACCTGGGCCTGGCCGACGACGCTGACCGAGTTCCTCAAGCGGTACGACGATGGCCCATCGAGACCGAATGTCGTCGGCCTGCTCCAGGCCGGCCACGCGATGGCATCCGGCATCGAGAAGCAGTCGTACCCGCAGGGGACCGTCGAGTACCTGCGCCAGGACGCGACGCACATGTGGCTCGCGACGGCGTTCGGGCACCCTGTCCGAAACCTGCTGGTGAGACCTCCGGACATCCTTGGACCTGGCGGGTGGACGCGGCTCATCGCTCGCATCGGTGGGTTGCTCGACGAGCTTCGCAGCCTCGGGAGCGCACCGCCACCCGATGCCGATCCATGGTGGCGGTGGCGCGATGCGGCCATCGGACGGCAGGGGTGGCTTCGGCAAGCCCTCGCGTCCACGCTCGCGGAGACGCGCTTGCCGAACAACGACGTCACGCTGTGGGAACAGTCGTACGTGGCCGCCGCGCTCTTCAAGTCGGCGGCGGCCGGGCTGGTGCTGTCCCCGGCTGTGAACTGGCAGAGCTTGAACCTCAAGTCGCAGACGCGGTGGCGGGTGCTCACCGTCGCGCTTGGGAGCGAGCACTACGAGGCCCGCGCGGTGCGGATCGGCGACTGGGCGGGCGCCCGGCAGCAGATCGAGTCGTTCTTCGACGACGTCTGCCGTCTCGTCGAGGTCGATCTGGCCGTGGGCTCGCTCCTTTACCGCGACGACCAGGCGTTGGCCTTCACGTTCCCGGGGCTTCGGTTCGATGGCGCCGGGGGTGGCAGTCTCGACGA
>DYLT01000531.1 GCA_020721945.1 Blastopirellula marina
TAGACAGTTCGAGGCCGAACGCCTACGATGGTCAGGCGGCGCGAGCGTCCAAGCCCCGCCGGGTAGTCCAGGCGCGCTCCCCAATCCCCAATCCCCAATCCCTCGCCTCCACTGCCTCATGCACGACCTGTTTCGCGGGAAGATCGGCCTGGTCATGGGCGTCGCCAATGACCGCAGCATCGCGTGGGCGATGAGCCAGGCGCTGTATGCCGAAGGGGCCGAACTGGCCTTCACGCACTTGCCGACGCCCTCGAACGAGCGCCGGGTGAAGCGGCTCGTCGAGCCGCATGCCCCCAAGGTCGTCCTGCCGTGCGATGTGCAGAAGGACGACGACCTCGCCCGGGTGTTCGGCGCGATGCGCGACGCCTATGGCCGCTTCGATTTCCTGATCCACTCGATCGCGTTCGCTCCGCCCGACGACTTGCGCCGGCCGTACCTCGAAGCAAGCCGCGCGGGCTGGCACCTGGCCATGGACATCAGCGTGTACAGTCTGGTGGCCTGCTGCCGGCACGCGGCGCCCCTCTTGAACGACCAGGGAGCGATCGTCACCATCAGTTATTTCGGCGGCGAGAAGGTCATGCCCGGCTACAACCTCATGGGCGTTTGCAAGGCGGCGCTGGAGCACAGCGTGCGCTATCTGGCCTGGGATCTCGGGCGCCAAGGCCGCGGGCTGCGCATCAACTGCATCAGCGCCGGCCCGATGCGCACGCTCAGCTCGGCAGGCATTTCGGACTTCGACCAGATGCGCGACCATGCCGCGCGCAAGTCCTGCCTGAACCGCAACGTGACCTTCGAGGAACTGGGCAGCACGGGCCTGTACCTGCTCAGCGGCCTTTCGGGCGGATTGACCGGCGAAACGCTGCACGTCGACGCCGGCTACAGCATCGTGGGGCTGTGACGCGCCGGCCCGGCCCGCACGCGGGGGCTGGGCACCGAGGCGTTCACCGACCCTTTCCCATCCACTGGGCGCCTGCCCGAAGCAACACCCGGCCCGAGTTCAACGCCTGTCGCCAAATCCGCTGCCAGTAGTCGTCATCGTGGAACGACCGCAGACACCGGAGGTATTTGACGCGATGGGCTTCGGGCATCACGTTGAGGATCGCGGGAGCCAGCCCCTCTTCGACGTTGTAGAGGCGGTCGGGCGCCAGGCACACGGGCACGACGACCTGACCGGGCGCAAGCCCCAGGTCGGTCTCGACGGCCCGCATCGCGTCGCGGATCAACTCGGCCTTCGGGCTGGCCGGGTTCGCCAGATCGTAGGGGGGCGACCATTCGGCCAAGGGGCGAAGCTGGTCGATGTGGGTCAAGGCCACGACCACCGGCGGCGCGACCCGGTCGGGCTCCGCCGCGAAGAACGCCCTCACGTCATCCAGCAGCCGGCGGTCGGGCGCGCGGCTGGCGTCGCAGGCCGAGCACACGACGATCACCACGTCGCTCTGGAGCACGTAGTCCTTCACCTGGCGAAAGGGGCTGGCCCCCCCGTGGCGGTCGTCGTATCCGGCCGTGTCGAACACCAAGGCCCGCGGAATGCCGTCGCGCTCCCACACGAACGGCTCGATGCCGCGCGTGCGGGGCACCAGATCGACGGCCGCGCGGATCTGGCCGAACAGGGCGTTGATCAGGCTCGACTTGCCCGCCTTGACCTGTCCCAGTACCAGAATGCGCAACGGCTCCTGGTTGGTGCGCT
>DYLT01000170.1 GCA_020721945.1 Blastopirellula marina
TCGGGGCTCCGAAAGCCCGCGAAGTTGTCGACAAAGGCCGCGGTGGCCTCGGCTTCGAGTTCGCACGAGTGGATGCCCATGACGCGGGCGAAGAACAGCCCGACCGGCCCGTTCTGCTGGTCGGTCCGCCGCACGCGGATCTTGACCGCATTGAATTGGCTCGGCTGATCGTAGGTCGTCAGCACCGATTGATGGAAGGGATAACTCATGCGGCCGATCGTGGTGTCTTCGGTGGCCAGCGCCGGCGGGGCGTTGAGTACCTCGTTGAGCCCGGCGAATTGTCCCGCCGTGCTGCGGATCGCCGCGCTGTCGATGGTCAGGTTCTCGGGCCCTTTTTCGTCGAGGAGCCTCCACGCGCCGGCGATGGCGGCGGCGTCGGCGGTGCGCTGCAATTGGGTGGCGACCACCTGCACGTAGCCCAAATCGACGGCCAAGGCCGTGATCACCAGGAGGGAGAACAGCATGAACAGGGTCGTCACGATGACGTTGCCGGAACGTCGGAGATGGCGAGTGTGGTTCGACATGATGGTCATTCCTTCCTTCCGTGTGCCACTGCGGTGCGGACTTGCGGCATCGCGGTGAGTTGCCGCCCCGTGCGCGGACGCAGTGGCACCCACGTACTTCCAGGCGCAATGCGCGGGACTTACGGGAGGGTATGGACCACGCGGGCGGCGCCGTCCTCGATCACCTCGCCCGTCGAAAGCTGGTAACGCACGCGCTTCAGCACGAGCGACTGGACGCGGTTGCCGGCGAACCCGATCCCCGAATGCTCGACCGAGACCTCGGGATGGTATGCGTTCAAATTTTCCAGTCCCGCCGGGATGAGGAGTTTGAGGTATCCCTGGCCGCCGAAGGCGCCCCAGGTCGCCGAACTGCCGTTGACGACCTCGAACACGACGGCGCCGTCGACGATGCGCATCACCTGGGTCCAACGCACGGTTTCGCCCGCCGTGGACATCACGGCCGCCGAAGGCCCCTGCGTTTGGACGATGGGCCCATCCCCGCTCCACAACTGGAGCTGGAGGCCGCCCGGATGAAACGACGGCAGGCTCCGCTGGTTCAACTCGAACGCCGCGTAGACGCCGTCCAGACTGCCCGTCGGCGAGATCACGCACGTCACCTGGGGGCCAGCGCTGTCGGGGTCTGGCGTGGCGACGAGCATCTCCCAGTCCTCTTCGACGCGCACCACCACCGGCGATGGCGCTTGCGCCCACAGCACCGACGCCCCACCCAGCACCAGGGCCCACGCCCACAGACCCAACCACCAGCCCCCGCGCAAACCACGACCCATGAAACTTCTCATCGTGAAGATCCTCGCCAGGAGAACCACGCGGGCGGCGGGCAGCCGGCCGGGGCAACCCCCGACCAACCGGCGACCCCCCTCCTCACGATCGTCTCGATGTACCTTGGCCGATCCCATGGACGAGCGCCGGTGCAAACCGGCCTGGGATCGACGCGTTATCAACCTAGGATTCGCCTAACAGAAACCGTAGGTCGAATTGCTGGGTCTGTCAAAAAAATCTGCCAAGAAGGCAACTCGCGCGGTTTGCGTAGACAGGGAAACAGATGCAGCATCCATCCTGCTTCCTCATTCCGCCCATCCCCTCCGAGACCCCCTCTCTGGATGCACCAGTGGGTCAGGCCACGGCTTCGCGGGGGGTTGAACGACCGCTTATCTTGGTCTAACAATGAACGTCGAAGGAACCGATAACGACACGGAAGTCCTCTCCGGTCGGGCGAGTGGCCGCAGGTCTTCTTGCTTCCCGCCGATTCGCGGTGTTGGGGCAATCAACCCAATTGGCAGGAGAGGTGCTTATGCAGGTCTCCAAGGGCGATCGGGTCAAGGTCAATCTAGCGCCGTTCATCGGTTCGGCCATGCCCAGTGACGAGTGGATCGACTGCCAGGTGCTCGATGTCGAGGGCGTACACGTCCTGGTGGCCACGGAACCGCCATACCGCCGCGTCGAATTGTGGGTCTTGTCGACCTGGATCAAAGCTCCCGCGAGGACCCATTCCCGCACGTCGGCCTCGACCGCCCGGGTGTGACCGCCTCCGGCCACGGCCCGTCCACTTCCGCACTTCCGTGCGGAGTTTCTCGGTCGCTTCAAGTTTGGAATAGCGCCGCCAGATCGGCGGACTCGTAGAGGCGGTTTGCGCCGGCCGTCAGCTCGGCCCAGCCCGCGGGTTGGTCGCGCCAGGCGTGGTTCCAGCCATGCACGGCTCCGGCGTGCTTGACGGCCCGCTCGCGAAATACGTACCGAATCCGCCAGCAAAAGGCCGACGGCTCGGTCTCGAACCCGCCGCGGTAAAGCTTGTTCGCCTCGGCCCCGAGGAACAACACGGTGCCGGCCGGGCATCCGAGGAACTCACGGGCATTCAGCTTCCCTTGGAGCGCGCGGATGGCGTCCCACGGCGGGTTGAGCACCTGATGCCAGGTCAGTAGGTGGTCCGTCATCGGGACCGCGCGCCAAACCTCCAACTCGTTCGGAACGGCCTGCCCCGTGTCGGCCCAGGTCCATCCGCCGGGCAGCAGCCTCTCGCGTTCCACCACGCACTCCATGCGGTAGGTCAGGTGGGTGCCGGACTCGGCTTGCGGGCCGTCGTCGCGGTCTTGCGTGTTGACCGTGCGGTACTCGACCGTGGCCTTGGCAAACGAGCCGCTGTAGCCGTTGAGGCCCTCGGTCAGGTCGGCCAGCGTTTGCACCTCCAGGCCGCGCGGGTCCAAGGGCTCGTAGCGGAGGCTCACGGCCACGACGGTCGGCTTGCCCGGGTAATGGAGCCACACGCTGCCCCCGTGCTCGGCCGCCGTGCCCAGGAGTTCCCGGGCAAAGGCGTCGCGATCGCCCCACGCGACGAGAAATTGCCGCCGCGCGCGAAAACCGTCGAGCGTGTACTGCTCCACCGGTGAGCCGGCCAGCTCTTGGAATGGGACAGCCATGGGGGAAGCAACGGGGGTTTGGGGATGGGAACGGGAAGATCGGGTCGTGGAAAAGGCCCCCCCGCTTGCGGGAGCGGCGCTGGGGACGAGGGCGGCTGGCGGCCTTAGCCGATCGGATTATGCTCCTGACGAAGACGACGACGAAGACGACGACGGAGCAGACGATGAGGAAGACGACGACGAGGACGACGAGGTCGGTGGACTGGTGGACGACGAGGATGAGGAAGACGACGAGGACGACGAACCGCTCTCGCCCGAGGTCCCCAACAGCACCAGGTCGTACACCGCGTCGCCACCGACGGCTTCGATCCGCAGCCGGTTCGCGCCCGGCTCGACAGGCCAGCCGTCGCCGCGGTTGGCGGCCAACAGGGGGTTGTGGGCGCCGACCTTGACCGTATCGCCGAACATGCCGAAGGGCCCCAGCCATTGGGCGCTCGTCGCTCCGCCCACCACCACGTGCCCCACGGCGCTCCGGTTGACCAACAGCATCGCCTTCACGTTGGCCAGACGCACCGTGATCGTGCCGCCGAACATCGTCTGCGGCAGGGCATCCAAGGCCAGCTCGACGGCCTGCCCTGCGGCCAACGTCTGGTCGAAGGCGTGGTAGACCGCGTCGCACTGGCCATCGCCGGCCCCGTCGGGAAGGTCCTCGCCATAGGCCAGGCGGTTGCTGTCGGTGAACAACAGGCCGGACGCCTGGTCGCGCCAGGTCCAGCCCAACTCGACACGGATGCTGCTTCGCAAGGTCGTGGTCATCGCTTCAGCTCCTGGTACGGTAGACTTGGGCGACGAACCCGAGGATGAACTGCCAGAGGCCGTCGCTTTGTTGTTGGACGCGATCCGACGTGCGGAGGAGGTCAAGGACGCGTTCGGTGGGCGAGACGTCGAAGCGGGTGCGGTCGAAGGCGGCCGCCACCGCATCGGCGATCGTCCGGCCCGCGTCGTAGTCGTCGTGCCAGACGTGGAACTCCAGCGCGACCTCGTCGAACGTCGCGGCGGCGTTGGTCCAAAGCGCGGCGCGGCATGCCTTGCGCACCAGACGCGCGCAAGGCACCCCGGCGCCGCGGACGAGGCCCGTCTTGAAGTGCTCGACTGGCAATACGGCGCACAGGTCCGCCTCGGCGGCCCAGCGCGCGTGGATCGCGGCTTCGAGGGTCATGGCGCTTCGCAGTACCCAGTAGACGTAACCGTTCGCGGGGACCGCCTCCTGCTTTGCGGCGAAGCCCACGACAAGGGCGAGGTCCCCGTTGGGCGTGTGGGCGATGCGGCGGTCATTCGCGGCGCACCGCGTCGATTTCCACGAGGGCGTCGGCCCGCGACGCCTTGCGCACCGCCTGGATCGTGTAGATCCGTCCGTCCGGGCCGCGGATGCGGTGCGTGGGGTCCACGCCCACGTCCTCGGCCAGGTAGATCGTCACGCAGGTGGCGGCAAGTTGCCGGCCTTCGGCCGTGAGCGTGTGAGTTCGGATCGGTTGGATCCGCGCCGGCACGCCCGCGCGCCACACGGTCCAGGTCGGCACGTCGACCCCGCTTTCTCCTTTCGCGAGCGTCGCCTGTTCGATGTCGATGGCGGCATCCAGGCCCCCGGCAATCGCCAGATGGCGCGCCGCGCAGCGCCAGCGGGTGCCGCGCGCGGCGCGTTGGACCTCGAGGACCGTCCACCGCTGGCCCGACGCGTCGACGATCGTGTCGCCCAGTCGCGGGCCGTCGGGCAGTTGCGCCCCGGGCAAGTTCCAGACCACGTCGCTGGTTGCATAGTGCCCCGCGCAGGGAGCCGCTTCGCGGCTTCGCGTGGCCAGGCGCAAGGCACTGGGCACGGCGACGCCGGGCGACCCATCGGCGCGCACCAGCGTCACCGCCTCCAGGCCGTCGATCACGTCGGGGAAGTCGTCGCTGGGGTCGAACATCACGTGATCCCCTGGCTGCAAATCTCGAACGGTTCCTCGCTGGCCAGCTTGCGGTCGCACCAGTCGATCGTGGCCTGGAGCCGGCCCAGGTACTCGTTCCAGGCCACGGTCTGGCCGTCGAGGTAGTAGGTGGGCTTCGGATGGGCGGTCAACTCGGCCAGCATCGCCAGGGCCTGCGACTTGATCGCCCGAATCTGCTCGGCATCACTCATGGCTTACGCCCCCGTGCACTTGACCATGCAGCGGGGATTGAGCACCGCCGCCGCGCCCCGTTCCGACGCCTTGAACCGAACGACCACGTCCTGGTTGAAGTCGGCCTCGCTTCCCAAGGGCGACTGGGTCACGGTGATCGGCCAGTTCTCCATGTAGGCGAACGCGCGCCGGAAATCGCCCAAAAACCACCACGTGCGCGCCTCGGCGGCCGAGACGCCCGTGGCCACGATCCGCCGGTACGCCAGCCGGCTATCCACGACCCGGTAGCTCGCAAGCGGATTGGCCGCGCTGGTCGCGGTCGGCGCGCCGGCCGGGGTGTACTGGATCTCGGTGGCGTGGAACACGCGGTTGGCCGCGTGGCGGTAGGCGGGCATGACCAGCACGGTGTTGGGGCGCACCAGGATCGGCTCGCCCGTGGTCGGGTCCGACATCTCGGCGAAGAGCTGCTCGGCCGCGTCGACGTCGGTCCAATCGACCAGCTCGTTGCCGGCCAGCTCGTTGACCCACGGCCCGCCCGATCCCGAGGCGTAGTACGTGTTGTAGCTGGTGCCCTGGTACTTGTACGTGTTCGTGGCGCCGATCACGAGGTCGATCAGTCGCTTTTCCTTGTTCAACCCGAGGACCTCGCCCACCTCGGCGGCGCGGGCGAGCACGAGGTTCGTGCGGTCGAAGAAGATCGCCTCGCGCGTGACGGGCACGATCAGGCCGTGCTTCGCCGTCGAGGGAGTCTCGATGTAGTCCTCGCCGAAGCCGACGTGCGGGTAAGGCATGCCGGGCGCGACCTCCGTCGCCTCGTCCTTGATGCGGCCGACCCCCGGGATCTTCTCGCCGTCGAGGCGCGTCGGCACGGTGTCGACCAGGCGCGAGAGGACAAACGCTTCCTGCGTGTAAGCCTCGAGAATTTTCGCGTAGATCACCTGACCCGTCACGTTGAGAAATGCGGTCACATCGACCCCTTCGCTCGACTCGAGCACGCACGCGCCGCTTTGGCGCGGATCGAGCAGGCGCACCCAGGCGTGGCCGTCGGGAATCAATCCCTCGGCCAGATCGCGCAGACTGAAGTCCTCGGGCTTGAGGTGCCCCTGGCGTAACGCCTCGGAAAGGTGCTTGACCGTGGGCTCGGGCCCATCGAGCTGGTATCGCCGTCGCAGTTCGCGGTAGTGGATCGTGGTCACGTGGAGCTCCTCTCGGTAGGGACGTGGGATCGGGGATCGCGCCGGCGCTACACGCCGCCGGTCATCACGGTCGAGCGGATATCGACCAGCACGGTGGTGGTCGCCGTCGGGGACCGCCGCGCGACGCGGCCGATGGCGTTCTGCGTCTGCGTGACCTTCGACACCTGCTGGTCCAACAGCGCGGTGCCGCCGGCGTTCTCGTCGCCGCCGACCAGATCGCCCAGTTCGAACGTGTCGCTGGGGCAGTCGAACTCGAACACGCCGGTCGTCGCCACCCGGATCGGATCGGTATCGCCCGGACGGCTGCGCTGCATGGCCACGCCCAGGAACTTCTGCGCGAAAAGCACCTGGTTGGCCGACTCGCTTCCCTGGTCGGCCTGCCACGAGGCGGGCTTGGCGTCGTCGGTATCGAGGAGCACCAGGTCGCCGATCTCGATTTCGGTCGCGCTATCGACCGCCGCGACCACGGGGTTCGTGTCGCCGTAACGCCAACGCATTCGGTCGGTCATGGGAGGGTCCTTGGGGTTGGTTCGTGGGGGTTTGCAGCCGGTGGTTTGCGGTCGGCCGCCTGTTGGAATGCGCGGGCGCGCCGCGGTGGGTCCATCTTGCGTCGTTCGAGCCTATCGCGTGATCGCCTCGGCAAACGTCTTCGCGTCGGTCACCGAAAGGCCGAGCGTCTGCTGCTGTTCTCGGGACCGGGGTCGGGTGAGGCGGGCGGTGCGCCTGCGCGAGGCGCACGCGCAGCCGCTCGATTTCGGCGCCCTGGTCGCGGGATGCGGCTTCGGCCTCGAACAGGCCGCGCGTGGTGGCCGGATCGGCCACGAGGTCCACGCTCTGGACACGGAGGATCGCCTCGACGGTCACCCGGTCGCCGGCGCGCGCGGTGCGGGCCTCGACATGGTGCGAAAACCCGACGTTCTCGGGTGCGTGCTCGGCGTCCCAGAGAAGCTGTTCGGCCAGGGCGTGCTTGGGGTTGTAGTGGAAGTCGGCGAACAGGCCGTCCGCCCGCGCCGCCACGTTGCGGATCACGCCGATGCGGTCCTGGTAGTCGCGCGGGGCGTGGGGGCCGCCCTTGGGATGGTTCACGTTGACCTTGGCCCCTTCGTACAGCGCGGCGGCCTGGGCCAGGGCCTCGGGCAGGTAGGTGCGTCCGTTGCGCGACTCCAGACCGAGGATCTTCACGCCGCGCAAGATTCCCGCCGGCCGGTCCACGCGGACCGCCACGCCCCGGGAGTCGGCGAATTCGCAAAGCGTTTCGTGCATAAGAACTGCTCCTTCGGGCCTGGAAAACCATCAGGGGGGCCGTCGGATCGAACCCCAACCGGCAACGCGCCCTTGGGTTCGACGAAAACTACCGTAAACAACACGTGACGGGGGCGAGACCTTGGTCGCCGTTTCCATCGGGCCCATTCGAGCGCGAGGGCGATGGCGTTTCCTTGCCCTCTTTTGTTGGCCCCGTGCATGGTCTTCCAGGTTTTGGTGGGACGGTCATCGTTCGATCCGATCGACCTTCTGGCGCACGTGCTGGATGACGCCGTCTTGGACCGCGAGTTCGACGCTGACGTTGCCGTAGAACCCGGGTTGGGCGGCCACCGCGAGGATCTCGCGCACGGCCCGGTCCAACAGCGCCTTGCGCAGCTCGTTGGCCGTGGTGGTTCGTGTCGATCGCATGGGGGCCATTCTACCAGAATATGTACATTTGTTCAACTACCGTTCTGAGCCAGCCCCGCCCGCCGCGCCTCGCGCCGCGCATCGAGCCCGTGCCGCGCCGCCATCGTCTCGACCGACATCGCGCCGCACGCGACGAGAATGCGGTCGGCCTGCGCCTCGCGCAGCCGATCGCGCACGGCCAGCGTCGGGGCCTGCCCGTCGATCGAGAGCGTCTCGAGCGCCTCGCCCGGCAGTCGCCCGGCCGCCACCGCGTTGCGCACGGCGCGCCACATGACCTCGGTGTCTTCCTCGATCATCTCGTGCTGCAAGCGCTGGAACATGCGCACCGCGGGCCCCTCCGCGACCATGGTCGAGGCGTAATTGGCGTTCGAGGCGTCGCTGGTGAGCATGAACTCGGGCATCACCAGCCGGCTGGCAATGGCCCGCAACTCGGCCTGGAGCACCGCGACGTACCGCGCCGCGTCGATTCCGGCCGCCGGGAACTCGTACTCGGTGCCGGCAAAGGTGTCGAGGATGGTGCCGGGCAGGTAGCGCCGCAGGTAGTTCGTCCGGCCCGTTGTGGCGCTGGCCACGGCCGCGTCGGCCTGGCCGTGGACCAGTTGCTGCACGCCCGACCGCGTCCCGCCCGCATGACGCCGGATCATGGCAATCGCCGATTGGATGCCCGCCACCGCGCTCATGTTCCGCAACAGCTTTTCGGCCCGCTGGAGGTTCTTGCGCACCGGGTAGTACAGCGGCAGCCCACGCTTGACATTCGCGTCGACGTTCGCCTTGCGGTGCTGGATTTCGTCGGCCTCGACCCAGCGCCCATCGATCCAGTAGCCGAGCACGGTCTCGACATCGTCGGGATCGGTCTGGATGCCGAAGCGTGCGGCCGGGTCGGCGGCCCGCTCGGGCGGCGTCGCGATTTGGTCGGGCTCGACGAAGCGGACGCGCGTCGTGCCGTCGTGGCCGGCGAAGAACCGCAAGAAGGCCTCGCCGTCGCGGTCGCGGCGGCGCACGATCTCCTGCTGCCGGCGCCGCCAATGGTTCGCGCGCACGAAGTCGTCCAGGACGCCCTGCGTCTCGAGGGCCAGCCGCTCGATCGCGCCGTCGGTGACCCCCGGTTTCGCCGTTACGCGGTACGTGTGGCCGGTGCCGACGATGAACGAAATGCGGTTCTCGTGGCCGTTGATGGCGAACTCGTTGGCGGCTGCCAGGGCCCGGCACTGGTCGCGGATCGCGCAAAGCTGCGCCTCGGTGGCGTAGGGCACGGCCGACGTTCCCGCGGCGCGACCCGAGCCGCCAAGCGGCGTCCAGCGCGTCTCGCCCGGATCCTCCAAGGCGTCGGCCGGATCCACGAGGCGGTCGTAGAGGTCGTCGAACGCTTCGAGCAAGGCACACAGGTCGAGGCTCATGGGAATGCCTTTCGCGTAAAGAGCGTGGTAGGTCGAGAGCACTTCGGGATTCGGAGGTCGGGTCTGGGCGCCGTTCATGCCTCCGGCAGCCGGGCGCCGAGGCCGTCGTCGGTGCCGGCCAACAGGTCGCCGGCCAGGCGTGCGGCCATTTCGAGGGCGTCGGGGCCGTCGTCGTGGTCGGCCACGGGGAACTGCCGGAGCTGTTCGACCAGCAATCGGGTCGAGCCCGAGCCGGCCTTGAACCGCATGCGCCGCCCCGAAAGCAGCGGCCCGAGCCGCCGGATCCGCACGAGCTTGTTGACCCGGTTGTCCAAGGGCCAAGGCCGCACCCCCAAGAGTCCCCGGCGCTGGAACTCGGCCTCGAACTCGGCGGCCAGCAGTTCCTGGAACTGGTTCACCTCGACGCCGAAGGCGTCGGGCCGAAACCGCTCGACCAGCGCGGCGCCGTCGGCCACGATCTGCGCGATGGGACGCCGCGCCAGGTCGGCCTCGACGTAGACCATCCCCCGCCCGTCCACCCCCAGCAGGACGAACGCCGAATAGTCGCCTCGCCGCGCGTCGGTTCCCTTGCTCGGGTCGAGGGCCAGCGTGCGCACGGCGAGGTCGCGCGGCCACTGGTCGAACCAGATCGACGCGTCGAAATACGATTCGGGCCACTCGCACCACTCGGGGTTGACCGGCGCGTTCTGCTTCTCGCGCTCGAATGCGGCGCGCCCGCTCTCGACGCGCATCCGCATCAGCGTGTAGAGGTCCTCGACCTCGGGCCAGAGCACGACCGCCCCGGCATCCATGGCCGCACGCCGGTCGGTGTAGAATTGCCAGGCCGCCTCGGCGGCGCGGGGGTTCTCGACATCGGCGTAGATGGCTTCCCAATCCTCCCACAGGGCGAGGTTTTCGGGCCAACGCGCGATCGCCCGGAAAATGCGCGAGACCCAGCCAGGCGTGTCGTGGAGCTGCATCGCCAGGGCCTCGCGGTGCAGGGCCGTGGCCAGGTTCAGGACGTTGGTGCGCGGCGTGCCGGCCTTCAAGAGTGTTCCGTGGAACCACTCGCGCGAGCGCTGGCGCATCGGGGCCGACTCGATGTGGCCGTCGTTCTGGAGGTCGTCGCACACGATGAGCGAGGGCCGCTCGGCACGGCGGCGCCGCCCGCGGATCCGCTGCCCCGTGCCAAACGCCTCGATCGCCACGCCGTTGCGCAGCACGATCGCGCCCGAACGCCACACGGGGCCGCGGCCCGTGGCCTCGGGATAGTCTTGGGCCAGGCGCGGGTTATCGAGCAGCTCGGCCTTGAGGTTTTCGAGGTGGGCCTGCGCCTGGTGCTTCGTGTCGGAGACGATCCACAGATAAGGCTCGGTGCGCTCCAGGGCCGCGCGGAGCGGGAAGGCGAGCGTGCCGAGCGTCGACTTGGCCCCACCCCTTGGCCCCACGAGGTTCACCTTCATGCCGCGGCGCTTGGGCATCTGGTCCAATTGGGCAGCCAGCCAGCGGTGCATGTCCGAGGGCGGCTGGGTGAAGTGGCCGGGCAGGTAACGCCGGCCCCACTCGAGCAGGCCCAACGCCGCGGTCCCCGCCGCTTGGCGCCGCGCCCGGCCGTGCAGGCCGGCCAGCCGTTGGCGAAGGCGCTCCAGCGCCAAGGCCAGCCACGCCGGACCCGCGCCGTCGAAGAACGCCTCAGGACGCGCCATCGGCAGCCGTCCTCCCGCGGTTCTGGAGTTGGGCGATCAGCGACTCGATCCGGCGCAGGACCGCCTTGCGGTGCCTGGCCGCGGGCACCTCGTCGGCGAGGATCTCGGACAACTGCACCAACAGGCTTGTGACCTGGTCGAGGGTCAACGCGTCGGGCCGGCGCGCGGCGAAGTCGTCGGGGTTGATCCGCTCCAGGGCCCACGCGGCCGCGCGCCAATACTGCTCCTTGGCCGCGGCCTTCTGGATGTTCCGCATGAACCCGACCTCGGCGCCCT
>DYLT01000171.1 GCA_020721945.1 Blastopirellula marina
AGCGACACCGCGTTGGAGAAACTCGCCCGGTTGCGGCGTCGTGTCCGGCGATTCACATGGATCGGCAAGAGGCTGCAAACGCGGTTCTCCCCCAACTTGGAGAAGGCGCTGACCTTCTTGGATGATAAACGCCTTCCTTCCACATCCCATGCGGTGGAACGCGGGAACCGCCGTCACCGCAAGATGCAAAAGACGGTGTATCGTGTTCGCACCAGGTCGCACATCTCTTCGCGGATTGCTCTGGACATGGAACGCGAGGAACCAACCGTGCCGCGCGATCTGACCACGCAAGTGCTGCACCGCGCCCGCAGGCGAGCAGCCGCATAAATGCCCGGTAATGATGCTACAGACCCGATTTTCCGGGCGTCTTTCTTCCCGGGCTACCCCCACCAATCCCCAGTTGCGGAACTGCTGGCCTGGACCCTCGACCCTTGACGGCGATCGGACTACCGTGGTAGTATTACTTGGGTAGTAGTTTGGGGTCAAGATCGAGCCGCCTGCGGCGGTCGCGCTGACGGGGGCTACGGCTTGCAATCAGGTCAGTCGCGAACAGCGGCCGCGGCCTGATCACGTTGGGCTTCACGGCGTTTGGCTTGGACGGTAGGCAACGATGCGCAGTCGCGGTCCCAACATCGGCGCATGGCTGTTGGTCTTCCTCTGGCTGGTTTGGCCGCCAAGCCGGCTCGCCGCCGAGCGTCAGCTCAACGGGCTTCTCCGGGAAATCGAAGAGGTTCACGGCGAGGTCCGCGAGCTTCAAGGGGAAGTGCGCCAGTTGCGTCTGGGGAACTGGCGCGCCCGGCGACTGCCGCGGATCGAGGTCGCGCCCGACCCGGCGCGGATCACCGTCGTGCCCACATCGGAAGGCCAGGCGGAGGTGGTGGGGGCTCCGGGTGCGGCGGCCGATCCCCGGGCAAAGCTGGCCCGCATCGTCAACCTCCGTAGCGGCGACCACGCCTTGGTGCCGGTGTTGGCGGACGGCTCCTTCCGGGCCGAGTTGTTCGCACCGCCGGGATCGTGGCTCCAGATCAACACCGTGATACCGGCCCTGGCGGAGTTGGCGGAGACCCAGGGCGTGCCGCCGCACATTCGCGAGTGGATGAAATCCAAGCGTGCCGTCTCGCTCTCCGACATGCCCGACCTGCCCGACCTGCCCAGGGAGTTCCCTGAGATCGTCCGCAGCGCCCTGGGGAGCCACTTCAGTTCCTCGCCGGGGACGATCCTACTGGTGCAAGGCGACGGCCGCGGCGATTGGCGCGGCTTCGTGAAGCGGGCCGGGCGCGAGGTTCGGCTCTTCGGCCGCGCACGCCTCTCCCCGACGACGGTCGTCCCTGGCAACTCAGCTGATCTGGAGGTCCGGTTACAGGCCCGGTTCGACTCGCCCGCCGCTGCCATAGAGGCCGCGCGCGAGCCGCCGGTGATCCATCTGAGCCTCCACCAGTTGTTCGACCGGCACGGCCACCAGCGGCCCCACCACCGGACGTCCGTAAGCCATGTGCTCACCCCAACCGGGCTGCCGATCGAGACGCACAACGAGCTTCTCGGACATCGAGGGCCGGGAAGGGGGATGCAATTCGAGCCGGCCGGGCCGGGAATACCCGCGCCTTGGCACGTCGAGGACCCCGGCGCGTGGCAGGTCGAGGGCCGGGTGGCGAGCATTACCCAGCGCATCCGCTTCGTGGTGCCGGGCCGCCTGCCGGCCGGGCACTACGGTTTGGGCGCGCATGCGGTGGGCGTGGGCCAAGAGGACTTCGATGCCGGCGAGCCGACCGGAAGCCCTTGCTACGTCGGATCGCTGAAGGTCGGCGATCCTGACCCGCCACGCCTGAGCTGCCTGCTCTTGGGCTCGTCCGGGACCGGCGGTTCTCGGGGGGCGATCGCGAGGGAAGATCGCGGGCGTTTCGGCATCAATCCGCGGAACGTGCTCATGCCCGAGCGGCTGATCCTCCCGCGCGACGATGCCTACACCGGAAAGCCGATCACCTATCCCTTGGATCCTTATCTGCCGATGTTGAGCTTGGCCGACCGTCCGGCGCCGGTGATCCCCGCGCCGCGAATCGCGCTGGATTTCCGACAGAGCGTGTTGAAAGTGACGATCACGACGCCGCACGGCCGGGTGGAAGCGCTCGGGCCGGCGCCGTTGGCAGGCGGGCAGAACGACCTGAGCGTGCTCCGGCCCGACTACGTCTTCCGCGACCGCGTCATCCCGCCCGTCCCCCCGACCTACGGCAACCCCAGCCTCGCCGACGTGTACCATGCCACCGGCCGCGGCGCGTTCGACTATGCGTTCAAGGACTACGGCCGTTATCAGGTCCAACTGGCAGGCCAGGTGAAGGACCTCGCGGGCACCAGCTACGCGATCTCGGGCACTTACGATCTCTACGTGGCCCGGCCCTTGGACATCGACGTCTTTCCCGAGCCGGGCACCCCGCTGGAGCCGCGCGTGGAGTTGAGCCCTCAGGTCCGGGTGCTGCCGGCGCTGCCGGCCGAGGTCGAGATGGTCTGGCGCCACTATCCCTTCTCCGATCCGGCCCGGCTTGTGGCGAGAAAACTGCTCGGCAAGGCAAACCGGTGGGGCGTTTTCGTCCCGGGCACGGACATGCCGCCCGTGGTCTTCGACGATCCCGGTGAATATGTGTGCGACGTGACCGTCCGGCATGAGGAGCCCGGCGGGGTCTTGTGGATGGCGGCGCGGCGCGGCGCGTCGGTGGTGGTCACGCCGGGCTCGAAGGTCGTGGTGCACGGGGAGCGAGGCAACCGGAGTCCGACGGCGCGGTGGCGGGCCCGGTGGTTCGTGGCCGGCGACGGGCGCTTCATCGCGCCGCCGGGGCCGGGAAGCGGTGATCGGCCACCCGAGCCCGAGCCCGGCGCACCGCCTCCCATCCTCGGCTTCGGCCACACCTGCTTGCCCTATGAATCGGGCGACGTGGCCTGGCTAGGCGATCATGACCCCTACTCACTCTTCCCCGGCCTGACCTTCGAGGACCGTGAAGGGTCGATCGCCGACCTGGTTGAGCGCCGCTGGCCCGGACTGCGGCAGGGCGAGGGCCGCCAGGGCCTCTATCCCCGGCACCTCTTGCCCGAGGACCGCCGCGCGATCGGAGAAATGCCCTACGTCTCGACGACCTCCACGGGCCTCCCGCCCACCATGAGTCCGCGGGATATTGACCAGTGGGGCTATTTCTACGTGACCTCGTGGCGGCCGGGCCTGGGCGTCCGGTCCCAGGTCTCCGAGGATTTCCTGCCGGCGGGGTACTGGTTCTTTGACGATCCCTATGGCTGGCAGTTCGGCAGCGGCCCCCAGGGCGACCTGGCCGGCGACGTGAAGATGAACTACGGCGGCGGGGTCGTTCGGGACCTGGCCACCGGCACCACGCACTACGGGGCCTATGCCTCGATGCTGGTCCTGATCTCGGACCGTGACCGGCTAGGACCTCGCGTCCTGCCGCCCTTTGATGGACTTGTGCCCGGCTCGCCGCCATCCGGACCGCTGCTGGAGATCGGCGGCAAGCGCTACGACACGTTTGTGACCTTCGCGGCCGTAGCCCCCGGCTCGATCTTGGAGGTCGGAGACTGCCTTCGCGTCGCCGGCGTGGTATGGCCGCCGGTTTCCGGGCTGGTGGAGGGGAGGATCCTCAGCCCCTCCGGCAAGACGACCAGGCTCAGCGCACGATCCGGCCCCACGGGGGTGTTCGATTGCGGCGCCGTCCCGGCCGACGAGCCCGGCGTCTGGAGCATCACCGCCGAAGGCGTCTGCTGCGGCCGGACAAGCGTCGGCACCATCTCGCAGCTCGTGCCGAAGGAGCGATGGCCGCGAGGCGGCGCCCTGGGCCTTCCCGGCTCCAGCTTTTCCATCCCGGTCGTCGCGAAAAACGCCCCGCCGATCGCTTTCGATCTGCCGCCCGGCACCTTGGCTCACCCGCCGCGGCCTTTGCTCATCCGCGGCCAACTGCCCGAAAAAGCACCCGCCAGCGAGGTCCAGTTCATCGTCAGTCTGCCGGGCCAGGTCATCGACCACGGCGTATTGGCCGCCCATCACGGCCAGTTCGACTACCTCTACGATCCCCGGCGGCTCGCCCAACGCTTCGGGAATCTCGACACCAAGATCAAGGCCCCGCATCCGGCCTTTGAAGCCAAGCCGGCCTGGTTCGACACGGTCACCTTCACCTTTTGGGCCGGCAGCGGCCAAGGGCTGCGCGCCGGGACCGTGCTGTTGCAGGGGGAGGAGGTCTTTGCACAACATACCACGGGCCGCTCGGAACGGGATGCCCCGCCTCCGCGGAGTACGATGCCTCTTCTCCGCTCCGGTGACGTTCCCGCCGGTCCCGAACCGTCGCACGAGGCCGAGCGCGATCCAGCCCAATCCGCATCGGGCGCAAGGGCCGCCACAGAGACGAGGCACTATACTCCGCAGGAAACGCTGCACAGCTCCTCGATCACGCTCCATCCCCGCGCAGCAATCCTGCTGGCCGGACATCGTTGGTCCGGAGAGGTGGCCATCCTCAACATCCAGGGCGCCGAGCCTCGCCTTGCGGCCCGGGCGCAGACCGGCGGCCAGGTGGAATCGGCGGCGTTCTCGCCGGACGGAAACAGGGTCTATGCGGCCCTGGCCGACCGCGGCGAGATCGTCGTGCTGGACGCCCAATCCCTCCGCGTGATCGCCCGCCACACGATCCCCGCAGAGCCCCGGGCCGTGCTCCCGGCGGCCGATGGCGGCGGTCTCTGGGTGGCGGATTTCGACGGCGACCGTGTCCTTCGCCTCAACGCCGACACCGGCAGGATCGAGGCCGCCAGCGACCGGATCGACCGCCCCGCCTGTCTGGCCCTGTCGCCGGGGCGAGACGAGCTTTACACCACCTGCTTCCGCTCGGGCGAAATCGTGGTCCTCGATCCCCAGTGCAGAATCCTTCGCCGGCTGCCCGCGCCGGCGCAGCTCGGCCAGTGCCGGACCATGACTCCCGGGCCCGACGGCCTCCTGTATGCTCCCCAAACGCGGTCCGACACGGTGGTCGGCGGAACGACTTTCGACCGCTCGGTCTTCCCGGCGATCGCGGTGGCTGACCCTCGCGGCGGGCAGGTGTCGGTCCGTTACTCGCCGGATTTGGTGGTCGTGCCGCCGCACCGGCCCGTCGAGGTCGCCGTGGACGAGGCAACCATCTATCTGGCCTCCGCCGGCAGCGACGACGTGCTGGCCCTGGACCGGGCCACCGGGTTCGCCAGGTGGCACGCCCGGCAAGTGGGTCTGGAGCCCTGGGGCATTGCCCTGGACTTGCAGCGCAAGCGGCTTTACGTGCTGACGCTCACCGGGCAGGAGATCGTCACGCTGGACGCCTCAAGTGGCCGGATCCTGTCGCGCACCAAATTCGCCCAGGACCCCACGCCAGCGAAAATCGCCCGGGGCCGGTATCTCTTCGGCACCGCCACCGACCAGCGCATCACCAAGGACCAGTGGATGTCCTGCGCGGTCTGCCACCCGGACGGCGACGAAGACGGGCGCCAATGGGACCTCGGCGAGGGCCCGCTCGACACACGCTCGCTGCGCGATTGCCTGAAGACGCCTCCGCTGCACGTCACGGGCCACATCGACGAGATCCAAGACACGTTCCAATTCACGCGCATGATCATGGCCGGCCAGTGGTTTGTTCCCCTCAGCGAGCTGAACGATCCACTGGGCCCATCCAACGCCGGCAAGGAATCGGACCTGGACGCCCTGGCCGCCTACATTGCCAGCCTTACTCATAGGAAGACCGCCGGGCCAGGTCGCGCGTCGGAGCCGTCTGGTAGCCCTTCAACAGTCACTCCCCTCTCCCGTTTCGGGAGAGGGACCGGGGGGGAGGGGACAAACCGGCGAAATGGCGATACCGTCTTGGTCCGGCGCCTCATCGCCCGCGGAAAGAAGCTTTTCTTCAGTCCCCAGACTGGCTGCGCCAAGTGCCATCCGCCGCCCTGGTATACCGACAGCGGCACGCGAGACTCCGCCGGCCGCTTCCTCCTGCACGACGTGGGCACGCGCCTCTCCGGCCACAGTCCGTCGCTGGCGCGCCTCGACACGCCCTCGCTGGTGGGCCTGCGCCGCTCCGAGCCCTATCTGCATCACGGCCAGGCTCGATCCCTCGAAGAAGTCCTCACGCGATACAATCCCCAAGACCGCCACGGCCGCACCTCCCACCTGAGCCCCGACGACATCCGCGCCCTGGCCGAGTTCCTCCGCTCGCTCGAAGTCGAGCCGCCTCCTCCGTAACCCGACGGCCCCCGTCGTCAAGAGATCGACTCCACAATTCCGCGCACCGTAGCCACACGCTGGTGAGCCTGTGCGTCGATGTTGGGCCGCAGGGCTCTCCGATGACCAGCATCCCGCTGCGCAGCATCACCAGCGGCGGCCCGACGACTGCCACGGCCGACCGCGCGGCGGGTGATCGACCTGTTCGAGCCCGTGCAACGGCACACGCTGACGCATCGTCAGCGTTCTGCTGAGGTCATGGTCACCGAACTGACACCCCTTCAACGCTGGCTCCTCAAACGGCTCGGGCTATCCGCCAAGCACTACGGTGGCTGACTTGCCGCCGCCAGGCAATTCATGGAAAATCGACACCGGATGTGCGGAAAATAGGCTGTAACTTTTACAACCCAATGCGCATCGTTAAGAAAGGGAAGACAGGGAGGGGCCGCAAGGGAGGTCCATACGATGACGAACGAGCGAACGTCTTTGTATAGCCGCGTTCTGGCCGAGCTGGAGGCGCTAGCTGCGGCCGTCGAGTCGGAGTGCAAATCCTGCTCGACGGTAGAGGCGGTCGAGGAATTGATTGGGGCCAGCACTGCCAGCAGCTCGCATTGTATTCCGTGTTTGGCGGCCCATGTGCGTGAAGCCCTTCGGTTGGGCGTCGCGCCGGAGGATATTCGGCGGACGGTGGCGAAAGGGCTTGCGGCCGCGCACGAGGCGGCGCGGGAGGCGCCGGCGGCAGAGGAGGCGAGCTGATGGAGGAGACGGCCGTTTCGCAAGGGGAGTGGGCGAAAACTCAGCGCCGGCTGGCAGCCGCGGCGCGGTGGGGGGTGTTGCTTGCGGCCGTGGCGGGCGCGGTGTATTGGGCGCGCTTCCGGCCCGTCAACGTGGTGGCGCACGTGGTGCAGCCGGCCGAAATGGTGTACGAGGTGATGGGGACTGGGACGCTCGAGGCGCGGATCAAGTCTACGATCAGCCCTAAGATTTCAGGCCGGATCGAGAAGCTGCTGGTGGATCAGGGGGACCGCGTGGAGGGGGGGCAACTTTTGGTACGGTTGGACGACGCCGATCTGCGGCAGCAAGTGGCGATCGCTCAGGCGAACGTTTCGGCGGCCCAGGCCGCGCTGGATCGGCTTCAGGCCGATGAGGTCCAGGCGGTGGCCGTGCTCCAACAGGCGCGCCAAAACTACGCCCGGGTGGAGAAACTGATGGTGCAAAAGGTTGCCACCGCCGACGAGCACGACAAGGCGACCGAGGCGTTGCGTGTGGCCGAGGCGGGGCAGGCGCGGGCCCGGGCGGCCCTGGAAGAGGGGCGCAGACAGCTCCTGGCGGCGGAAAAGACCCTGGCGTACCGGCGGGCCTTGCTGGCCGATGGCGAGGTGCGGGCGCCGTTCGGCGGACTGGTGGTGCGCCGGTTTCGGGATCCCGGGGATGTGGTGGTACCGGGCAGCCCCATCTTGACGGTGATTTCGTTGGAGGAAATCTGGGTATCGGCGTGGGTGGACGAGTCGGAGATGGCGCGGTTGCGCGTAGGCCAGCCGGCGCGCGTCGTTTTCCGCTCCGAACCGGAGCAGAGCTACGCGGGGGAAGTCGCCCGCCTGGGGCGTGAGACTGACCGGGAAACCCGGGAGTACGTGGTGGATGTCCGGGTGCTTCGCCTGCCCGATCACTGGACGGTGGGCCAGCGGGCCGAGGTGTACATCCAGACCCAGCGGAAGACAGCGGCGCTGGTGCTGCCGGGCGAGTTTATCGTCTGGCGGGACGGGCAGGCGGGGGTATATCTCCAGTCGGGGGGCTGGGCCGCGTGGCAGCCCGTGGTCCTGGGGCTGCAAAGCGGAGAGAAGGTCGAGGTCGTTTCGGGTTTATCGGCCGGTGACACCGTTTTGCTGGCGGCCGCGGATGCGAAGCTCCCCCTGGATGGCCGAAGAATCGCCCTCCCATGAACCTCGCGCTCAAAGACGTCCGCTATAACCTGGGGCGATTTGTGCTCACGGTTTTTGGGACCGGCATGCTGCTGATGGTGGTGATGGGCATGGCGGGGATTTACCGGGGGCTGGTCGAGGACGCGATGCTGCTGGTCCAACGGATGGGGGCCGATCTCTGGGTGGTGCAGCGGGATACGCGTGGCCCGTTCGCCGAAGTGTCCCGGGTACCTCGGAGCCTGGTGTACCGCATTCAGGCGGTGCCCGGCGTGGCCGCAGCTCGAGAGTTCGTCTTCCACACCATCCAGCGCCAGCACGAAAAAAGACCGTTGCGCATGTCGGTCCTGGGTTTGAGCTGGCCGGCGGATAAGGGCGACTGGCTGCCTTTGGTGGCGGGCCGGCCTCTACGCAAAAACCATTACGAGATAGTGGCGGACCAGAGCGTGGGGTTGAGGTTGGGGGAGCGGATCCGGCTGGGCAAGGATACGTACACGGTGGTGGGCCTCACGCGGGGGATGGTGAGTTCCGGGGGCGACGGGATGGTATTTGTGAGTTTGTGGGATTCGCAGGCCATCCAATTCGACACCCCGGCCGAGGCCATCCGCCTGGAGCGTGCGGCCCGCCAGCGCCGCAGCCAGAGCGACGAGGCCTTTTTCAAGCAGCCGGCTCTGGTGGAGCGCCTGTCGGAGCCGGCCAGCCGACTGCCTGCGGTCGCCTCCCCCGAGTTAAGCGCCGTGGTGGTCGACCTCCGGCCCGGCGCCGATTTAGGCGCTGTGGCGGAGACCATCTCGGCCTGGGGCGATGTAAGCGTGTTCACTAAAGGGGGCCAGGAAGACCTGCTGGTGCAAGGAATGGTGGATAAAGCCCGGCGCCAGTTAGGGATGTTCCGTGCTCTGCTGACGGTGATCGCGGCGATCATCATGGCGTTGATCATTTACACGCTGACGCTGGACAAACTGCACTCGATCGCGCTATTGAAACTGATTGGAGCCCAAAACCGCGTCATTTTGGGGTTGATCCTGGAGCAGGCGTTGATGCTGGGGGTGTTAGGGTATGGGATTGCGTATTTCGTGGGGCAAAAGCTGTTTCCCATGTTTCCGCGGCGCGTGGTGCTGACCGGCGAGGATCTGATACAGCTTGGAGTGATTACGTTGGTTATTTCGGTGCTTTCCAGCGTGCTGGGGATATGGCGGGCCATGCGCGTCCATCCCAACCAGGCGCTTATGGGGTGAAACGGTGGATACGTCCCTGGCGATCGAAACCCGCAGCCTCCGCAAGGTGTATGGCAGTGGCAACACCGAAGTGGTCGCCATGCGCGATGTGACCCTGGCCGTGCGGCGCGGCGAAGTGGTGGCGTTGCTCGGGCCGAGCGGGGCAGGCAAGTCCACGTTCCTGACGGCCGTAGGCCTGATCAACCCGCCGACGGCCGGGCAGATCTTCATCGGCGGCCAGCCGGTGCTGGACGGCCCGCGGGCCTTGGTGGACCTGCGGGCATTCCGGCGGCGCCACATCGGATTCGTTTTCCAGAAGTCGAACCTGATCCCGTTTCTTTCCGCCCGGGAAAACGTCCAGGTGGCGATGGAGATCAACGCCGTGACCGGCCGGGAAGCCCGCCGCCGGGCCCTGGCCTTGCTCGAAGAACTGGGGGTGGCCGACCGGGCCGAGCATAGCCCCGCCATGCTGTCGGGCGGCCAGCAGCAGCGGGTGGCGGTGGCGCGGGCGCTGGCGAATCGCCCCAGCATTCTCCTGGCCGATGAACCTACCGCGGCCCTGGACAGCGTGCGCGGCCGGCAGGTCATGGAGCTGTTCCGCACCGTCGCCCACCAACACGGGGCAGGGGTCATTGTGGTTACCCACGACCACCGGGCCCTGGACGTGTTCGACACCGTCTATGAGATGGAAGATGGGTTGATCCGTCCAGCGGCCTAGACGCCGGGACGCCCATAGGCCAACCACCCCGCAGTCGCAGCAGACAAAATGGTTGGACCAGTCGCTCACGTCTGACGTGGATTATGCTGGAAAGGAGGTTGGTTTCCTCCAGTACAGAGCCACCACGGGAGGACTGGTCCAATGAGTACGAATGGAGTTTACGTCGGTCTGGATGTACCCAAGGATTCGATCGGGATTGCCGTGGCCCGGCAAGGGCGAGAACCGGCGGAAACGTGGAAGACGATCCCCTACGACGGGGTGCGTCTGCGGAAAGCCCTGAAGATGCTGGTCAAGGACGGCGAGACCTTGAAGGTTTGCTACGAGGCCGGCCCTACGGGGTTCGGTCTGTGCCGGCGTCTGCGGGAGGCGGGGATCGATGGCATGGTGGTGGCCCCTTCGCTGGTGCCGGGCAAGCCGGGGGACCGCGTGAAGACGGACCGTCGCGACGCTCGGAGGCTGGCGCACTTTCTCCGCTCGGGCGATCTGACGGAGGTGTACGTCCCGGACGAGGCCGTGGAGGCGATCCGCGACCTGGAGCGTGCCCGGGACGACGCCAAGCGTGCCGAGCGGGTGGCGCGACACCAGTGGAGCAAGTTCCTCTTGCGTCATGATCGGCATGGGGAGGGAACGACCTGGACGCGGCGACCTCGGGACTGGATCCGCAGCCAGAAGTTCGCTTATCCGGCGCAGCAGCGGGTGTTGGAGGATTAGAATCTATCTCAAAAGTGATGTTTCTCGTTTTCCGGCCCGAGGGTATAAGAGTCCTCCGATGGATGTCTCCAAGGAGGACCAGACATGGCCAAGAACCGCAGGAAGCGACGGCGACGACGCGAGGACTTGGGAGTCATTTGGGAGATTCCGGACATCTTATGGGAGCCAGTCCAACCCCTCTTGGAGGAATACTGGCCGACGAAGGCGACCGGCCGCAAGCACGCGCACGTGGCGGCGGTGCCTGAACGGCATGATCTTTCGGATGCGAACTGGGTGCCATGGGTGGTTCCTGGTTGATGGTTGATGGTGAGTGGTGGCGGCTCACCATCAACCAATCACCAGCAACCATCAACCTACGTTGGAACAAGGATGGCGTGATGGAACGCGTCTGGGCCGAATTGGTGAGCGAGTGCGACGAACTCGGCGGCGTGAGTTGGGAGTGGCAGTCGGCCGACGGCGCGAACGTGCATGATACCACG
>DYLT01000532.1 GCA_020721945.1 Blastopirellula marina
CCAGGGCCTCATCGTAGCGTTTGAGTCGCCCCAGCGTCGCGGCTTTCGCCTCGAGGGTTGCGGGGGGCCGGGGCTCGGTATTCCGGTTGCGCCTGCCGCGCAAGCCGCCGGCCCACTGCGAGGAGGAACTCGAAACGGCCAGCTCGTGGAAGCCGGTTTCCTAGGACTTGTTCGGCGACACGCTCCCATGACCACTCACGCCAACACGGCTCGCCCCGGAACCATCCTGATCGTGGACGACGAATTCTCGGTCCGCGACTCGCTCGCCCACTGGCTTCGCAAGGACGGCCACGACGTGGCCATCGCCGAGAACGCCCACGATGCCATGCGCGCCTTGCAGGAGCGCCGGTTCGACGTGGCGCTGCTCGACATCAAGATGCCGGGCATGGACGGCCTGGCGCTCCAAGAGCACATCCGCCGCCTCGATGCGCAGACCGCAGTGATCATGATTACCGCCTTCGCCTCGGTCGACACTGCGGTGCGGGCGCTCAAACAGGGGGCCTTCGACTACGTCACCAAGCCGATCGACCCAGACGAAATCAGCCATCTCGTCCTGCGCGCGCTGGAGGCGCGCCGCCTGCGCGAAGAGAACCTCCTGTTGCGCGAGACGATCGTAGGGCTCTCCGGCGGCGAGACGATCGTGGGCGACAGCCCGCCCATGCGCAAGGTCATGGAGCTTGTCGAACAAGTCGCCGCGACCGACGCGACCGTGCTGTTGCGGGGGGAGAGCGGCACCGGCAAGGAACTCATCGCCCGCGCCATCCACGCCCGGAGCAATCGCCGCTACTTCCCCCTGGTGCCGGTCAATTGCGGCGGCCTGCTCGAAAGCCTGTTGGAAAGCGAGTTGTTCGGCTACGAGAAAGGGGCCTTTACCGGCGCCGTGGCCCGCCGCAAGGGCAAGATCGAGCTGGCCGACAGTGGCACGCTCTTTCTCGACGAGGTGGGAGCCATTCACGCGAAGATGCAGGTGGATCTGTTGCGCGTGCTCGAAACCAAAGAACTCGTGCGCATTGGCGGCACCCGGTCGGTTAAGGTCGATTTCCGCGTCATCGTCGCCACGAACGAGGATCTCGAACGCGCGGTCGCCGAAGGCCGGTTCCGCGAGGACTTCTACTACCGCATCCACGTCTTTACGATCGACCTGCCTCCTTTGCGGGCCCGCCGCTCCGATATCCCCGCGCTGGCCAGGCACTTCATCGCCCGGTTCGCCGCCCAGATGCACAAGCGACCGGTCGAAATGGCCCCCGACGCCATCGAGCGCCTCATGCAGCACGATTGGCCCGGCAACGTGCGCGAACTGTCCAACGCGATCGAGCGGGCCATGGTCGTCGGCCGCGGGCCGGTCCTCCGGGCAGACGACCTTCCTCTGGGAGCTGCCGCGCGCGGCGACACAGGGGCAGGCGATTCGCTGGCCGAAATCGAGCGTCGCCACATCGCCGCCGTGCTCGAACGCACCGGAGGAAACATCACCCGCACCGCCGAGATCCTCCAGGTCGATCGCGTCACGGTCTACAATAAGATCAAGAAATACGGCCTGCGCGCCAAGTAGTTCATTCGGGGACAATCCCTTGGACAGTGCCGCGTTTCTTGGACGTTGGGAGAACACCGTGGGTCGGCCTCTGCGTCGGCGAAAATCTGGACGGAAGCCGAAATTACTCAAACAGCCGCAATAAGGCCCTGTCCC
>DYLT01000172.1 GCA_020721945.1 Blastopirellula marina
ACCATCAACCATCAACCATCAACCGCTAAATGACGTCGGCGATGGTGCGTTCCATGCGGCGGAAGTAGAACATGCCGCCGACGAGGATGGCGGTGGTGGCGATGGCCGACAGGGCAAGCTCCGCGCCCGGCGCCCGAGCGGTGCCCAACAGGGCCCAGCGGAAGCCTTCGATGACGCCGGCCATGGGGTTGAGGGAGTACAGGGTCATGGCCCAGTCGGGGAGGCGGTGGCGGATGGAGTCGGTCGAGTAGACCACGGGGCTGATGAACATGCCGATCTGGACGATGAAGGGGATCACGTAGCGGAAATCGCGGTAGATGGCGTTCATGGCGGCCAGCCATAGTCCGACGGCCAGCGAGGAGATCAGGGCCAGGAGGACGAAGGCGGGCAACAGGAGCACGGCCGCGGTCGGGACCACGCCGTAGGCCAGCATCATGACCAGCAAGGCCACCAGCGCCACGGCGAAGTCGACCAGGGTGGAAAGGACGGCGGCGGCCGGCAGGATCAGGCGGGGGAAGTAAATCTTGGTGATCATGGTGCGGTACTGGACGAGGATATTGCCCGACTGGTTCAGCGAGTGGGCGAACAGTTGCCAGGGGAGCATCGCGCAGAAGGTGGAGACGACGTAGGGGATGCCTTGGGGCGAGGGTTCGTTGCCGCGGCCCATGAGCAGGCCGAACAGGACGCTGAAGATGCCGGTGGTCATGAGGGGTTGGATGATGGCCCAGGCGGCCCCCAGGGCGGTCTGTTTGTAGCGGATGCTGATTTCGCGCCACGCGAGGGTGAACATGAGTTCGCGGTAGCGCCAGACCTCGCGGAGGTCGAGCGAGCGCCAGCCGCCGGTGGGGCGGATACGGAGGACGGGGAGTTGGCCATCCGGGCGGGCAAGCGTTGCCGCGGCCGGAGGTCGAGCGGGCGATTCGGCATCGGCGTCGGTCGAAACGTCGGGTTCGGCGAGCGACTCGTCGAGCGTTTCGGGTGCGTCGTCGAGCATCTCGGACCTGGCAGGATCGTCGGTCATGACTGGCTCATCCATTGGAGTACCAACCGGGCGACGTCGCGGAGGCGCTGTTCAGCCCGCTCGGGCGTGTCGAACGCGGTCTGGAGCAAGACCTTGACCAGCGCAGGCCGCGACTTGCGCCCGCCGAGCGACCAGCGGACCGCCGCGGTGTCGCCCGGCTCGATCAGCACGCGGTCGCCGAACTGGTACCAGTACAAGACGGCCACGCGGTCGCTGGTGCGTTCGAAGACCACGAGGGCGGCCGGCATGGTCTTTTCGTCGCTACGGCGGAGTTGGATTCTCCGCGAGCTGGCCTGGCGGTAGCCGTTTCCGGTGTAGCAGAGGTGCGGATAGTGTGGCAGGCTGACCAGTTCGTCGTCGAACACGGCCAGGTGGACGAGCACGTCCGGCCCGACGGCCGCGTGGTACGCGACATCGCGGATCGCGGCAGCGCCCACGTGGCGGAAGATTCTCGAATCGACCACGGCTGGTTCGCCCCGCCACGCGCCGAGTTCCGTGGGCAGTTGGTCGACGCGCCACGTGGGCATTTCGACCTCGATCTGCGAGCGACGAGCCCGCACGAGCTGCGCGCTCCATGCCGTGGCCACCACGATCGCGGCGGCGACGAACAGCCTCAGGGCGACGCGCTGGGCCAAGAGTCGAGACCAAAGGTTCGGCATGAAGGCGCAGTCTCGGAAGGCTACTTTGCCGCGGGCACCGCGTGGCCGGGTTCCGCAGCGGGGATCGAGCCGGCAACGAAATCGGCCACGGCGGGCACGGGCGGCTCGGGCGTTTTGGCGAACGTGCGCAGACGCTCTTCGATCGGCGTGAGCAGATCGAGCAGGTGCTCGAGTTCGACGCACGCCGAGGTGCCATTGGGCAAGCCCAGGACAGTCAGCCGGCCGGCCGGTTGGGAGTCGACGACCAGGGGGATCTCGAGGCGCCAGCATTCGTCGGGCGGTACGGCCGGGGTACGGTCCCAGGTGGCGTTGTAGCTCTCGTGTTCGAAGGGGAGGTTCACATCGAGGTGGATTCGGGCGAGCGAGAGCTTGGTGGCCGACTCGGTCAGCGACGCCCAAAGGACCTCCCAAGGGCGCGAGCCCTGGAGCCGAACCGCGGTTTCGAAGTCTTGCGGCGCGCCGGGCTTGGCGAGGAGCGAGCGGAGCGTGCGGCGCACCCAGCCGAGCACCAGGTTCAGTTCGCCCTGGCCGAACATGCCCGTGGCCACCAACGCGACGACCACCGCCCCGATGCCGGCGGCCGCGATGAAGTCGTTATTGTACAGCACGCTCGCCACGGCTGCCCCCGAGGTCACCAGGCAGCAAGTCGAGACCACGGCGAGCACCCGGCGGCTGGTGCCGAACCGATCCAAGAGGCGGTGATGGAGGTGCCCCCGGTCGGTGCTGTAGATGCTTCGCCCGGTGAGTTTGCGGCGGAGGATCGCGGCCATGGAGTCGAGGATGGGCAACGTCCAGACGGCCAGCGGGGCGACCAGCAGGACGGTGCCGGGTCCCTTGAGCGAGCCCTGGATGGCCAACGTGCCGACCACCAGGCCAATGAGCATACTGCCGGCATCGCCCAGGAAGATCGATGCCGGTGGGAAGTTGAACCGCAAGAAGCCGCACAGCGCGCCGGCAAATATCAGGGCGACGACGGCGATCTCGGGCCGGTTCGTCAGGGCCGCGATACCGGCAAAGGCCCCCACGAGAACGATGCCCAGGACCGAGGCCATGCCGTCGATGCCGTCGAGCAGATTGACCGAGTTGATCGCGCCCAAGAGCCAGAAGAACGTAAACGGCACGGCCAAGAGCCCCAGGTCCACCTGATAGCCGAACACGGCGAACCGCTGGATCACCAGTCCATTGGCCACGAGCACGGCCACGGCCAGGCACTGCCCGAGCAGTTTTTGCCGGCCGCGAAGCTGAAGGCGGTCGTCGATCAGGCCGATGACGACCACCAGCCCGGCGGCCAAGAGCAAGGCGATCAGATCCGAGCGGATGCGGTCCAGTCCGGCCTGCCACGGATTGGGCATGGCCGCCAGCGCGGCCACGACGAGAGCGGTCGCCAGGAACACCGCGGCGCCGCCGCCCAGCGGCGTGGCCTTGGCGTGCAGTTTGCGCCGGCCGTCGGGCCGGTCGGTCAGCCCCAAGCGCGGCGCCGCGCGGCGCATGGCGGCCGTCAGCGCCATGCCGAGCGCGATCGCCGAGGCAAACGCGATCAGTCCGGGAAGGAACATGCGGGGAGCGGGGAGCGGAAAGTCTACTGCCAGGAGCCGGGAGTCATCAGGTAGTGCGAGCGGTAGACCGGTTCGCCCGCCGGTCCGGTGACGACCGCGCCGAGCGGGCGGACCCCGAAGCCGGCCAGCACTTCGCACGCGGCCAGGATGTTGGGAACGCTGCTGACATCGCGGAACACCGAGAGCACCACGCCGTCGACGTGCTGGCAGAGGAATCGGGCATCGACGACGGGCAGGATGGGGCTGCCATCGACCACGACGAACTCGAACTCGTCGCGCAGTTGGTCGAACAAGCCCTTGACCGCCCCATTGGCCAGCGAACTCAACAGGCGCCGGTCGGCGCGGCCGGCCGGCAAGATGGTCAAATGGTCGAGGTCGGTCGCCTGAAGGGCCTCGTGGAAATCGAGGCCGTCGCGGATCGTCTCGGCCACGCCGGGCTCCAAGGGCACGGCGAAGACCTGGTCGAGGGTCGGCTGGCGCAGGTCGAAATCGACCAGGACCGTGCGGTGCCCGGTGCGGGCCAGGCTCAGGGAGAGCTGCGTGGCCAGCGTGGTCTTGCCCTCGCCGCTGACGGCGCTGGAGACCAGCACGACGCGCGTCTGGTCGCGCTCGGCCAGGTGCAACAGGCGCGCGGCGATCCCGTCGATCGATTCGTGCATCTCGTCGCGCCATCGCTGGCCCTGGGGCGCGGCGGCCAGCATGCGGCGGAAGCCCCTTGCGCGCAGCAGGGGGACCGCCCCGATGACGTCCAGGCCCGTGTTCATCACGACTTCGCCCGACGAATTGATGCGTCGCGAGCGGGCGTCGAGCCAGATGATCGAGGCGAACGGGAGGAAGAACCCGGCCAGCCCGGCCAGCACGGCAAGCTGGATCTTGCGGTCTCGGTCGGGAGCCCCTGGCGGGTCGGCCCGGTGGATCAGCGTGATGCGGGGCCGGTTGCGGTTCTCGATCTCGAGTTTTTCGCGTTCGTTGGCGACGCTGTCCAACCGCCGGTCGATGCGCTCGATCTCGGCGCGGGCCCGCTCGATGTCGATCGACGACCCGCCGCCGAAGGTCTCGGCCTCTTGGGCCGCCTTCTCGACGTCCTTGAGGAGCTGCTGTTCTTGCTCGTCGGCGATGGCCAGCTCGTTGTGGATCTGCTCGATGGTCGCCTGCAAGGCGGCCTGCTTGCGGCGCTTGAGTTCGACGCGCAGCTCGGCACGGCGCTTGCCCAACTGCCGCGGCAGGTCGTCGCCGGTCGCGCCGCTGCGTTCGAGGTACTCGGATCCCGCGCGAGGGGTGTAGACCATTTGGACCGCCTCGCGGCGCTGGCGCAACTGGCTCTCGCGTTCGAGCAGGCTGGCGCCGACCGGATCGGCCCGCAGGGCCAGATCGAGCTCCATCTCGGTCACCTCGACGCCGGCGGCACGCTGGAACTCGTTCTGTCTTGCCTTGAGGTCGCGCTGCATCGCGCGCTTCTTCGATTGGGTCGCAATGAGTTCGCTGCGCAACGCGGCGTACTGCTGGAGCGCGATCTGCTGCTTGAGGGTCAGGTTGTCCCTCTCGCCGGCGCCGAGCTGCTCGGCCAGTCCCTTGAGCACGGCGTGCTTGGCCCGCAGATCGTTATCGAGCTTCGAGTAGATGTCGTCGAGCTCCTTCAGCCGCTGGCGGCGCCGCTCTTGCTCGGCATCGACGACCTCCTTCAGGAAGGCGTCGACCACGGCGTTGACCAGCGTGGCGGCCTCCTGAGGGTTCTCGGCCTTGAGGCTGATCGTCATGATCTCGGCGTTGCCGGGGAAATTCGCGGTGACATTGCGGGTGAGCCAATCGACCGGATCGAGTTCCCCCTGGAAAACCGAGAAGTCGGACAGGCCCGGCTTGCGCATCGCCGCGGTCAGCACCCAGCGGCTCTTGACGTACTGAATCTGCGTGTTCTTGTAGATATCGAACGCCGTGGCGGTTCGTTCGGCGCCGTCGGGCAGAATCGGGGCCAGGGTCGAGGCCACGTGGAACGAGGCGACCGCGGTATACTCCGGCCGGTACGTGAACCACACGGCCGGCGCGCTTGCGCCGCCGACCAACAGACCGAGGAGGATTGCCGAGAGCCACCGTCGGCGGAAGGCGTGGAGGTAGTTCGAGAACCCGCCACCGGGCGGCGGCGCCATGGGATCGAGCGGCAACGGCACGGGCCGCTGGGGTTCGGCAAGAGCGGTCCGCCGCGGCGTGGTTTCGGTCAGAGCCCCGCGGTCTTCCGGGGGTTTTTCTTGAGCGGAAGGAGCGTTCATCTCCGACAAGGTGCCATCCTCTCTGCTATGGCCTCTGGATGATTACGGCGCCTTCTTGCCTTGCGGCTTTCCGGAGGTGCCGAGTTTCGGGGGGGGGGCTGTCGAGGCTGCGCGGTTCCGAACGCGCATCGCCTTCTTGCGAGGGCCCGCGGCCAACGCCGCCGCGGCCGGGGCGGCTCCGGCCCGGGCAGCCGGCCGAGGCGCGATCAACAGCCGGTCCCAAAGCGCCATCTCGCCCCAAAGCATCACGACCGCTAATGGCATCATAAACCAACCGGCCAGGTCGTGAAAGAGGGTATCTGCCGCCTCGTGGCTGACCAGTTCATGGAGGACGCCCGTGGTCACGATCCGCGCCACGTTGGCCAGCACCGCGATGGGCATGGCGCTGACGAGGATGACGGCGCGGTCGAAAAAAGGCCGCTTCACCAGAAACGCGTAGGCAAAGCACACCGCGAAGAAGAGCATCATCATGCGGATGCCGCTGCAGGCCTCCACCACGCCCAACTGGGCCTCGCTGAGCAAGATGACGTTACCCTGCGAGACGGCGGGCATTCCGATGGTCTGGAGGGTGTAGGTCGAGACGATCGTGCCCACCCGTTGGAGCTGGTGACTCAACAGTCCCGCGGCAAAGCCCGGTAGCGGCACCATGAAGACCAAGAGCCCGATCGCGGGGGCTGCCCATCGCAACGCCCGCCACCCGCCCACAAACAGCACAATCCCCGCCACGAGCGGCACGATCGACAGGGGATCCAGCAGGGCGAAGAAGAAGTACGCCGAGGCCCAGCGCATCGCGCCGGCCACGACCAAGAGGGCCAGCCCCCACAGGCTCCCCCGGGGCGCCAGGTCGGCCACCATGTCGCGTCGGATCCAGAGAATCACTCCGGCGAACACCGGCACGAGGAATCCGTGGACCTGGTCGGCGTCCTTCCACCAGCGATGGACGAGCATCGCCATCGCGGACCAATACGTCGCCGCAAGCACCGCGATGAGCAGCGCGGCACTGGCCAGCGTGGCTGGCCCCAGTCCCGCGAGCCAACCCCTGATCCGCGCGATCGTCGACTTCGGCGCCGCGTCGGGCCTTTGCGGCGTTGCAGGCACGCCAGAATTCTCGGGGTGGTGCGAGGGCGAGGAGTCCATCAAAGCAACCACGGATCCTGATTCGTTCTCGGCGATCGCGGTCTACCGCGGGCTGGCATGGGCCAATTGCCCCAGGGGTCGGGCGGGCGCAGCCGCATACGGGGGCGCGGTGCCGGCTCCCAGCGCCCGGAAATGGCCGTTGCATGCGCTGACGGCGAAGCGGAGCAGCTCGTCCGGGGTCTCGATGCCGAGCTTGCGCATCAAGGCGTTGCGGCGAACTTCGATCGTGCGGATGCTCAGGTCGAGTTCCTTGGCAATCGCGCGGTTCGTCTTTCCCTGGGCGATCATGCGCAGAACGTGTTCCTCCTTGATGGTCAGGCTCATGAGGCGCCGCCGGACCTCTTCCTCGTGAGCCAGGGCCTGCCGTCGTTGGCGATCCAAGGCAATTGCGTCCTGGATGGCGTCCCACAGCTCCTGCTCGTGGAATGGCTTTTCGAGGAAGTGGAACGCCCCCGCCCGCATCGCGCGCACGGCGATCGGCAGCGTGGCGGCGTGCGTCAGGAAGATCACCGGCAAAGCGACGCCCTCGGCAATCAGGCGCTGCTGAAGCTGGAGCCCGTTGATGCCGGGCACCTTCAGTTCGGTCACCAGGCACCCGCTTTGGCTGCGGTCGAAGGCTTCGAGGAAATCCAGGCCGGAGGCATAGACCCGGCACTCGAGGTCCATCATGGCTGCCAACCGGCGGATGGCGTCGGTGGAGCGGGCGTCCTCATCGACGACGAACACAATCGATTCGGCCTTCATACGGATACCCCCGTGGATACCCTTGCGCGCACTCCGTTCTTCTCGGTTGTCAACCGGCCTTTCCCAATCCGTTTGGATGAGACCCGCGCCGGGACACCGGCCCGTTCTCACCACCGCGTGGCTCCGCCGAGTCCGCCCCGCCTGGTGCGGTCGATCGGCCCGAGCCAGCGCAGTGCCTATCCATGGCGATCATGCGATGGTGCGCACCCGACGGCGCGCAGACGCTCCCCCGTTGGGTCTGTAGCGGTTTGTGGTAGGTCTCGTTCAGGTGGGATGCTGGCCCACACTACGGCGGCCATGCATGGCCTGTAAAGCGTCGCTGTCCGACCGACGCTGGGAACCCGTTCCTATCAGGAACCGAGGAAACCAAGGCGCGACATCAAGCTCCTTTATCCAAGTTCTGGCACCCGGAACCTATTCGACCAGTTCGAGCAAGTAATCGTCGATTTCAACCGACGCACCCTGCTGGATGAAGTTGACCGCCACGACGATTCGCGTGCGCCCGTGGCGTCGAAGCATCGTGCCCTCGAGCCCTTCCAAGGGCCCGCGACGCACCCGAACCCGCTTGCCAGGAACCAGACGGCTTTCGGGCGTTAGCGGGGCGTTCGAGGCGATCAGGCAGCGGATTCGCGCAAGGTCCTCCCGCAACTGGGCGCCGTCTTTGACCTCGAGAATCCGCGACAGCCGGTTCGAAGCGAGGCTTACCAGCCGCGCTTCCCAGGTCCCATGCATGAACACGTAGCCGGCAAAAAGCGGCATGTGCGAGACGACCCGCCGAGAACCGTAGACCAGCGTCCTCTTGACCAGCGGCAAGTAGAAGGCCACTTGCCGGCTCCAGAGGTGGCGCGCCACGGCCTTCTCCTGGCGAGACTTGGTGTACAAGACCCACCATGAGGAGTCCGGGTCGTCGTCCGATTCCCCCTCCAACAAGTCGTCTGGATAGATGGAAGTCTCACCGCAGAGCACGGGCATTCGTGCCCCCCTCTTCCGAGACGATCGCGTCGATGGATGTTCCGTTTCTGAGCTGTTGGAGTTCTATCCTAGTCGGAGCGCTGGTACTGTCAAGGGGCTGGGTTCTCACCTGCGCTAGCTACCCATTAGTGCTTTAACACTTACCACCTCCAAGGGTTGCCGGAATGCCCATTGTCTCCACCTCACAGGGGCAAGAAGACCGGAAAAGGCCTATTTATACCTCCCAGATTAACTCTCACGCCCTGAAGGAAATTCCGAGGTTTCGCAACTATGCGCATCCGCGCAAGTGCGAGTGTTGGGCCTTGCCGGTGGTTACCGCTTTTCCGACAGCCCACGCTGTCGATTCCGTAGTGCAATTCCAGCAAGCGGTTAATGCAAAACACCTAATCGCCATCTTGTGGTCGGTTCGGCGGATCGTGGCGAGCGCGGGTGGACGACCGGCATGTGGGTGGGGGTCGAAGGCGTCGTGGACTGCGCGGGGCCTTTCGGCCCCGCGCGAGGGTTTGCGTGCTTCTTCGGAATAGCGCAATAGCTTTGCGCTATGGCGTTTAGGTCTGGCACAAGAGCCAGCGATGTTCTGTCGCCGAGCGCCAAGGACAAAAACGCAAAACGCGGAAAAACATGTCCAACGCCATACCCCCCCAGCGTTCTCCAACAAGGTTGTTCGGCACGCCGATGCGCTGCCGATATCACGCGGGTTGGCGGTCGGCACTGCCTCGACATAAACTAGTAGCGTTCGATCGCCTTCCTGCGGGCGTGCGCGGCGCGGTGCCGGTGCGGGGGCGTCGGGCAAGGGGGGCGAGGCGTCGGCCATGTTCGGGAGTGCTCGCGAATGAAGATACGCAAAGCGGTCATCACGGCGGCCGGTCCGAACCAATATCGCCTGCCGCTTCAGCGGTTCGTGGACCTCGACGGGACCGAGCGCACGGCGCTACGGATTATCGTGGACGAGGCCGCGGAGGCGGGCGTGGAAGAGATCGCCGTGGTGGTGCAGCCGCGGCAGTCGGCCACCTACACCGAAGCGGCCGGCGACCGCGCCCGCATGCTCCAGTTCGTCGAGCAGCCCCAGCCCCGGGGGTACGGCGAGGCCCTGTTTCGCGCGGCTGCGTTTGTCGGCGATCAGCCCTTTCTCCACCTGGTCAGCGATCACTTGTACATCAGCCGCCAGGCCCGCCGCTGTGCCGCTCAACTCGTCGAGGCCGCGCAAGCCGAGCACTGCTCCGTCTCGGCGGTCCAGGCGACGCGCGAGAGCATGTTGCAGTACTATGGAGCGGTCGGCGGGCGCCGCGTGGCCGGCCGGAACGACCTCTACAAAATCGAGCACGTGCTCGAGAAACCGACGCCGACCGAGGCCGAACAGCGCTTGGTCGTGCCCGGGCTAAGGGCGGGCCATTATCTGTGCTTCTTCGGCATCCACGTGCTCTCGCCCGCCGTCATGGAAATCCTCGGCCAGTCCGTGGCCGTGGCCGAGGCCGCAGGCTGGCCCCAGCCGGTCATGCTCTCGCCCGCTTTGGAAATCCTCGCCCAGCGCGAACGCTACCTGGCCCGAGAACTCGACGGCGTGCGATTCAATATCGGCGTCAAGTACGGGATGCTCCACGCCCAACTCGCCTTGGCGCTTTCGGGTAAAGACCGCGAGGAGACGCTTGCACGGCTGGTCGAGCTGCTTGCGGGACTCGGCCCGGGCGCGGCATAGGCACGACGCAACGATCACGGCAATACGGAACATGATCGAGCAGTTGATCGCCATCATCGCCAGCGACGACCCCCACCTGCGCAATCGCTCGCTCGACGGGTTCTGCCGCCCGTCCCGCGCGGGCGAGCTTCTCGATGCCTGCGCGGCGCTGGACCGCTTTCGCCGCGCGAGCGAGAACCTCTACCAGCGCGTGCGTGCCCTGTTCTTTTTGAGCACGATCTACCGGTATTACCTCCCCGAGAAGCTCCCGGTCGGTTCTCACGCCTTGATTCCCCATCAGGGGTACTTGTACCTGCTTGAGCGTCGCTTCGACGAAGCGATCGAGTGTTTCTTGGCGGTCCAGGCGGAACGACCCAGCGACACGATCGCCAGTGCCTTGGCCGCGGCCTACCATGCGCTGGGGTTCCAGACGCTGGCCGATCAGGTTCGTCGGAGCGTCCGCTCGGTACGAGGCAACCAGTGGATGTTTCGCATGGGGCATCCGGCCGACCATCCGTTGCGCATTCGGCCGTCCCTTCTGGCGCGCCCGGGCGATGCCGCGGTCTTTCCGATCTTGTGCGAGCGCACGCCGGTGCGCATGGACCTTTCGCACAGCGGCTGGAGCGACATCTTCTTCTTGGGCATGGACTTTCCCGAGGGCGCGCGGGTGCTGAACGTCTCGATCGACTTGGGCGTGCGCGGGCGCGACCCCCATCCGCGCCCGCCGATCGAGGTCTACGTGCGCGTCATCGACCAGCCGGTGCTCCGCCTGGTGAGCGTCGATTTGAAATCGAAGGCCGACCTGACCTCGCTGGGCGAGGTTTTCGATTTCGCCAAGGATTACCTGGGCCTGCTCAAGGCGGCGGTCATTGCCTCGGGCCTGGTGCCACCCGGCCTGGAAGGCTCGGAAGAAAGCCTCGTCGATCTCCTCGCCCGACTGGTCGGGCCCGGTCTGGGTTTGGAGATCGTCAGCAAGGTGAACGATATTCCCAAGGGCTCGCGTCTGGCGGTCTCGACGAACCTGTTGGCCGCGATCATCACCGCGTGCATGAGGGCGACCGGGCAGATCCAGTCGCTGGAAGGCGGACTGTGCGAGTCCGATCGCCGCATGGTGGCTGCCCGCGCGATCCTCGGCGAGTGGCTCGCGGGGTCGGGGGGTGGCTGGCAAGATTCGGGCGGGATTTGGCCTGGGATCAAAATGATCGAGGGCCGGCCGGC
>DYLT01000533.1 GCA_020721945.1 Blastopirellula marina
GGGCGCTTGGGGACCCAATCGATTGGGCCTTGACCGGCCATCCGGAAGCGCCGCCGCTGTGGCGGTTTTCGCTCCACTATCACGAGTTCCTGTGGGACCTTGCGGCCGACGCCCTGCGCAAGGGTGATGCGGCGCTATGGCGCCGGGTGTGGGAGCTGGTGGGGCAATGGATCGAGGCGTGTGGGCCGGCCGACCGTCGAACGCGGGACGATGCGTGGCACCCGTACTGCATTTCGCGGCGGCTGCCGGTGTGGATTGCGCTGTGGCATGCTTTGCCGGCGCCGGCGGAACTTCGACCGAAGGTCCTGGCGAGCCTGGTGGACCAGGCGCGGTATTTGGCGGGGCATTTGGAATGGGACGTGCGGGGCAATCACCTGTTGCAGAACCTGCGGGGGCTGGTCATGGCGGGGGCGTTTTTCGAGGGGCCGTTGGCCGACGGCTGGGTTAGGCGTGCGGTCCGGCTGCTGCGACAGCAGCTTGCCGAGCAAATCCTGGCGCACGGCGAGCATTTCGAGCGTTCGCCGATGTACCATGCCGATGCGCTTGGTGCGCTGGCCGATATTCGGGCCGCCCTCCAGGCTGTGCCCACGGACCTGGCAGGTCCGGTGGAGGAGGCGGTGGAGAAGATGGCCCGCTTCCTGGCGGCCATCGTGCATCCCGACGGCCGGATGCCGCTTTTTGGCGACAGCGCGCTCGACAGCGTGCCGGCCCCCTTGCCAAGGTCGGCGGGCCTTGGCACCCGGGCCGGAGCAAACATCCTCGGCGAGCAGGGCGAAGCCACCGTTGGGGGCAGCGCCTGGTGTAGTGGGGCCGGCACCGTCGGCCCATACTGGGTGTTCCGCGATGGGGGCGACTTTGTGGTGTTTGATGCCGGGCCGGTGGGGTGCGACCACTTGCCGGCACATGCGCATGCCGATTTGCTGGGCCTGGAGGCGTCGTGGCATGGCCAGCGGTTGCTGGTCGATAGCGGGGTGTTCGACTATGACGATAGCCCCATGCGGCGTTACTGCCGCTCGACGGCCGCGCACAATTGTCTGGAGGTCGACGGCCAGGACCAGTGCGACATGTGGTCGCGGTTCCGGATGGGGTATCGGGGCTGGCCGGGACCGCTGGCGACCGGCCAGTGCGAGGGGTTCTGCTGGGCCCGGGCGTGGCACAATGCGTATCGGCGGCTGGGTGTGCCGCGTGTTGGGCGCTATGTGGCGTGTCGTTCTGGCGGGCCGTGGCTCGTGGTCGATTGGGCCGAGGGCCGAGGCCGGCACGAGTTGTCGAATCGGCTGCACCTTCATCCCGATGCCGCCGTAACGAAGACTGCCGATGGCGAGTTGCACATCGACCATGCGGGCCGGCGGTTGCGGTTGGTCTTTCTGACGCCGGGCGAGGTGGCGATCGAGGCTGGCTGGTACTGTCCCGAATTCGGGCTTCGGCTACCGGCCCCGGTGATCTGCTGGAAGGCCGCCGTGGATCTGCCCGCGGTCTGCGCATGGTCGCTCGTTTGGAGCGACTTTTCTGGCTCGGGATCGCTCGAGGGCGGCCCGGGCCGCGGGCTTGCGCTGGTGTGGCGCGAGGGGGATCGGCAGGTTCAACTCCGTCCGATCGGTGGCTGACGCAAGCGTGGCGGCGCTGGAGGCAACGATCTCGGGATCGGCAGCCCCATCGGCGGCGCGTCGCTTGGCGGGCGCG
>DYLT01000173.1 GCA_020721945.1 Blastopirellula marina
TGCTGGGGGGCAGCGAGGAGTTCTGCGGCGTCTTGCCTTTCGCTTGCCGTTCCAATTCCTCGATCCGCGCCTCCAATTCGGCGATCCGCGCCAGCAACAGGCGAATGATGGCCTGCGCCTCGGGCGGCTGGCGAGCGACGATTTCGTCCGCGATGGCCGCTTCCATACGCAGCGTCGTGCCACACAAGCGGCATTCGAGTCCAGATCAGTTCTTGAAGAAAAGGGTCCCGGGGTGTGAACGGTTACCATCCACGCCCTGTGGCGCTGCCCGGTTCGTCGCGTGGGAGCGAGAAACCCTCCAGAATCGTCTCCGTTGCGTGTGCTTGTGGAGAGTATCGACGGTTCGGATCCTGAAGGGAGAGCCGACGCTCGGTCAAATCAGCCGCGCTTTCGGCCGACGAATAGATAGTAGGGCGGCCGCGCAAAGGGAACGTACGGCAGTCTGCCCCGGGATTCGCGATACAGGACCGACCGGAAACTGTCGTGCAGATAGGGCACGTGGTCGGCGGAAAGGAACACGTCGTCGCAGGCGAACCAGAGCGGCCAGAGAGACCGCGTCAGCCAGGAGTGCTTCGTGTGGGATTGCGCGGGATGTTTGCGAGAGACGTAGAAATCGACCGCGCCGAGGATGCCCTCCTGGCGGAGGATGTCGCGGGCATTGTTGATCGCCGCGAACCAGTCGGGGATCATCGTGAGCGAGTAGGAAAACGTCACCACGTCGGCAGGCGACGGCGGCCGAAAGGTGATTGCATCGGCCTCCACCAGTTCGACGTTCGACCAGCCCAGCCGCTCAAAGCGGCGTCGGGCCACCTCCAGAAGCGACGGTGACAGGTCGACCACGTAGATTCGACTCAAGCGCCGGATCGAATCCCCGAGGCACTCCAAATTGGCTCCCGTTCCGCCGCCGAGGTCCACCCACACGCCGCCATCGCAAATCGGAATCGACGAGAACAACTCCTGCCGACCGGGAAGCAAGCGTTTGCGGAAGTCGTCATAGGAATCGGACTGGCCGGCGTAGAACTGTTCCATCCGCGCGGCATGGTCGCAAGCGCGGACGCGCTTGAACACCAGATGGTAGAGGACGCGCAGATCGGCCAGGAGGGGCATCAGGCGGTCAGGTCGGCGATATGGAAGCTTCCGTACGTGTGCACGCGGCACTTCGCGTGTAACGATTCAGCCAAGGGCCGGTCATAGCGGAGCAGTTCACCGACTTCGCGGTACCGCCCGCCGACGACGATGCGGGCGCGGTCCACGAAATCAGTGCGGAGCCCTCCGCTTCGCCAGATCGCGCGGGCCCCGGGGGCCGCGCGGCGAACGATCCATTGCCATTCCGCGTCCAGGCAAGGGCCAAGGTCACCCGAAAGCCAGTCCATGTGGTCCAGGAGCACGAATCGCGAGATCGGCAGATCGTGCTTTTCGAGGAAGCCATGGACGGTATCGGTGTGGACTTGGACGCGATCGACCAGGCCCGCCTTGAGGGCGACGAAATTCTCCGCCTTGAGGTATTCGGGGCAACAGTCGCGAGTATAGGTGCCGGTCAAATAGACGCGCCAGAAGTAATTGTCGGCGAGCGGGAGCCGCGAGAAGACCGCCTCCACGCAGTCGTGCACGAACTGCACGATGCCGCCCGGATAATCCGCCTCCACCTGCCTGCGCTGCTGCGGGGGCACACCGAGCATGGCGAGCACGAAGTCGCGACGCATGAAGAACCGGGCACCGCGGGACCAGAAGCGATCGTGCATCCGCTCGTAGATCTGGCGCTGCTCGTCGAGACTCGCCGCGGCGAGCAGGGCGTCGAGCCAGGGGCGCAGGCGGGCGACCCGCTTCATATAGAGGCTCATCGCCAGGGCAAAGGTCCCTGAGGTTCCGCGGTAATAGAACGGGCGAAGGTTCCCCGGCTCGAACAATCCAATCCGGCGATCCCAGTAGGCCCGCGCGGGGGGCGACAACCAGGACCGCAATCGTTCGGCATAGATCCGTCCGGCATTGTCGACGCGGCCCCGCCCAAACATCGAGAAGAAGTCGGGGTAGGCCAGCCCGCGAATCCCTGCGAGCTTGAGCTCCAAAAGGGCGTTTTGTCGGGGGTTGATGTCCACGGCGATGACCTCTCCGGCCCCGGCAAGGACGTAGTCCAACGCGTTGCACCCCGCCGAGGTGATTACCAGTACCCGGTCTTCCGGCCCGAGGCGTAGCGCCGCCCGGTCGAGCCGCGGATCCTCCCAGCAGGTGTTGTACACGAGATTGTGGCGGTGAATGAACTGAAAGACGCACTGGCTGAGCCACTCAGCGGTGGGCATGGTCTTCTCCCGGGAGTTGACGCCGCGAGGTGCGGTGCTTCGCTGTCGACGGCTCCTTCAGGCGAGTTCCATAACGATCAAGCCGCCCGTCGGCTGCGGTTCGCCGAGTGGCGCAGCCTCGAACTCGTTCCGGCGCGCGAGGGGGCGATGATTCCAGAGTCGTTCTGCGACGCGCTGCCAGGTGTTTTCCGTGGCCGTGCGCAGCGCCGCTTCGCGAAATGCGGCGCACCGCGGGGGATCGCGGGCCAGCCGCTCCATCGCGTCGGCCATCGTGGCCGCGTTGCACGGTTCGACGACGATTCCGGCCTGCTGGTCACGAATGATCTCTGGCGGCCCCCCGAAATCGGACACGATGGCCGGCAGTCCTGAGGCCAACGCTTCGAGCACCACGAGGCCGAACGTATCCGTCACCGACGGGAAGACGAAGGCGTCGGAACTGGCGTAGGCCCGGGCAAGCTCCTCTCCTTCCAGGAACCCTGTGAAGACGATTCGCGGGTCGCGGTAGCGGATTTCAAGCTGCCGCCGCAACGGACCGTCACCCACCACCGCCAGATTCGCGCCCGGCAGCCGCAGCTTCAGGCTGCGGAACGCCTCGAGCGCCGTTTCGACGTTTTTCTCCTGCGAGATCCGGCCCGCATAGAGGAACGTAAAACCGGGGGGAAGACCGTAATGCCGCCAGAAATCCGCATCGCGCTTGCGCTCGTTGAATCGCTCCCGATCGACGCCATGCCCCATCACGACCACGCGGGATCCGTCGAGGCCGTTGCGGATCAGCAGCCGGCGGTAAAAGTCGCTAGGGACGAAGACCACGTCCATCTGCGAGTAGAACCAGATCAGGTATCGCCACGTGGCCTGCTCCATGGCATGGTCGAGGGTAAGGTGCCGCACCAGGAGCGGGAAATCGGTGTGATAGATGCCGGTCTTCGTGAGCCCGAGCACCCGCGCGGCGGCCAGCCCGGTTAGGCCCAGCGGTCCCGGCGTGGAAAGAACCAGCTCGCCGTAGCCCTCGCACTCCAGCCATTCGATCATTTCCAGGAACGGTGGGAACGCGAGCTTCTGGGCGTCGTATTCGGGGAGCGAAAACGTGCCCACCGGGGGAAAATTCTTGAGATCGACGGTAGTCGACGGCGACCGCTCGAGGCACGTGACCACCGTGAGCTGTTGCCCCATCTCGCCTGCCGCCCGCGCCACCGACTCGATCGTGCGGCACACGCCGTTGACGTCGCCATAGGTGTCCGTAATCCACGCGCGGCGGTCTGGCCGGCGCACCGCGTGGCCGGCCTCCGGGAACCGCGCCGCGACCGCCTGCAGGAGCGCATGGTCTTTGTGCTGCGTGGAAAAGGCAGCAAGATGGGGCGCCGCGCTAAGAAGGACTGGCCCCAGCGCCGCCGCCGCTTGCAGTCCCTCGAGCAACCGCCCCTGGGCAAACTCGCCAGCGAGCTTCGCCAGCAGATTGTAGCTCAACAGGTGCACGATGCGGCAGGTCGTTTCAAAGGTGCGGCGCTCGGCCGCTGGGTCCGCCAGGGCGGGAGCCGCCTCCATCGTCAAATTGGACATCTCCTCCGCCAATAGCCGCTCCAGCTCGGAGAGCTTCCGGAGCCGCCTCGCCTTGACGAAGTTTCGTGCGAAAGAAGGCACGAACCGCGCGATCCCGCGCGACTCGTCCGATGACCGGTGCAGCAGGTTTTCCAGCAGTTCCCCCAGGATGTTCCTTCCCCCCCGGCCCAACGCGAGCAGTCGGCTCCGGTAGTAGCTGGACGCGATGTGATACAGGCTGTGTGCCAACCGGAGGCTGCCGCCGAATTCGCCCCCGGGCTCGTGCCGCCCTTCCCCGAGATGGTCAAGGAACTCCACTACCGACCCCGCCGCCGGCGTCTGCGTGTAAGCCGAGGCGATGTAGACCCCGCTGTGGTCGTCGCTCCCTCCTGTGGCCCACTTCGCCCAAGGTTCCGGCCCCCACGGCTCCAGGCCGTGCCGGTCGGCCATCCGCTCTATCGCGCCGGGCGTGAGATGGTCGAGCACGGCCCGCATCAGGACCGCCCCCTGCCGGTCTCGGGACCCGTTCATCAGCTCGAACCTCTTGAACAGTACGAGCAGCTTCTCGACGTGGTCTGCCGTCAGGCGATCGTTCACGCTAAAGAGCGGGTGGGTGATCGAGCAAAAGATGTTCTCCTCGGCGAGGTACGTCCGCAGGTCGTAAGCACTCCTGCGCAACTCTTGGATCATCGCGAACTGCGTCTCGCTGATCCCACAGACCAGGCAATGGATCTTGCAGCCGTCTTCGGGGAAGTAGGTGGTGACCTCGCACGAAAGAAACGTCCCGGGGAGATGGCCAATTTCCAGGGCCCCACTGATGCAGTTGTGGTCGGCGATCGTCACATACTGCATGCCACGCGCCTTGGCGCGCCGATAGACGTCAAGCGGCTCGACGAAGCACTCCGGCGCCCCGATCCGCCGCAAGAACCACTCGCTCGGCCGATCGGAGTACTTGCTGTGAACGTGCAGATCGGCCCGGGCCGCCAGCGTTTCGGACATGTGCGAAACCCTCCCACACTCGCCCACGGCAATTATGCCGATTGCTAGTGAGGACTTGGTTAGCAAAGAGTGAATCGAGAGTCAGTTCTCGGTGGCTTTTCGGTCAGCGCTCAGCAAGCGGATAGTCTTCCACGAGAGACCGTCCGGGAATGATTCCGGATATCATGGCGCAGGCTTCCGAGAGATTCCCGCAGACCACTGTTGCGCGGCAAGCGCTCAGGGCCGCGACTTGTTCCGGCGCGAAAGGCACTCCACTTCCGGCTGATGGCGGATCACCTACCAGTTGACGAGCGATCTTTGCCGCAAGTTCCTCAATCCCCTGACCCGTTGTCGCGCTGGTCGGCCATCCCAAAGGACGCCGGCAATCTGGGAAGACTGGGAGATCGGCCTTGTTCAGCACCACCAGCGCACGTGGGTGGTTTTCGAGCAACCGCTGGTCGCTCTCGGACCACGCCTGGCTCGAATCAAACACGAGGATCGTCAGATCGGCCTGGGCCAGGTGCCGCCTGGCCGACTCCATACTGGCGATGTCCAGCGGATCATCCGACGCCCACCAACCTGCCGTGTCCGCAATCTCGACCGGCCAGCCGTCCAGTGCCGTGTTCAGCGTGAGAACATCTCGCGTGGTTCCCGGCGAGGGATGAACGATCGCGCGGGGATAACCGGCCAGCGCATTGACCAGGCTGCTCTTGCCGACATTCGGGGGACCGGTCAAGACCACGCGCCACGGCTCGACCAGATGGCGCCCCAACGCGCTGCGGGCAAGCAATGCGTCGAGGTGCCGGAGGGCATCCGCAGAATCGTTTCGGGCCAACGCGTCGCGAATCGTCCCGAGTTCGCGTCCGAGGGCGCCGCCCGCCTGATCCAGTAGGATTGCTGCGACGCGCAGTGTTCGGGCATCGGCCAAGGCGCGGTGGGCGGCCGCGGCGATCGGATCCGTCGCGTGACGGGCAACCCAATCTTCCCATGGAACCACCCGGCAGCCCGACTCGGCCAAGAGCCGCAGGATCCTCTCGACGGCCATCTCGCCGCCGTGGCAGTGGATCTCGGCACTTCTTGGGGGCCGCAGGCAAACCACAACCTCTTCGGCAGGATCGGGGCCAAGATACCCCAGACCTGGCCGGCCGGCTGACCGATCGCGCCAAGGCGGTCCGGCCGCGGGTCGAACCAGGCTGTCGAGCACGGCCAGGGTGCTTGGGCCCTCCAGGGCCACCGTGGCCACCGCACCGCGTCCCGCCGGGGTGAGCCGCGCGGCGACGGTCTCCTCCACGATGCCCGGCCAAACCGCGTGGCAGGCCGCCCATGCCTGCGCGGCCGGCGCGGAGCCGGCTGCCCCGGCAGCAGGATCCTCCCGGCTTCCAGACCGCCGCTCAGGACTCGACATAGGCGTCAAGAACCCGAATCTCGACCCAGTTCGCCTCGTTCTCCTCGAGAAACTGTTGGTGGCGCGGTGAGTCCTGATACTCGTCGTGGGCCGCCTTGTTCTGAAAGACGAGCAAGAGCGCCACGTCGAAGCGGTGGTCGTTGACCGGCCAGCGGATGTCGGTCGCGCGCGTACCCGCCGCGAAGAAGACGGTTCCCCGGTGGTCGGTCAAGTACTTCTTGCACGAGGCCACCAGTCTCTTCTTGGCTTCGTCGGAGTTGTCCTTGAGGGTGAAAAGAACACTATGGGCCAAAAGCGGCTCGGTGGGCATGATATTTCTCCCGGCGAATCCTCAAGGGTGGGGACTATTCTACCCCCAGCGATGCCCGGCCGACAAGGGCGGTCCGGTCTTCGGCCAAGTTCTCCTCGAAGGCCGCGAGCCGGCGCAGGAGGTCCATACGCGACGCCCTACCGGCAACCGGGATGCCGGCGTATCATGCGAGTTTCTGGATATCGAGGTGTTGTACTGGCGGAGATCGGGACCGTGGAGTTCGAGAACAAGGTGGCGTTGGTGACGGGGGCGGCAGGGTCGATTGGCATGGCAGTCGCAGCGCGCCTGATCGCCGAAGGGGCTCGGACGTTCGTGACCGACCTGGACCCGCAGCATGTAGGCGCCGTGGTGCGGCGGCTGGGCCCGGCATGCCGGGCCCAGCCGCCGACGTGACCCGCGCCGACCAGGTGACCCACGTGGTGCATGCGGCGCTGGAGGCGTTCGGCGACCGGATCGACGTGCTGGTCAACGTGGCCGGCATCGTCGGCCAGGGCGGCCCGCTCGAGGAGACGACCGTCGAGAACTGGGACCACGTGTTTGCCGTCAACTGTCGCGGCACCTTCTTGTTTCTCAGGGAGACCATCCCCGTCATGAAACGCCACGGGGGCGGCAGCATCGTCAATTTTTCGAGCAAGTCGGGCAAGACAGGCTCGGCGCTTCTGGCGGCGTACTCGGCGGCCAAAGCCGCGATCCTCGGCCTGACCCAGGCCCTGGCCTGCGAGCTGGCTCCCCACAACATTCGGGTCAACTGTGTCTGCCCGGGAATCACCGAGGGCACCGGCGTCTGGGCGAACGTGTCGGCCGACTATGTGCGGAACATGAAGTTGCCGAAGGAAGAGGTGGTCAAGCGATTCACGGCCAAGGTGCCGCTGGGCCGGCTGGCGACGGTTGATGACGTGGTCAACGTGACTTGTTTTCTCGCCTCGGACCGCGCCAGCTACATGACCGGCCAGGCGATCAACATCACCGGCGGCCGCGAGATGCACTGACGTCTGGTGCCGCCGGCTCTTGACGGGGCCCGAGGCATGGGTTCATATCATGCTGGAGGTTCCCGCGGGTGCGACAACCCGCGGGAGTCTGCTTTCCCCATCGTGCGGACCACTGCTTCCATAGCATCTCCACCCGAGAGAAGGGAGAGACCTGGCCATGCATCGTCTGTGGACCCCCTGGGCCGTTCTCGTCGCGACGGCCTGCGTTGCGCCGGCGGCGGAGGAATCCGTCATCGGCCTCGTGGCCGCCAAGCAACTCGACACGAGCAAGCCCAACGCCTTCTACCCGGGCAACCGGCCGCCGCTTGTGCCCAGCCCGTTGGTGAAGTTCCCCGTGGGCGCGGTCAAGCCCGACGGCTGGTTGCGTCGGCAGCTCGAGCTGGAGGCCGACGGTTTCTCGGGCCGACTCGGCGAGCTGAGCGGCTTTCTCAAGCCCGAGGGCAACGCCTGGCTGAGCCCCACGGGCGAGGGCGACCGGAGCACGTGGGAGGAGTTGCCTTACTGGCTGAAGGGATTCGGCAATTTGGGCTATCTGTTGGAGGACCCGCGGATCATCAAGGAGGCCCGCCGCTGGCTCGAAGCGGGCATTGCCAGCCAGCGTGAAGACGGCTACTTCGGCCCGCGGCGGAACCTCGGGCGCAGTCCCGACGTCAAGGGCAAGCCCGACATGTGGCCGAACATGCTCATGCTCAACGCCCTCCAGTCGTACTACGGGTACTCGGGCGACGAGCGTGTGCCCAAGCTCATGACGGCCTATTTCCGTTGGCAAATGCAGGTGCCCGAGCAGGACTTTCTGGTGCCCTTCTGGCAACAGCAGCGCGCGGCCGACAACCTGGCGAGCGTCTACTGGCTGTACAACAAGACCGGCGAGCCCTGGCTCTTGGATCTCGCCCACAAGATCCATCGCCACACGGCGAACTGGACCGACGGCATTGCGAGCTGGCATGGGGTGAACATTGCGCAGTCGTTCCGCGGACCGGCCGTGTACTACGTGCTCTCGAAAGATCCCAAGCACCTGGCCGCCACGGTGCGCAACTACACGACGGTGATGGACCTTTACGGCCAGGTGCCCGGCGGGCTGTTCGGCGCCGACGAGAACTGCCGGCCCGGCTACACCGATCCGCGCCAGGCCGCCGAGACCTGCACGATGGTCGAGATGATGCTCTCGCACGAGATGCTCTTGAAGATCACCGGCGACCTCGTATGGGCTGACCGCTGCGAAGAGGTGGCCTTCAATTCGTTGCCCGCCTCGATGACCGCCGATTTGAAGGCCCTGCGGTACCTCACGGCCCCGAACATGGTTCTCTCGGACCGCCACAATAAGTCGCCGGGCCTTCAGAACGGCGGGGCGATGCTGCTGTTCGATCCCCGCGCGCACCGCTGCTGCCAACACAACGTGGCCCACGGCTGGCCGTACTTCACCGAGCATTTGTGGCTGGCCACGCCGGGCAACGGCCTCTGCGCGGCGATGTACGCCCCGTGCGAGGTCACGGCCAAAGTCGGCGACGGGACCCAGGTGAAGATCCAGGAAAACACCCAGTACCCGTTCGGCGACACCATCGAAATGGCCCTTTCGACCCCCAAGCCAGTGCGGTTTGCGCTTTCGCTGCGCGTGCCGGGCTGGTGCCAGGGGGCCGAGGTCAAGCTGAACGGGGTGTCGGCCGGGCCTCCGGTTTCGGGAGGGCGGTTCGCCGTCATCGAACGACTTTGGAGCGACGGCGATCGGCTTTCCCTGCGCCTGCCCATGCGCGTGACCCTGACCACCTGGGCCAAGAACAAGAATGCCGTGTCGGTGCATCGCGGGCCGTTGACGTACTCGATCAAGATCGGCGAGAAGACCGTGCGCGCCGGCGGCGACGACCCGTGGCCGGCCGTGGAGATCCACCCCACGACCAACTGGAACTACGGCCTGGTGCTCGACGCGACGAACCCCGCGGCGTCGTTCGAGGTGGTCGAGAGGCCCGGGCCGCTGGCGCCGCAGCCGTTCGAGGTCTCGGCGGCCCCGATCGAGCTACGCGTGAAGGCCAAAAAGATCCCGGCGTGGAAGAAGGATCCTCTCGGCCTGGTGGGCACCCTCTGCCCGAGCCCCGTCCGCTCGGACGAGCCGGTCGAGACGATCGCGCTAGTGCCGATGGGCTGCGCCCGGCTGAGAATCGCCTCGATTCCGGTCATTGGCGAGGGCCCCGACGCCCACGAGTGGGTCGAACCGCCCGCGGCGGCCCATCACCAGGCCTCGCACTGCTTCGAGAGCGACACCGTGACGGCCCTAAGCGACGGCATCCTGCCCAAGAGTTCGATCGACCGGAGCATCCCCCGATTCACCTGGTGGCCGCAGCGCGGCACCCGCGAATGGGTGAGCTGGGACTTTGCCAAGCCCCGCAAGGTCTCGGAAATCGAGGTCTACTGGTTCGACGACACCGGCATCGGGCAATGCCGCGTACCCAAGGCATGGCGCGTTGAATACCTCGAAGGCGACCAGTGGAAACCAGCCCAGGCGAGCGGCGCGTACGGCATTGAGCGCGACAAGTTTAACCGGGTGGCGATCGCCCCGGTGACGACGAACCAGATTCGCCTCGTCGTGGAACTCCAGCCGCCGTTCTCGGCGGGAATTCTCGAGTGGCGTGTCCGATAGCCGAACCAAAAGTGGTCTGGAGTCTTTTCCCTGGGAGAGACGGCCATGTCCGAGACGGTTCCGTCCAACGCTGCGAGCCCGGCCGCCGAGCCAAAGCGGCCCTTCCAGTACAACCTGCGTCACCTCTTCATCGCCATGATCGCGGTGGCCGTGATGGGCAGTCTGGCCCACTACATCGGTGTGCCCGGGGTCGTCGCCCTGGCCATTTTCGGGATCCTGGCCGCCGGCGCGGCGATGGCCCTCCGCAGCGGGCGGTTCACGTTGGTCGAGCTTTTGGTCTGCATCGTCGTGCTCGGGGTGCTGATCGCGCTGCTCTTGCCGGCGATCGAAAGCGCAAGGCCGGCGGCGAGGCGATCCCAGTGCAACAACAACCTCAAACAGATCGCCCTGGCCCTGCACCACTATCACGGCAAGTACGGCTGCTTCCCGCCAGCCTACGTGGCCGACAAGAACGGCCGGCCCATGCACAGTTGGCGCGTGCTGATCTTGCCCTTCATGGAGCAGAAACGGCTCTATGACCAGTACCGTTTCGACGAGCCGTGGGACGGCCCGAACAACCGCCATCTGGCCGCCACGGTCCTCCAGGCTTACCGCTGCCCGTCGGACGACTCGGGCTCGCCGACCGACACGAACTACGTCGCCGTGATCGGGCCCGAGACGGCCTGGCCGGGCTCCAAGTGCATCGGCCAGAACGACATCGGCGACGGCACTTCGAACACGATTCTGGTCGTCGAGGTCCACCAGAGCGGCATCCACTGGATGGAGCCCCGCGACCTGCACGTGATCCAGATGGCCCCGGGCATCAATCCCAAGGCGGGCCAAGGGATCTCCAGCGCCCACCTGGGCGGCGCTCAAGTGGCCTTTGCCGACGGCAGCACGCGGTTCCTGTCGGAGTCGATCGCGCCGGCCACGCTGGGCAAACTGCTAACGATCCGCGGCGGAGAATCCCTGACCGAGGCCGAGTGGTGAACCGAGGCGGGGTCCACCGCAAGGCCAAGCCAGGCCAGGCAAGGCGGCGGGGGACGAGAACTTGTCGCGGGCGTGAAGCGGACCGGCACGTTTTTCGGCTCGCAACAGGCCGAACGAC
>DYLT01000534.1 GCA_020721945.1 Blastopirellula marina
GTTCGACGCAGTGGGCCGCACGCGGGACACGGCCGACCGTTCCGAGGCCGCGACGTCTGCGATGCCGTCGAGCGCGGAGGCCGCGGGCCGGATGGGCGAGCTCGCCCAGCTCGAGTCGAACATGATGGCCTTCGCCAACGCCCAGGCCCGAGACCGCGGCCAGCCGCCGCCCTTCCAGATCAACGTCCAGGTGGACGGCGAGACCATCGCGCGGGCCACCCACAACGCCAGCTCCGACGCCGCCGCGAGGTCGTTCTCGCCGGTGCCGGCCTACTGAGGTGACGATGGGCATCGAGCTCGCCATGGTCGCTCCTCCCCGCTGCGTGCTCGTCAACGTGACCACGGGCGAGTCGATGGAGTGCCTGCTCAACCCGACGCAGCTCTCCGAGAAGGTCCAGGTCAACTGGAACCGCCTGGCCGTGCCCGGGATGTCGCACCAGGTGTTGCAGTTCCAGTCCACGGGCAACCGCCAGCTCACGGGCGTGGAGTTCTACCTCGACCGCTTCTTCGCCGTGGAGCAGCCGGGCGAGCCCGACATCATGGACTTCCGCAGGTTCCTGCGCGCGCTCACCGTGCCGCCCGAGGGCACCGAGGACGTAGTCAGCACGGCGCCGTCCCGCGTGCTCGTCATCTGGCCCGAAGTCATCACCGTCGAGGCCGTGGTCTCCGACGTCGAGTTCCAGTACCGCCAGGTAGCGGTGGACGGGACCGTGCTCGTCTACGCCGCCACCGTGACCTTCGAAGAGATTCTTGATGCGCGGGTGACTTCCGAGTCCCTGCGGGAGGAGGCGTAGCCGTGCCGCCTCGCGTGGGCTCTCGCCACAGCTTCACCTTCGGCGTGCGCGACGCCGACGACGTGCTCCACCTGACCGAGCGCGAGCCGTACCGGTACAAGGCGCACACCGACAACCGCGTCCACGTCGTGGTCCAGGGCGACACGCTCTGGGACCTCGCGGGCCGCTACTTCGCGCCGCTGCCTCGGGCCTGCGGCTTCTGGTGGGCCATCGCCGACTACCAGCCCGACCCCATCGTGGACCCGACGCTCGGGCTCGAAGCGGGTCGGCGCCTCTTCATCCCCTCGCTGCGCGTGCTGACCGACGTGATCCTCGGCGAGGCCGGACGGAGGTCGCGCGCATGAACCCGATCATCGACCGCAGCGCCCCCGGCATCCGCATCACGCTGCTCGCCGACGAGCGGGCCGAGAGCGGTGAGCCGCTCGAGCTCGGAAACCGCATCATCGGCTTCACCTTCGAGGACAGCGAGCGGCGGGCCGACAAGGTCGCCATCCAGCTCGACAACTTCGACCTCTCGCTCTTCGACCGCGAGGACCTGATGGGCGGGGCCACGCTCGAGGTGTCCTGGGGCTACCCGGGCAACATGGCCGTGCCGCGCCGGGTGGTGGTCAAGAAGCTCAAGGGCTTCACCACGCTCGACATCGAGGGCCAGGCGCTCTCGGCGCTCATGAACCGCGAGGCCAGGACCCGGAACTGGGAGAACGTCACCCGCTCCGAGGTGGCCCGGCGGATCGCGGAGGAGCACGGCTACGAGGGGCAGTTCATCGACGTCGAGGACACCGAGGAGGTGCTCGACGTGGTCAACCAGACCGCCGAGACCGACGCGCGCTTTCTGCGCCGGCTCGCGGCGCGGGAGGAGTTCGAGTTCTACGTGGA
>DYLT01000174.1 GCA_020721945.1 Blastopirellula marina
CTCGGAACGCGGCTCGGGAAGGGTTCTAAACGCCGGGTCGCGGGGTTTGCGGTGAGTTTGGCAAGGTACGCCCGGCAGGAGTCGAACCTGCAACCGGCGGATTAGAAATCCGCTGCTCTGTCCTTTGAGCTACGGGCGCACGGAGGGTTGGCGTGGACAAAATGGGGGTATTCGTGCGTTGCGCGTGGTTATCAGCGACAGACGGCTGGCACTATTCCGAGTACCCCCACGTTTGACTAATCTACTCTACCAGAAACTCTGGCGCGAGAAAACCGCGCGAGGGGGCAAGAGCCCTCGGACTTGTGGATCGCCGGGCTGCGCCCGTGCTCGGCCAAGCGATCGGCTGGCGGCACCGGAAGGCCAAAGGCCGCCTCGATTCGCGTACCCGTTCACGGCGACGGTCCCTTCGGGCATGAAGGGGCTGGCCCGTGAACGGTTACCCTTTGGCTTGCTTTCGTTTCGGCTTGGCCTTGGCCGGACCGGGCTTGGCGGCCGGCTTGAGGATCGTCTCGGCCGGGTCGGGATCGGGCACCTTGAATTCTTGCCGCAGGCGGCCGAGTTCGGCGTGTAGTTCCTGCTGTACGGCCGCATAGTCTGGGCGTCCGTAGACGCTGGTCAGTTCGCGAGGGTCTTTCTCCAGGTCGAAGAGTTCCCAATAGTCGAATTGCGGCTCGTAGAATCGGACGAGCTTGTAGTGCGCCGTCACCACGCCGTAGTGCCGGGCCACGTCGTGCGGGCCGGGGTATTCGTAATAGTGGTAATACAAGCTCTTGCGCCAATCGGCGGGGGTCGGTCCCTTGAGAAGCGGAACGAAGCTCCGGCCCTGCATCTCACTCGGGACGGGCACGCCCGCGGCCTCCAGCATGGTCTCGGCGAAGTCGAGATTCGACACCAGGTCGTCATTGATGCGGCCCGGCTTGGTCACTTGGGGCCAGCGTACGACCAGTGGCGTGCGCAGCGACTGCTCGAAGATCCACCGTTTGTCGAACCAGCCATGCTCGCCCAGGTAGAAGCCCTGATCGGAGGAATAGATGACCAACGTGTTTTCGGCGAGGCCCGCCTCGTCGAGATAGGCCAGCAGGCGGCCGACGCTTTCGTCGACCGACTTGATGCAGCCCAGGTAGTCGTGCAAATAGCGGTTGTATTTCCAGCGCACGAGGTCCCGGCCTTGGAGATTCGCCTTGCGAAAGGCCTCGTTGCGGGGCTCGTAGTAGGCGTTCCACGCCTGGAGCTGCTCGTCGGTGAGTTGTTTCGGCGGGACGAGCTTGAGGTCCTGGGGAGTCATCGTCTTGGCGATCGTCATGTCCTGCTGGCGCTCGGCCTTGCCCCGGCCCGCGTAATCGTCGAACAAGGTCTCGGGAATCGGGTACTGGCGATCGTGATCGTGGCCAAGGTACTTGAGATTGGGCTGCCACGAGCGATGGGGGGCCTTGTGGTGGCACATGAGCAAGAAGGGCTTCGACCGATCGCGCTGGCGGAGCCAGGCGAGGGCCAGGTCGGTAATCAGATCGCTCACGTAGCCTTGGTGCTTGACCGGCTTGCCGTTGCGGATCATCGGGGGGTTGTAGTACACGCCCTGTCCGGGCAGGATCTCCCAGTAGTCGAAGCCGGTCGGCTCGCTGACCAGATGCCACTTGCCGACGATCGCGGTCTGGTAACCTGCTGCCTGGAGCAGCTTGGGGAAGGTCGTCTGGGTTCCGTCGAAGCGGCTATTCGTGTTGTTGTAAAAACCGTTGGCGTGGCTGTACTTGCCGGTCAGCACCGTGGCCCGGCTCGGGCCGCAGATCGAGTTCGGCACGAGGCAACGGTCGAACCGCATGCCTTCGCGCGCGAGCCGGTCGATGTTCGGAGTGTCGAGCAGCCCGCGGGGGTCCTGGTAGGCACTGATCGCCTGATAGGCGTGGTCGTCGGAGAAGATGAACACCAGGTTCGGACGGCCGGCGCCCCACGCAACGGATGCCAGCGGCAACCACGCCCAAGCGGCAAATAGCAGGCAGACCAGTCGGCTCATTGCGTAGACTCCTACAGCAAGGCGATGTGGCATGGCAAGGCACGATCTGCGTCTTGCCAACCGCGAACCAGTATAGCAACGCGCGGGGGCCCGAGAAAAGACCGCCAGAGAGGTGGGCAACGGGCGGTCGTTCCAGACCGGATGGCAGGCGCTGGCCGCTTTGGTAGACCGGGGCGCAAGAAGAGCGTTTCGGGGATGCGCGGCGATGCATGGTCGCAATCCCCGGTGCCGCTGGACTGGGGAGCAACGCGCAGGACGCTCATGGGCGAGCAGCGCACCGCGGTTCCGGAGGAGCGTGGTCCGAGACTCTTCGCGCGGGGCGCCTTTCGCCATCGTACCGGGCTGGTGCTGACGCGGTTCTGGGCCGACGAGGCGGTGTTGGCGGCCCACGACTGTCTGGCGACAAGGTCCTGAGCGTGCGATCAGGTTGCCCGCGGCTCGCCTTCGTTGGTGGGGGTCTTGGCCACGCCGACGGCGTTGGTCAACAGCAAAGTGTTGGGGATGAAGACCCGCTCTGCACCGCTCTCTAGGAGGGTATAGCGGAGATTGACTTCGAGGACTCGTCCGCGCAAGGCCAGCACGGCGATCTCGTCGTTACGTTTGAAGGGCTTGTAGACCAGCAGCAACATGCCGGCCAGGGCGTTGGAAATGATCTCCTTCAGTGCCAGGCCGAGTGCGATGCCGGTCAGGCCGAGCCCGGCAACCATTGCCGTGACGTTGATGCCCAGGGTGCCCAAGCCGCTGATGGCGCCAAAGAGGAGCATTCCGATCTTGGCCGAATTGGCCAGCAGGGCAACGACATCGGGGTCGATCTTTCGGACCTCGCCAACGCGATGGACGAGGCGGCGGATCGCCACCCCGGCAACCCAGAAGGTTAGGAAGACGGCAAGCCCTGCCCCCAATCGAGGGAGATAAAGCATGGCTTGGCCCCAGACAGCTTCCGAGGCTTCCTGGCTTAGCATGGCGAGTATTCTCTAGGTTTCCCAAGTTCTCAGGTCGTCGGCTCTCATCGCGCCCAGCGATCGCGTGGGCGATTTCTTGGCCGATTTCGCGGGCGGCGCATTGTGGGAAATCGGACCTCGGCTGCCAAGACCACTTGGCGCAAGAATTTCACTGACCCGCGAAGCTTGCCTGAGCCGAATAATCAGGAGCGTCAACACGAGGCCGAGATCAGACCATCTGTTGTAGCGTGTGTTGACCAAGCGGGACGCAGCGGGCGGGTGAGGCTCCAGGGAGGGACGCGGTGGACCAACCGATCGACGGATTGCGGCAGCGGTGCTTCGGGCAGCAGATCAACGGTTCGGTGCTGCGGATCGTGCTTGTTGCCGCGGTGGGAATCGGGCTGGTGGGGGCCTCTTCCGCCGCGCGGGCCCAGACCGAATCGGCCGTCCAAGGCGATCCGACCAAGGCCACGACCAGCCGCGCGGCGCGCGACAACGCGATCGAGTCGATTCCGTTCGATCGTCTCAGCGCCGAGGGCAAACAGAAAGTCCAGTGGGTGCTTCAGAACACCAGTGTGTTCCGCCGTCTACCGATCCGCGTGGTCCAATGCGACGCGGATCTCTACTTGTTTCTGGTCGAGCATCCCGACGTGGTGGTGAGCATCTGGGAGGTGCTCGGCGTCAGCCATCTCACCATGCGTCAGACCGGGCCGGACACCTACCAGGTGACCGACGATATCGGCACGACCGGTTCGATGCAGTTCCTTTACCGTAGCCGAGACACCCACGTGCTCTATGTGGACGGCACGTATACGGGTTCGATGTTCGGGCACCGGGTGCGCGGCCGGGGATTGATGGTGCTGAAGACGGGCTACGTGCGCGACGTGCAGGGGCGGTGCCTCGTGACCTGCCGCCTCGACGCCTTTATGAACGTCGAGCCCGGCGGGGCGGAGTTCCTGACGAAGACCTTCCAGCCGATCGTGGGGAAGATCGCCGATACGAACTTCCTCCAGACGGTGGGGTTCTTGGCGTGTCTGTCGCGCACGGCGGAGGTGAATCTTCCGGGAATGCAACGTCTGGCGGCCAGGCTGGCCAAGGTTAGCCCCCAGACGCGGCACCAGTTGGCCCAACTGGCCGAACAGGCCGCCCAGCGCGCGGCGGGAGCTCCGGCAGGCGGGCAAGAGGGCACGCTGCCCGACCCCGATGCCCCACGCCTGGCCGAGCGGCCCTCTGAAACCCGGTGAAACGGCCGGATGCATGCGGCCAAAGGCGACGGTTCCTCGGAAAGGACGCCGCGTTCGGTCTTGCGCGGCGGCGGGAGCCTCGGTTGACAGAAAGCCATCGGGCGAGTAGCTTGCACGTAACGTTCACGGGGACTGTCTCGATTTTCGCGGCGAAGCCCGCCACCAAGGAACTCTCGCCAGCCGTTCAATGGTGAGCCTGTCTTTGGCCTGTGCATCGTCGCGATCTCGGGTCGTCGCGTTTTGTTGCCGCAGGGTTCCGCTGCCATGAAGTTCGTCTGGGCATTGTTTGCGCATGGGGCACGTCGCTTGGGGGCCACCGGGCTCGGCGTGCTGGTTGCGCTCGCGCTGGGTAGTCCGGTCGCTCCGAAGGTGTCGCGGGCGGCCGAGATGACCTATCCGGTCTCGACCGCCGCGCACGACGGGCGATTCTACGTGGCCGACCAGGAGTTGCCCGGTATTTGGCTCATCGCCGACGGCCGGCGCGAGGTCTTCTTTCAGGCATCCAAGAAGTACCGCACGCCGCTAAATGCCGTGCGGTGCGTGGCCATCGACGCGGCCGGAAACCTGCTGGCCGGCGACGCGGCCACGAGCGAAGTGTACCGTTTTCCCAAGGGCGAGAAGGTCAAGCCGGAGCCGCTGACCGGTGGCAAGGTGGGCGTGCCGGTCGACCTCGCCGTGGACAAGCAGGGCAATGTGTTCGTCTCCGACGCCACCATGAACTGCGTCTGGAAGCTGGCGGCCGAGGCCAAGAAGCCCGAGAAGCTCGCCTCGGTCACTGGGCCGCGCGGCCTGGCCGCGGCGGGCGATGGCACGGTGTGGGCCCTTTCGCTGCGCGAGAACCCGCTGCTTCGGATCGCCCCCGACGGCACCACGACCGCGCTGGTCAAGGGCCGGCCGTTCGAGTTTCCCAACGACGTGGCGGTGGACCCCGATGGCACGCTCTACGTCAGCGACGGCTACGCCTCGGCGGTGTGGAAAGTGACCCCCTCGGGCGAGGTCGCCAAGTGGATTGCCGGAAAACCGCTGGTCCGCCCCTTGGGTCTGACCTGGCACGAGGGCCGGCTCTTGATCACCGATCCCGCGGCCAAGAAGATCTTCCGTGCTGAGAAGGACGGCAGCCTGAAGCCGGTGGCGCCATAAAGGGCGCGCGTGCGGAAGTGTCTTTAGGCTGCCGCTGTTCGAGTGCGGCCGGTAAGCGCGTTCTCGGCAGCCGATCACCGCGTTGCCGGCCGCAGGGAAGTTGTGTCGCGCCCCCGGTTCAGCCACACGTCGACGCGCGGCGTGTCCCAGTTGTAGGGTTTGTTCAAGATGTCGGGCCGGCCGTCGCCGTCGAGGTCGGCCACGCGGGCTTCATGAAAGCCCATGCCCGACTGGAACACCGCCTTGCGGAACTTGCCCTTGCCGTCGCCGAAGAACACGAGGGCCTCGGCGTTGGGGTTGTCGGGTCGGCTCTGGCGTTCGGTCCACTTGGCCATCTCGGCGACGACGATGTCGAGGTTTCCGTCGGCATCGAGGTCGGCGATTTGGAGGGAATGCGGGTGGATCATGGTCCGTCCTGCCAGGTCGTGCCCGACCCAGCTCGTCGAGTCCAAGGGGTTGCCCCGGCACTCGTACCATAGGACCGGGCCGGAACCGTCGCCCGGCGCGATGACGATCTGTGGGTGGCGCGCGCCGTGGACGAGCCTTCCGGCGACGATCAAGCCGCCGGACGCGGCGATCTTCGTGGCCGACCACTTGCCCGGACCGGCGAACTTGAACAAGTGGTTTCCGGCCAGAAGTTCTGGCTTGCCGTCGCCGTCGATGTCGAAGGCCGACATGCCTTCGGCATACTTGCCGGGGTTCTCGCCGGTGCTTCCCACGAAGACGGCTTGGGCGGGCCATGCGTCGGCCCTGCAAGGATCCGGCGGGATGTCGGCAACGAAGAGCGTCTTGGCACGCTGGTTCCAATAGGCCAACTGCGGCTTGCCCGCGCCCTTGAAGTCCGCAAGGCACTGGTCGTGATGCTGGTTGGCCCCGTGGTTCTTGACGGGGTAGCGCTGCCACGACACGCCTGGTCTGGAGCCCTTGCCCGGATTCCGCCACCACCAGACCTGGTTGCTTTGCCAGTCGCCGCCGAAGACGAGGTCGGGGTAGCCATCGCCGTCGATATCGCCGGCCGCCCCGCCGGCCTCGATCGGGAGGTAGTCGGGCTCGATCACCTGGCGCTGCCATCCGGTGTGGGTGCACCGGTAGGCGACCACGGCCGGCGCTTGCACGCGGAAGCCGAGCACGAAGTCGTTCAGCCCGTCGCGGTCGAGGTCGACCACCAGGGCGGCCGTTTGCTGTCGGGACGGGCCGGGTACGGGCAGCTCGCCCCGACGGCTGCTCAGGTGCAGCCATCGCAGCCCGGCCGCTTCGATCGGGCGGCCGGCAAGGCCGGACGGAGCCGTCGCGATGTCCGACGTCTCGGGCGCATCGGCGGCCCGGAGCGTCGGCGCGGACGCCAGCAAGGCCACGGCCATCGCCACGAGCACCAGCCCAACCGAGGCCGAAGCGTGTTCACCGAAGCAATCGCCTTCGTTTCCGCTTGCGCGCGCCGGATGGTCGTCTGGCACCACGCTTGCTCCGTTGCAGGAGCCGGGGCTATCCGCGGCGTCTACCTGCCGAGGCAGCCGAGGTACGTCATGAAGTCGTAAATCCATGGATGGGTCCAGGGGTTCCACGTGGGATAGGCGGCCGACAGGGCCGACAGGATCAGCGCCAAGACGGCCAGCCAGCGGGCCCAGGGACGGCGCGCGGCGGCATCGACGCCGGGAATCATCGCCACAAGCCAGAGCGGCGCCATCCAGAAGGCCCATCGCAGTCCGGCCGTCATGCCCCCATAATTGCGGTCGATCTGGGGACGCATCACATAGAAGGCGATCACCACGGCCGAGACCGCCAGCACGCCAAGCGCCAGCCATCGCCGGCGCGGGTCGCCAGGCCGAACGAGCCAGACGCCCGCGCCCAGCAGGCTGAGGATCCACACCGGCGTCAGCGAGAAGATGCCGTGGTGCCCCACGAGCACATGCAGCGCGTAGGTCGCGCGCGACGGCTCGCCCGCATCCAGCCCCTTGGGCTCGAGCCAGTAGCTCGAGATGGTGCGTCCGTTGCGCTGGTATGTATAGGCGTACCAGTTGTCGTCGGGATCGGTTTGGCTTCGGTGCATATAAGGCGGGCGCAGGCTGTGGTGGGCGATCCAGTTCGTGGCGAAGAACCCCACGGCGACCACCAGGGCCGCGGGGACGTAGCCGAGCAAGGTGCGGCGCGGGTCCTTCCACGCCAGCGCGACGCTGAGGGCTGCGAACAGGGCCAGCGCGGGCAGCTCGTCGGCCACCATGAACGCCCCGAAGAAGCCGGCCACGACGAAGTACCGCCATGGCCGCTGGTCGCCGACCCACACGCGCACCGCGGCATACGACGCGATCATGGCACACACGGCGGCGGGCACGTGGTTGTTGATGACCACGGCGAACGTGGTCAAGAACGTGCCGAACGCGGCCGCCGCCATGACGAACACCCGGCCGAAGTCGGTGCCGCCCAGCCGCTCCAACAGCTTCCCCAAGACCCAGAAATAGACGAGCATCGGCACGACGTTGATGGTCGCCAGCATGAACCGCCCGATCGCGTACGGCTCGGTGCCCAGGGTTTCGCCGGTCACGCGATGGATGAGCCAGTACTCGGCGGCCATCAAGGTGGGAAACAGCGGCGGCTTGCTCGAGTACAAGTGGCCGTCGTGCTTGACCATGTCGATCGTATCCCAGCCCTGCTCCTGGATGACTCGGTCGATGGCATACGGCGCCCCCTCGACCCGCATGTCGTCCTCGACCAACGCCCGCACCGTACACCACCGGCTCCGGTCGTTGCCGCTGAGGAAGGGGCGGCGAAGCCGCGCTGCCCGTTCCAGCTTCTCTTGCCGCGCTTGCAGGGTCGCCTCGATCTGGTCGGCCGGCATGCCCTGGCGCTGCAATTCCTTGCGTTTCTCGGCCTGATCTTTGGCGATGTGGTCGCGGCGGTACTTCTCCAGCCCGAGCATATCGACCGAGTCGACCGCGAGGATGCGGCCCAGCATCACGCCGATGCTCGCGGCAGCCAGGACCAGGTACATGTAGCGGCGAAGCTGGGCTCGAAGGTCGTGCTCGGGGGTCGTCATGGGGGTCGTCATCCGCCGGTCTGGAAGGGTGGTAGGGGTTTCTTGGGAGTTCGAGACGGCTTGCGGGGTTAAGGGTTGTTCTTTGCCGCCGGCGGTTCGGCCGCCCTAGGCCGGGTCCGCTCGGCAATCGAATAGGCGCGGAATTGCGGGTCGTGGTACGCGATGAACAACTCGCCGAGGATGCCGATCGAGAGCAACTGGCCGCCCAACAGCAACAGGGCGACCGAGTAAATGACCGCCGGGCGCATTTGCAGGTGGATGGGCTCCATGCCCGGCAACCGCGAGATCGCCCACTCCGCGGCCAATAGCGTCAGGCCGCCGGCGCCGATCACGAACGCGAGAAGGCCCAGCGTGCCCAGGAAATGCTGCGGGCGCTGGCCGAACCCGGTCAGGAACTTCACCGTCAACAGGTCGAGGAACCCCTTGACCAGCCGCGTCAGGCCGTATTTCGAGCGGCCGAACTTGCGGGGGCGATGGTTGACGACGATCTCGGCGCAACGGTAGCCGCGCGCGGCCGCCAACACCGGAACGAAGCGGTGCATCTCGCCGTAGAGTTGCACCTCTTCGAAGACTTCGCGGCGATAGCACTTCATTCCGCAGTTGTGGTCGTGCAGGCGCACGCCGGTTAGGCGGCTGACCATCGCGTTGAACACGCGCGAGGGGAGCACTTTATGCCAGGGGTCGTGGCGGACCTTCTTCCAACCGCTGACCACATCGACGCCGGTTTCCATCATGCCGAGGAAACGGGGGATCTCGTGCGGGTCGTCTTGAAGATCGGCATCAAGCGTCAGGACCAGCTCGCCCCGCGCGTCGGCAAAGCCCGCCCCCAACGCGGCCGCCTTGCCGAAATTGCGGCGAAAGCGAATCCCGCGCACCCGACGATCCGCCGCCGCAAGGCCGCGGATCCGCTCCCACGAGGCGTCCTGGGACCCATCGTCGATGAAGATCACTTCGAGGTCGTACTGCTTCGCGGCAGCGACTTCGCAAATCTCCTGATAGAGAGGCTCCAGGCTTTCTTCCTCGTTATACACTGGGATGACGATCGACAGCATGAACAACGGCCCGGGAGGGTATGTGGCGGGACGGACTATGGAGGGAATCGTCAAGCGCCGGCGCGAAGGGGACCGGCACGTTCCTCGGCCCGCAAAGGACCCACCAACGTGCCGGTCCTCAGCCTGGGAACGGTTAAGCGTCGGGCGCTCCTCGTGACGCCGACGGAGCACGAGGCCCAACGACATACAGGATACCCGAAATCGCCAGCTCCGACAGCAACCACACTACGCGGAGCAAGGCAGCGCTGGCGATGGCCACCAACGCCGCCTTGGGGACAAGCCCCTCTAAATAGGGGACCATGAGTTCTGCCAGTGCCACCTCGCGCACCCCCAACCCGCCCGGAATCAACAGCACGACGAAGCCCGCCAGCGTGGCCAGCGCCACACTCGCGGCGTAACGGGGCAGATCGGCCAGAGGGTGCAACCCTCCGATGCCCATGCCTTCGAGCACCGCCCAGTAACTGACCCCCAGAAGTGCCCAAACGATGGTACAAAGCACCCACCCGAAAAGCAGGGTCTTGTGGCTCAATAGTTCGAGTTGTCGGGCGGCTGCCGGATGGATTTTTTCGACCTTGGCGACACGAACCAGCCACCGGAACACTGGCGGAAAGGTCGGCACCCCGACCCCCACCGCGAGGCCAATGGCCCCCCACATGGGCAGGCTTTGGCCGCGGAAGTGGATGGCTAGGTAGACCGCGGCGAGAAAGCCGCCGCAGGCGATCCACGTCAGCGTTTCGAGGAATACGCTCACCGCCGCCACGGCCGTATCCACGCGATGGCTGCGGATCAACCCCGTGCGGAGGATGACCACCATGGCCTTGCCTGGCACGTACTTCCCCAAGTGGCCGATGTAGTACGCCCGCAACGTTTCGCCCAGGCTCGCCGCTTGCCCCAATGAGCGAAGCACGCGGTGCCAGAAGACCCCTGCCGGAAGCAGGCCGACGAGATACACGCCCGCGGCCAGCGCGAGCCACTCGATGCGCACTTGCCAGTGGGGGCCGTCGGGGGACCTGTCGGTCCATTGGGTCCAAGCGCTCAACAAGGTGCGGTGCACGGCCCAGAGGATCAACGCGAGCATCGCGAGCTTGGCCGCACGGAAGAGCCATTTTTTCTTTCGGGCCGTCATGGCACTCGATTCTGCCGGTTCGGCGGGGGATCTGCAAGCCTGGGCTTTGCGTAACACCCGATGTTGCTTTACGATAGAGGGCAGGGCCCAATCGGTCGAGTACGGCAATCCGGGAGGACGCCGATGGTGCGCACGGCCGCTTTACTGGTCGCGACCCTGTTGGGCGCGGACGCACGACGAGAAATCGAAGTCGGTTGGCAGCCGCTGCCCGACGGCGGCATGCAGTACCTGATCCAGATCGATCCCCAGATGGTGGAGGTCCTGCGCGCGGGCTTTGCGGCGGAGAGCGACATCCACCCCCAAGTGAAGGACGTTCGCAGTTTTCGCATCAGCATCGGCACAGGCCCGCTGCCGCGCCAGGAGCCGCGCCGGTCGCCCGGTTCCCCCACGCCGACCGGGGCAGCCCGGCCGGCAACGTCCGATCTCCAGGACAAGGGCAAGACGAATCCGCCAAGCGCCGCGCTTGGTCCCTCGTCGGAACCGGGCGGAACCAGGTTCGGCGGGTTCGCAAGGCCCCAAGGCATCTCGGGCGACAAGCCCGCCTGGTCGCTGCCGGGCGTTCGCCCCGCC
>DYLT01000175.1 GCA_020721945.1 Blastopirellula marina
GCCGTGCCGAGGCGGTCTTCGACATTCGGAAGACCGCCTCGGCATTGGTCGCCCAGTACGAGGCCGTCTGGCAGCACGGCCCGGCCCGCGGGCCAACCCCCCGATCCGCCCCTTGAGGCTGGCCTCGCGCCGTGCGACAATCGTGCGCAATCGTCCGACATCCCCGGTCCGTGGAGCAAGGGGGGGTGCAATGGCCCAGCGAGGCGACGGCGCGAGGACAAGGGCCGCGGCCGACCCACGAACGTCTGGTGCGCGGGACGCGCCGCGAACGCAGGCCGCTTCGTGGCGGACCGACACCACGTCGATCCTTCGGCAGAGCGTGCCGTTGGCGGGGACGGCGCCGGGCATCGAGCCCTACGAGCTCGCGCACCTTCCGACGACGCGCGGCAAGGTCACGGTCACGTGCATCGACTATTGCCCCGAACAGGTGCAGATCCAGGACGTCCAGGACATCTGGGATTTTCTCGCCCACCATCGCCCCGAGTGGTCCGCCGTGCGGTGGATCCATATCGACGGGACGACTGACATGGACGTGATTCGGGCGTTTGCCGAGAAGTACGAGCTGCACCCGCTGGCCATCGAGGACGTGGTGCACCTGGGCCAGCGGCCGAAGGCCGAGGACTACCCGGCTTCCCAAGAGCACCCGGGACGGCTTTTCGTCGTGGCCCAGATGGCCGAACTCGGCAAGGAGGGCCTCCAAAGCGAGCAGGTCAGCCTGTTTCTGGGCCGGAAGACCCTGGTGACCTTCCAGGAACGCAAGAGCGACGTCTTCTTCGGCGTCCACCAGCGGATCCGGACCAGGGACTCGCGGCTGCGGCGCAGCGATGTCAGTTTTCTCTTCTACTGCCTGTTGGACGCCATGGTCGACCGGTTCTTTCCCATCCTGGAGGACGCATCGAGGCGACTGGACGACTTGGAGGAGAAGGTGTTCGCCGGAGACGATCGCGGCTTTCTGCAGGAGATCCACGGGTTCAAGCGCGATCTGACCATGCTGCGCCGGGTCGCATGGCCCATGCGCGAGCTGATCGCCTCGCTCCACCGGGAGCGCCACGAGTGCCTTTCGGAGACCACCTACACCTATTTGCGCGATGTGTACGACCACGTGGTGCAGGTGCTCGACCTGTTGGAGACCTACCGCGAACTGGCCGGGGCGCTGACCGAGACGCACGTCTCGACGGTCTCCAACCGCATGAACGAGATCATGAAGACGCTGACCGTCATCAGCACGATTTTCGTGCCGCTGACGTTTCTGGCCGGGGTGTACGGCATGAACATGCCCATTCCCGAGAACCAGTTGGCCTGGAGCTACCCCGTGTTCTGGCTCGTCTCCGTTGCCGTGGCGGGCGGGATGCTCTGCTGGTTTCGGCACCGGGGGTGGTTTTGATGCTCGCCGCGGTGATCGTCGATTGTCGATCGTTTACCTGGGATTGCCGGGGACCTTTGCCATGACTCCGCGAGAACGTGTACTGGCCTCGTTGAACCACCACGAACCGGATCGCGTGCCGATCGACTTGAGCGGGCACCGGTCGTCGGGCATCGCGGCCATCGCCTACGCGCGACTCCGCAAGGCGTTGGCACTGCCGGATCGCCCCATCCGCGTTTACGACCCGATCCAGCAGTTGGCCATCGTCGACGAGGACGTCCTGGAGCGGTTCCACGTCGATACGATCGAGCTGGGGCGCGGCTTTGCCCTGGAGGATGAACACTGGGTCGATTGGACCCTGCCCGACGGCACCCCCTGCCAAATGCCCCGCTGGGCCGCGCCCGAGCGGGTCGAAGGGGCCTGGGTGCTGCGCAGCGCGAGTGGCCGGGTCATTGGACGCATGCCCGACGGCGCCCTGTACTTCGAACAAGCGTACTGGCCGTTTCTCGAAGCCGACGATTTCGACCGCATTCCCGAGGCCATGGCCGAGACCATCTGGTGCGCGGTGGCCAGCCCGCCCGGACCGCTGGCTTCGGGCCCCGACGGGGACCGGGTGCTGGCCGACGGGGCGCGGCGGCTCCGCCAGCGGACCGACCGGGCGATCATCGGCCTGTTCGGCGGCAACCTGCTCGAAATGGGCCAGTTCTTCTACCGCATCGACAACTTCCTGATGCTGCTGGCCGCCCAGCCGCGCCGGGCCCATGCGTTTCTCGATCGCCTCGTCGAGATCCACCTGGCCAACCTCGAACGATTCCTGCGCCTGGTGGGCCCCTTTATCGACGTGGTGCTGTTCGGCGACGATCTGGGAATGCAGAAGGGGCCGCAGATGTCGCGAGCGATGTACCAGGAGTTCTTCAAGCCGCGTCATGCTCGGCTGTTCCGTCGCGCCAAGGAACTGGCCAACGTCAAGGTCATGCTCCACTGTTGCGGCGGGGTACGCCCCATACTACCCGACCTGATCGAGGCCGGGCTCGACGCGATCAACCCGGTGCAGATCTCGTGCACGGGCATGGAGACGCGAGGGTTGAAGGCCGATTTCGGCCGCGACCTGACCTTCTGGGGCGGCGGGTGCGATACCCACGTGGTCCTCGCGCGCGGAACGCCCGACGAGGTGCGCCAGCACGTCCACGAGCAACTAGCGCTTTGGAAGCCGGGCGGCGGATTCGTGTTCCAGCAGGTCCACAACATCCTCGCCGACGTGCCGCCGGAGAACGTCGTTGCCATGTTCGACGCCGCCCACGAGGCTGGCGCGTATTGAACCACGCCAAGCCCCGTGGCGCGACGGACCGAAGCGGCCGGCCGCCGCCATGCCGCCGGCAGCCTATCGGGCTTTGACCTCGATGCGCTTGGCCGGCGTCGGCTGGACCTTCTTGAGCCGGATCGTCAGCACGCCATGGGTGCAGTCGGCCTGGACACGCTGGTCGTCGACGTTGGCCGGCAGGGGGATGCTCCGGCGGAACGGGCCGTAGCGGATTTCGCTCGCGTGGCACTCCCTGCCCGAGCGATCCAGATCGTCTTTTTTCTCGCCGGCCAGCACGAGCTGGTTGCCCACCATCGAAAGATCGAGGCGTTGGGGATCGACGCCGGGGATCTCCGCGCGCACCGTGACTTCCTCGTCGCTCTCGATCACATCGACCGGCGGCACCCAGCCGCGGTCGCTCAAGGGCCACTCGAAGGCCCCGAGCGGCTCGCGGAAGAACTCGTCAAACAGCCGATCCATCTCGGTGCGCAGCGCGGCCAGGGGCGACGTCTCGACACGTCCCGGTTCGCGCTCGCGCTGTTTGCCTCTCCACGGAATCAGGGCCATGGGACTTCCTCCGAATCCAGGAAACGTGGTCTACGCCTTGACCGGAATCTTGCGCGGTTTGGCAGCCGGGGCCTTGGGCAGATGGAGCGTCAGCACGCCGTCGGCATACTCCGCCGTGATGTTCGCCGCGTCGATCGTCTCGGCCACGCGGAACGTGCGGTAGTAATCGCCCACACCGTATTCATGAACGAGAAACTCGACGTTCGTGTGGCGGCAAGGTGCCTTGGCGTGAATGGTCAGTTGACCGTCCTCGAAATGGATGTCGATGCCCTCTCGCGACGCCCCGGGAACATCGGCCAGCACGAGCAGTTCGTCGGCCTTTTCGAGGATATCCACATTGGGACGGTAAAACAAACCCGACCGGGTCGCTTCGGCCGTCGCGGTCTGTTCGGCTGGGGCTTTGGTGATGGTCTCGTTGGCCATGTTCGCTCCTCCGGGGTTGGGGGTTATTTGCCGACGTGAACGGGGATCTTGCGCGGCCGGGCGGCCTCGGCCTTGGGCAGGTCGATGCGCAGCACCCCGTCGCAGAGCGAGGCCTCGACTTGGTTGGCGTCGACCTCGGTCGGCAAGGCAATCACCCGCGTCAAGGTTCCCACGGGGCGCTCGCGGCGGTGGTAGGTGACTCCTTCCTGGACGGTGTCAGGGCGCTCGATCTTGATGGTCAGTTGGTCCCCCACCACCGAAAGATCGACCTGTTCGGTCTTGACGCCGGCCATTTCCGTTTCGACGTGCAATGCATCGTCGGTTTCCCAGACGTTCACGGCGGGCTGGCCGCGCAGCACACCCGCCAGAACGCCCCCACCTGGTACCGCATCGGCAAAGCCCGAAAGCAGCCGATCGACCTCTCGGCGGAGCTGAGCGATGGGGTTTTGCATGGGCCAATAGCGAACAGACATGGCGGACGCTCCTCATCGGTTTCGTGGCAAAGGGGACGGGACCAATTCCGTTGCAGGCCGCGTGGCGGGCGATGCCCGTGCGGCCGTTGGTCCAATCGAGCAAAGCCCGTGCCAGAAAACCAGAGCACCGCAACCCACGCTCTCCATGAGGGTTATGCTAATAGATGGCTTTTCGACGGGGTGGGGCGGTGCCAATTTGGCAGCGCGAGCGGCTGGGCCACCCCCGAGCTGGCGGCTCCCAGATCGAACCAGCGCCAGGAATTAGCACGCCAGGGGGAGCCAATATAGACCGATTTTCGGGTATCGCCTTCGCCTGACAACGCCTAAGATGTTGTGGAAGTGGATCCTGCGCCCCGGCCTTGCGCGCCGAAACCTCGATTGTCGGGCGGTTGGTAAAGAACTATACTGAACCGTCCGTTTTTCCGAGCCGGCCCTAACCTGCGCAAGCCGATCATCCTGCCAGATACCCATGCGTTTTTCGCTCATTGACCGCATTGACCTGCTGGAACCGGGAAAGCGAATCACCGCGATAAAAAACCTGACCATGGCCGAGGAGTATTTGGCCGACCACTTCCCCCAGTTCCCCGTCATGCCGGGGGTGTTGATGGTCGAGGCGATGGCCCAGGCCGGGGCATGGCTTATCCGGGCCAGCGAGGATTTCGCCCACAGCATGGTCGTGCTGAAGGAGGTTCGGGGGGTCAAGTACGGGCAATTCGTCGAGCCGGGGCAAACGCTCGAGGTGTCCGTCGAGATCGTTCGCCAGTCCGACGATGAGACCGAGGTCAAGGCGCGCGGGATGGTGGCTGGACGGACGACGGTCAATGGGCGATTGGTGCTGTCCCGGTACGACCTGGCCGATACCGATCCGGCACAAGCCCCGACCGACGCCTTGGTGCGCAAGGAGTTGCGGAGCCTGTTCGCGCTATTGTACCGGCCCGGCGGTCCGAACGGCGCGACCACCCAACCGACCACGTGATCCCGCGCCCCGCCCGAGACCCTCACACCCTCCTGCTTTTGCGTCACTCGAGACCCCTGCGAACCTATGCGACTGGATGGCAAGACAGCCTTGGTCACCGGAGGCAGCCGCGGCATTGGCCGCGCGGTCGTGGAACGCCTCGCCTCGGAAGGGGCCGCGGTGGTATTCGTGTATCAATCCAACCGCGAGGCGGCCGAGGGGCTGGTGGCCGAACTGGCGGGCCGGGGGCCGTCGGTGCGCGCGGTCCAAGCCGACGTGCGCGATGCCCTCCGTGCCCAGCAGATCGTCGACGAAATCGTCGAACAGCAAGGCCGGCTCGACGTGTTGGTCAACTCGGCGGGGATCGTGCGCGACGGCCTGTTGGGGGCCATGTTGCCTGAACAGTGGCGCGAGGTGCTGGAAACGAACCTCTTCGGCACCTACCATTATTGCCGCGCGGTCGCCCAGCAGATGATGTACCAGCGGAGCGGGAGCATCGTGAATCTGTCGAGTACGGCGGCCGAGTTCGCCAGCCGTGGACAGGTGAACTACGCGGCGAGCAAGGGCGGCATCGATGGGCTGACCCGCGCCATGGCCAAGGAGCTCGCCCAGCGCAAGGTCCGGGTCAACGCCGTGGCCCCCGGCATGATCGACACCGACATGAGCCAGGCGGTGCGCGGCCTGGTGGGCGACAAGATCAAGGAGGTGATTCCCCTGAAGCGGGTCGGCTCGCCGGCCGAGGTGGCTGCCCTGGTGGCCTTCCTCGCTAGCGACGATGCCTCGTATATTACGGGCCAGGTGATCCGTGTCGACGGCGGGTTGAGCCTGGGGGGGTACTAGTCCGACCCTCTTGCCCCCGAAGTCGAACGAGGAGGACTTCACCAAACGTGGCGATCCCCGAGTGAGTTTTTGACAGACGCCTGGGTGGTCGCAGCAACGCGCCCCAGAGAGAAAGAGAAGACGAGAAGCAACGTAACGGCCTTTCCAGTCCGGAGGTGAGACGACATGCCGACGAAGGAAGAGATTTTCGAGAAGGTCCAGAATGCGCTGGTCGACGCGTTGGGCGTGGACGAGGAGGAAGTCACCCCGGAGGCCACGCTGGTCGGCGACCTGGGGGCTGAATCGATCGACTTCCTCGATATCCAGTTCCGGCTCGAAAAGGCCTTCAACATCAAGATCCCCCAGAAGGAGTTGCTTCCCCAGGACGTGCTCACCAATGCCCAATACGTCCAGGATGGCCGCGTCACCGACGCGGGGCTGGCCGAACTCCGCAAGCGGATGCCCTGGGCCAGCCTCGACCGCTTCGCCGCCAATCCCAAGGTCCAGGACTTCACCAACTCCCTGACCGTGGAAGACCTCTGCCGGTTCGTCGAGAGCAAAGTCGGCGCGGCATAGAGGCCGGCAAGCGCAAAGGAACCAGGGGTCATGCGCTGGTACTGGATCGATCGGTTCATCGAGTTCGAGAGCGGACGCCGCGCCCGGGCGATCAAGAACATCTCCCTGGCCGAGGAGCACTTGCACGACCATTTTCCCGGTTACGCGGTCATGCCCAATTCCCTCATCATGGAGGGTATGGCGCAGACCGGCGGGCTGCTGGTGTGCGAGCACGGGCGTTTTCACGAGAAGGTGGTTCTGGCCAAGGCGCCGCGGGTGACGTTCTACCTCCCGGCGCTTCCGGGCGACACGCTGATCTACACGGCCACGATCGAGTACATCCGCGACGACGGGGCCATGGTCACCGTGACCAGCCATCGCCAGGACCAGCTCCAGGCCGAGGGAGAACTGGTGTTCGCCCACCTCAACGGCGAACACCACGACAAGGTCCTCTTCGAGCCCTCCGCGTATCTGCGGATGATGCGGATGCTACGGGCCTACGAGGTCGGCCACGCGGCCGATGGCTCTCCCTTGCGCGAGCCGGAGGAGTTGCTCCGCGCCGCGGCCTCGTCGGGTTGAGTGGCGGTCCGGAATCGACGACGGGAGTCGCATCATGAGACGCCGCGTGGTAGTCACCGGAATCGGCTGGGTCACCCCCCTGGGCGCCGACATCGAGACCGTGTGGAAACGGGTGTTGGCGGGCGAGTCGGGCGTGGGTTATATCACCCACTTCGATGCCTCGAACTTCCCCACCCGCATCGCGGCCGAAGTCCGCGGCTGGGACGTTTCCGACGTCGGCGAAAACCCCGACGACTGGAAGTACCAGGGCCGGCACACCCATTTCGCGGTCGGGGCCGCCAAGAAGGCGATGGCCGACTCGGGGGTGCTCGACGCCCCGCTCGACCCTACCCGCTTCGGCATCTATACCGGCAGCGGCGAGGGCCAGCAGGACTTCGACCGTTTCACCCAGATGATGGTCGCCGCCCTGGAGGACGGCGGCCTGAACCTGGCGAAGTTCACACGCAAGGGCCTGGAGATCCTGCACCCGATCGCCGAACTCGAACAAGAGCCCAACATGCCCGCCGGCCACCTGGCCGGCCTCTTCGGCGCCGAAGGACCGAATGTCAACTGCCTGACGGCCTGCGCGGCCTCGAGCCAGGCGATCGGCGAGGCCACCGACATCATCCGCCGCGGCGAGGCCGACGTGATGCTCTCCGGCGGCACGCATACGATGATCCACCCCTTCGGCGTGACCGGCTTTAGCCTGTTGACCGCCCTGAGCACTCGGAACGACGAGCCGACCAAGGCGTCTCGCCCCTTCGATCGCCAACGCGACGGCTTCGTGCTCGGCGAAGGCGCCGGCTTCGTCGTGCTGGAGGAACTCGACCGGGCCAGACGGCGCGGGGCGAACATCTACGGCGAGATCGTCGGCTACGGCTCGACCGCCGACGCCTTCCGCATTACCGACACCCACCCCGAGGGCCGCGGCGCGATCTCCTGCATCCGCATGGCCCTGCGCGACGCGGGCCTCGATCGCGTCGACTACATCAACGCCCACGGCACGAGCACCGCCGTCAACGACAAGGTCGAGACGCTGGCCATCAAGCGCGTCTTCGGCGACGCGGCGTACCAGATCCCGGTGTCGAGCACGAAGAGCATGATGGGTCACCTCATCGCCGCGGCCGGGGCCACCGAGTTGATCCTCTGCCTTCTGGCCATCCGCGATGGCGTGCTGCCCCCGACGATCAACTACGAAACGCCCGACCCCGAATGCGACCTCGACTACGTGCCCAACGCCGCGCGCGAGGCCCGCTGCGATTACGTCCTCTCGAACAGTTTCGGGTTTGGCGGGCAGAACATCACGCTGATCGCGGGGCGATTTACCGGGTAGATCGGGGGCTCTTGGGCGTGCGGCGGAATGGCCGAGGGCCGCACGGCGCTACTTGTCACGGTCGGCTACGTCGGGTATGCTGGTGTTACGTTTGAAAGAATAGTAACACCCCTCCTGCCCTCTCCCACCAAGGAGGCCCCATGACCCCCCGCTGGCGATCCGTTCCCCTCCTTGTTGCGCTCGTTCTGGCTGCCTGGTCCCTCGCCCCGGGTCGCCACCTCGCCGCCGCCGAGGCCAAAGCCACCCCGCTGTACCTGGTCGGCATGGGGCCGGGCGATCCCGACCTCATCACGGTGCGGGCCTTGGAGGTCGTGAAACGGGCGCAGATCGTCTATTGCTCGCCGGGAATCCGCGAGAAGTTTGCCACCTTGCTCGAGGGCAAAGAAGTGGTCGAGGGATTCTGGCGATTGTTCCCTTACTACGGAAAGGACCCCTCGACGCTCGATGGCCAGGAGCGGGCCGAAGCCGAGCAACTGGCCGCCCAGCGCAAGGACTTCATCGCCCGCGTGCGCCAGGCCGTCGCCGCCGGCAAGACCGTCGCGATTCTCGACCACGGCGATCCGCTGATCTACGGGCCGTGGGAATGGTGCCTCGAGGAGTTCGAGGACCTGCACCCCGTGGTCGTTCCCGGCCTGAGCGCCTTCAACGCCGCCAACGCGGCGATCGGCAAGGGCGTCACCACCAGCCAGCGCACCAAAGCGGTCATCCTCACCTCGACCGACTGGCCCGGCAAGACCGACACGATCGAGAAGCTCGCGGCGCATCGCAGCACCATGGTGTTGTTCACCATGCGCGCCGAGTTCGACGACTTCCTCCGCAAGCTCTCCACGGCCTATCCGCCCGAGACACCCATTGCGGTCGTCCAGTACGCGGGCTATCAGGGCAAGCAGCGCGTCCTCCGCGGCACGCTGGGCACGATCCGCGCCCAAGTCGGCCAGGAACCGCTTCCCTTCGAGTATCTGATCTACGTGGGCGATTTCCTCAGCCACCGGTACAAGAAGCCGTAGCCGAGGGCGATGCCTCGCCCGAAGCCGGCGAAGCCTACTGGAGCGGCGGTGGCGGCGGCGCCCTCGGGCGGTTCGCTGGCCAAGCTTGGTGCCTGCCAAGAGAGGACCAGGACGAGCCGCAAGATCGGTCTGTTGGCCCATCCGCGACGGCCTGAAGCGGCCGTCCCGCGCCTTGGGACCCCTCTCGCGGCGAACGAAAAGTACGTTTCCGCGGGTCGTTTCCGCGTTTTCATAGCGAGAGCACGTACTCGACGAGGTCCTCGATCTCTTGTTCTTCCAGCGGAGGATCGACGCGGCGCAACGCATGCTTGCCTTCGACGAGCAACTCCTTGACGGTCGTGTACCGGCCATCGTGCAGGTAGGGGGCAGTTCGCCACACCTCGATCAGGGTGGGCGTGTCGAACCGTTCGGTCGACTCGTTCGGTCCCCGCGAGCCAACCGGGTGCGACCGCAGATCGGTAAACAACGGCGCGGGATGGCACGCCGCGCACCCCACCCGCGCGCTCTCGAACAGCCGCCGTCCCCGCTCGGCCGCCGGACTGAGCCGGCCGTCGCGGAGTCGCGGGCTAGGCACGGGCCGAAGCGATTGGAGGTACGTATCGATGGCTGCCGCCTCGTGCTCCGGGCGTTCGGAAAACAGCACGTGGCGGATTCCCAAACGCACCGCCTCCTCGGCCGACATGCGCACCCCCTCGGCCATGGCCGGCGGAGTGCGGTGCGACCCGAGCATGCTCTTGGTGTTCTTCGGGTTGCCGGCGCCGTCGTTCATCAGGTCCCAGTTGAGGCCGTCGACACGCCCCTCGGGATGGCAACTCGCACAGCTCTGCCACTGCTGGTAGCAGATCGTCGCGTCGTGAAACAAGAGTTCCCCGCGCCGCTTTTGGGTCGGTCGCGGGACAGGTCCCAACGCGATCGTGCGGGGGGACGAACGCTCGTCGGCCGCCCCGCGCGGATCGACCACCGCCACCGTGTCGCTGAAATACTCGGCCACATACACATACGGCCCGGCAGTTGCCAGCCCGCGCGGCCCCTTGCCGGGAAGTGCGATCCGGCGCCACATGCTCGATCCCAAGGTCGGATAGATCGGCCAGACGCCCATCATCGGCGACATGGTCCGCCGGGCCGAGTCGCTCAGCAATTCCGTGGCGCCGATGACGCACAGCTCGTGCGCGCCCGCCAGGCTCACGCAAATCGTCTTGCCGTCGGCCGTCCAGATCACGTCCCAGGGATTGGCCGCTCCCAGGTCTTGCTCGTCCATGCCGATCGTGCTCAGCACCACGCGGCGCCGCACGTCGATCACGCTGACGACGTTCGTATTGATCCACCCCATGTCTACCCGGAAGGGAATCTTCTGGAAGTTCGACAAGAGGTGGGTCACCAGGGCGTGACGGCCGTCGGGGGCGATGCGCACGCTGCGCAAGCCGTTGGCCCCGTGCGGCAGCTCGATCGCGCGGGTCCGCAGCGTGTGGGCGTCGATCACGGTGATCACCGGCGACACGTCGCCGCGGAAGGCGTCGTCGGTCCGCGCGTTCGGAAGATGGTTGGCCACGAGCACCGTCTGGCCATCGGGGGTCACCGCCGCGGCGATGGGCTCCCGGACCGCCGGCACCCGCGCGACTTCCTTGCCCGCCGCCAGATCCACGACCGAAACGTCGTTGTCGAACCGGTTGCATACGTACAGCCGCGTGCCGTCGGGACTGACTGCCGGCCCC
>DYLT01000176.1 GCA_020721945.1 Blastopirellula marina
TACAAGACAAGCCAAAACGAACTGCCGTGCAAGACACGTCATCCCAACGGGCCCTTTCGAACGAGCCCCTCCCGCGCCGCGGCGCGGTATGCCGCGGCCCTCGCGGTTCGGGCCGGTACCCGTCACTCTACCGTCACGCTCTTGGCCAGGTTGCGCGGCTTGTCGACGTCGCAGCCGCGGGCCACGGCGATGTGGTACGCCAGGAGCTGAAGGGGCACGATCGACACGATCGGCTGGAGGAAGTCCTCGACCGCCGGAATTTCGACGACATCGTCGGCCAGTTTCCGCGCCTTCGTGTCGCCCTCGCCCACGACGGCGATCACCGGCCCGCCCCGAGCCTTGATCTCCTCGACGTTGGCCAGGACCTTGTCGTAGACCGGCCCCTGGGGCATGAGGAACACGCTTGGGGTGTGCCGATCGACCAGGGCGATCGGCCCGTGCTTCATCTCGGCGGCTGGGTAGCCCTCGGCATGGATGTAGCTGATTTCCTTGAGCTTGAGCGCCCCTTCCAGCGCCGTGGGAAAATTGAATTGGCGCCCCAAGTAGAGGAAATTCTCGGCCTCGCAGTACTTCGAGGCGATCCGCTGAACCTCCTCGTCGGTGGCCAGCGCGCGGCGCAGTTGGTCGGGCAGCGCGACGAGTTGGTCGATCAGGCGCATTCCGGCATCGTAGCTCAAATGGTGCAGCCTGCCGAAATAGAGCGCCAACATCGCCAACACGACGCACTGCGACGTGAACGCCTTGGTCGACGCGACCCCCACCTCGGGCCCCGCGTGCAGGTAGATCCCGCCGTCGGCCTCGTTGGCGATCGTGCTTCCCACGACGTTGCAAATGGCCAGGGTCGGGTGCCCCTTGCGCTTCATCTCGCGCAGCGCCGCCAGCGTGTCCGCGGTCTCGCCGCTCTGCGTGATCGCGAACAAGAGCGTATGGGGCTCCAGCGGCGGATTGCGGTAGCGAAGCTCGCTGGCGTACTCGACCTCGACGGGAAGTCGCGCGAGGCTCTCGATCTGATATTCGCCAACCAACGCCGCATGCCAGCTCGTGCCGCAAGCCGTCATCACCAGCCGGCGCACGGCGGCCAATTGCTGGGGCGACAGATGCAATCCCCCGAAACGGGCGCTGGCCGAGTCGCGGTCGAGCCGGCCACGCATGGCGTTTTCGAGCGACTCGGGCTGCTCGTAGATCTCCTTGAGCATGTAGTGCGCATAGCCGCCGAGGTCGATCGCGCCGGGCGGGAGGTCGAGCACGCGCACGCTGGCAGGCACATGGCCGTGGTCGCGGTGGATCACGCGCAGCGAGTCGGCGGTCAGCACCGCGATCTCGTGATCGGCCAGATAGACGATGCGATCGGTGTAGCCCGAAAGCGGCGATACATCGCTGGCCACGAAGTGCTGTCCGTCGCCGACCCCGACGACGAGCGGGCTACCCAGCCGGCACGCGATGAGGACCTCCGGCCACTGGCGAAAAATCATCGCCAGCCCATAGGTCCCCTGAAGTTGCGCCAGCGCCTCCTGGACCGCCAGGACCAGCGGCGCATAGTCGTCAGCCGCCAGATCGGCCGGCACGTGCCGGCGCTTCAGGCAGCTATCGAGCAGATGCGCGACGACCTCGCTGTCGGTCGAGGAGGAAAAAACATACCCGTCGCGCTGGAGCCGCGCCTTGAGCGCCTGGAAGTTCTCGATGATGCCGTTGTGGACCACGGCGAGCGAGCCATGGCCGCCGAGGTGAGGATGGGCGTTGGCGTCCGTAGCGGGACCGTGGGTGGCCCAGCGCGTGTGACCGATCCCGACCGCGCCTGGCAGGCGAACGCCGGCCAGACGCTCTTCCAGGCGATCGATCCGCCCGGCTGCCCTGACCACGTGCAACTGGCCCGATCGGTCCACCGTGGCCACGCCTGCACTGTCGTAGCCGCGGTATTCCAACCGGCGAAGCCCGCCGACGAGGAACTCGACCGCGTTCTGCGCCCCGAGGATTCCGACAATTCCACACATGCGCACAGGTCCTATCGTGTCACGCCGCCGGCCAATCGAGCGCGGCCCGAACCACGGGGTACGCGGCGCTGGGCTTGCCCAGCCGCTTCGCGTTGGCCTTGAGGCGGGCCAACCGGCCGGGATCGCGCAGCAATTGGCCGCGCTGGTACGCCAGCGTCGCCACGTGGTTGATCTTGATCGCCGCTGCGTTCTCGAGGAGAAAGCCGCGGTTCCGGCTCTTCCGGCCCGGAATCGGATGGACGATGACCGTGGCCGCGCCGCGCCATAAGGCGCTCCTTGCGTCGAAGTGGCCGATCGCTCTCTAAACGCCATCTTCCCCGCGTCACGGCATGACGCCGCGTTCCCACTTGCTGCGGCGGCCGATGGCTTAGACCCTCGTATCCTTTCTACCAAGTGCTCCCGGCGGACGCAATCCAAGACGCAGAGCCCCCTTCTCCCGAGGCGAACGCGATGCCATCCTGAGCCGGATGGCTTCAAGATATCAGGACCAAACAGGCTTCGTCCCGGCGATCGTCGAGGTCGACTCAGGTATTCGCCACGAGCCAATCGAGCAGTCTTTGGGCCTCGGACGGGCTCGGGCAGTCGAGCACCCAGTAGAAGGTTCTCTCGGGCGCCAGTTGCCGATGGAGCTGTCGCACCTCCTCGACGCGTACGAGGACCTGCACGCCCTTGCCGGCCTTCTGGATCTTGCGCAGCATCTCGACCCAGGCTGGGGCCGACGGCTGGCCCGCCCCAGGCACCCATTGGATCGTGTGCAGACGGTCCAGGGCCAAGAGGTCGTCGAGGTGCCGGATCTGGCCCGGTCCGTCCATGTGGTAGACTGCGTGATCGAGTCGCGCGATCTCGCGCTCGAGGTAGGGCATCGCGAACCGGCGGAAGTGCTCGCGCGAGATCATGCAGGCGAAGTCGCACTGCACCGCCTGGGTACGGCGCGGGCTCCACATTTCCAGCCACGAGGTCGTGCCGAACTCCTCCATGCGCCCCAGCGCGTAAAGGGTTTCGTACACCAGCGCGTACAGCGCATCGAGTTGTTCGAGGGCCTCGAGCACCGCTTCGGGCCGATCGATCAAATCGGTCGAGAGCCGTTCCGGACCGCGCAGCGCGGCCAGGCAGTCGAGGTTCGAGTGGGTATCGATCGTGCTCAAGAGGAACCGGCCCTCGCATACGGAGGCGGCCGCCCGGGTCAGCTCGGTGATCGCCCGCCACCAGGGATTCTGCGGATCGATCGACCACGGCGGCAGGTCGTCCCACGCGTCGGCCAGCGGCGCCGCCCACGAGGTGTCCATCTCGGGCACCAGCGCGAGCCGAGCCCCGAGGAACCCGGCCCATTGATCCGGGCCGTAATTGGGCATCAGCGCGGGCAGGGCCTCGCCGCCGAAGAACATCGCGCCGGCCCAGGTCTCGAACTCGGCGATGGTGCGCGCGATGTCGAAGTCGCCCCGACAGATAAGCGACCGGCGCGGCGGCGACATTCCCGCTCGGGGCGCGCGCACGGCGACGCACGGCCGGTCGATCATCTCGCCCTGCCAGTAGGCCTCCAGACGGCGCTGCGCGTCGGCGGCGTCGGGTTTGAAGGCAAGCGAGAGCGAGCGAAACGGAGCCATTCCCTCGAAAAGGCGTCGCCTATCCCACGAGGTTCGGGTGGTACGGCGTATTCGGGTCGTCTCCTCTGGTGGACAGTTCCGAGCGCCTGCCCGGGCCGCATTCCAGCACCGCCCTCTTCGCGGCATCGTCGCCAGAACCATCCATCGGCCGATCCGAAACGGACCGGGACCGACCCGAAGGTCTTTATTGTGGAACGTGGCGCTGTCGGCCGCAAGCGCGGGATCGTCGTTGGTCCAGATCGAGCTGTCGTTCAACAGCACGGTCAGGCCGCGTTCGTACACCCGCAATCGGCAGCAGCGTCGTCTTGCCCATCCGGTGGGGCCCCAGAATCACCGTCAGCTCGCCAGAACGGATCTTCAGGCCGATCCGCCGAGGCAGGGGACTGGCTCGTCGTTTGGGCCCATGCGGGCAGAACAACGTGCCTGTCCGCGTCACGCCCCAAGGGGATAGGCCGATGGTCGCGGGCTTCGCCGCGAACCTGGGGCAGTCGCGGTGAACGGCTACGGGCCAGGCGACCTGCGGTCGGCCGTTGCGCTGGCCTGAATCGCGCTAAACTCCATCGACGAATGGAGCGCGCCGCAGCCGACGAACGAAACCCGGGCCGGCGCCTGGGCCAGCTTGCCGGTCACGGCGACCTGGCCGACCTTCATCGTCACCTCGCCCGAATCGAGGTCGGCGGTCACCGCGACGTCGTAGACTCGCGACTCGTCGGCATCGAACGGCTTCTGGGCGACCTTGCCCTTGGCAATCGGCCCTTCGACGATCACCGCCTGCTTCATGGCATAGCGGAGGCCGCACTTGACGAGTTTGCCCTCGTCGGGGCTGTCGCCGAAGACCAGGAAGGCGTTGCGCAACTCCCCGCCCGGCGCGACGCGCAGTCGGACCGCCAACTCGATCTTGCCCTCCAGCGGCTTGGGCAGCTTCTTGAGGGCCAGTCCCATTTGCTTGGCGGTCGTATCGAGGTGGTAGCCTAGATCGCATCCGGTCACCGTGGCCCGCACTACCCGGTCGAAGTCGCCATCCTTCGGCGGGCCCTTGGTTACCGCCGGCGGCACCGGCGATTCCTTGATGCTCGTATCCAACGGCGTGAGTTGGGCGGGTGCCCTCGCAAGCGGAACGCCCCGCTCGCCGAGGCACACGACCTGGCCGTCGGCGGTCGACAGGTAGAGCCGTCCCTGGGCAGCGGCCATGCCGTCGAAGGTGGGCATGGCGCCCAGATCGTAGAAGGCCAGGGTCTTGCCGTCCGCGGCCGAGACGGCCAGAAGCTGCCCACCCATCCGGCCCTCGAGCGCCGCGGTCTGGGCTTCGAGCTGACGCCGGATCTTCGGATCGTCGGGGTTGCGCAGGGCCGCCTCTTCGTCGAGCACATCGGGCGGGCCGGCCAGATAGAGCACATTGCCGGCCAGGACCATGGCCCGAGCCTGGATCGGCGGCGTACCCGCCGCCCAGTGGAACCGGGCCGCGTTCTGCTCGCTCAGCGAGAACTTCTTGCGTACTGCCCAGTCGGACGCCGACGCGCCGCGCTGGCGCGAGGCGAGGTCGATCCGCCGCGTCGCCGCCTGGACGCGTTCGATCCCCTCATCGGTCACCTCGCGGTCGGCGGCATACAGGTAGTACTCCTGCACCGAGGCGTTGCAAAGGTACTCGGGCAGGCGGTCGAAGCCGTACACGCGGCGGTCGTCCATCACCAACAGCCGGCCGCACGGAGCGAAGTGTCCCGGTCGCAGCCAGCCGCCGTAGTTGCTGTCGACCTGCTTGCCATAAATCCAATACGAGCGGAAGAACCACGAGTCGTCGAGAAAGCCCGACCGCGAGAACAGGTGATCGCCCACCGCGGCCAGGGCCTCGTTGCCCTGCGCGGCCCGGCGGCCGGTGGCGAGCTTCAGCGGGGCCACGTGACGCCGCACGCCCTGGAGATCGAACGCCTGGGCCCGCATGTAGATCGACTGCCCGTCGGACGAGAGCACGTCGGGCAGGGCCACGGGCATGTCCTGGCCTTGGACGTGCACTTGCAAGTTCTTGCCGGTTTCGGGGTCGCGGTCGTCGAGCACCGTCTCGGAGAGCTTCCGGCCACTCGAGGGATCCAGACGCAGCAGGCGCAGACCGCCATCGAGGAACGCCGAGCGGCCCGCCACGCAGTACAGCACCCCCTTCTCCACCAGCACGCTGCCCGAGACCGGCCAGGCCGATTCGAGCTGCTCGTAGGCCACCAGGCGCCGATCGACGGGTGCGGCGCGGAACCGCCACGCCAAGGCCCCATCGGCCGCGCGCAGACAATACACCCAGCCGTCGGCCGAACCGAACAGCACACGGTTCTGGTAGACGGCAGGTGGCGAGTCGATACGCCCGCCGGCCGTAAAACTCCAGACCTTGGCCCCGGTCTCTGCATCGAGGGCGTACAGCGTGTGGGCGTCGATGGCGGCCAGGTACACCCGACCGCCCGCCACGACCACACTCGAAAGCCGCCCGCCCAGTTCGGTTTGCCACTGGCGTTTCAACTCGACGGGCACGGCCAAGGGCGTGGCGCCGCTTCGCATGGCATCGTGGCGGTAGGTTGGCCAGTCGTGCGCGGGCGCCGCCCAAGCCGCCTCGGCATGGGCTTCCGCCCGGCCCCCCGGGGACAAAGCCGAAGCGATCATCGTTTCCAGCCGGTCGGCGTCGGGTACGTCGCGGGGTACGCGCCGCGAGGGCGAATCGGCCGCCAGCGCGTTGAGCCCGAAGAGTTTCGATTCGAGGAAACAACCGCAGGCGTGGGGCGGGGCGTAGGTCAGGCCGTTGGCGGGCATGAAGCCGTAGAGGCAGCCTCCACGGACCCAGTGGTTCACATCCCAGTGCTTGGCTTCGAGGTCGATGTATTCGATCCCGGTGCGCGACGCGATGAAGAACTTGCCGGCTCCGCGGCTGCGGTAGCAGCGGTGATGGAACCAGTCGATGGTCACGTCGGGGGGGAACTCGCGTTTCACCTCGCCCGTGCGCAGATCACGCCCCGTGAACACGCCCGAGTCGTTTCCGTTGGCGATCGCCCCAGACCAGACGAGGCCGCCCATGACGAGCATGTCGTCGGGCGAGAGGTGACCGCCGCGGTGGTGCGGCGCGGTCCAGAGGATTTTGCCGTCGCGGGCCGCCAGGGCCGTCATCTTGGGGTTTTCGACCGACACAAGCACTACGTCTTCGTGGACGACCAACGTGGGGCCGTAGCCGGTGGGGAAGGGCGTCTTGCGCACGATCGGCGGGGAGGTCCACAGCGGGCGGCCCGTCGCCCGGTCCAGTGCCACGACCTTCTCGCCGTCGTAGAAGTACACGCGCTGGCCGTCGAGGGCCAGCGTCAGGGGCGCGACCTTGGCCTCGCGCTTCCAAACCGCCTCGCCCGTCGCGGCCTTCAGGGCCATGAGCCAGCGATGGGCCCGGTCCCAGGCCCAGTCGCGGTTGGCCCGCTGGGTGTTGTCCCACACATAGGTGTGCTTGGGGCGGTAGTCTTTCCACTTGTTGGGCGACTGGGCCACGAGGGCAAAGAGCGTGCCGTCGGCCACGAGCAACTCGTCGGTGTGCTCGGTGGCCGCGTACGTGATCACGGTCTTGCCCGAAGCCGCGTCGAGGGCCTCGATCGCGGCATCGATGCCCAGGGTCACGTAGACCCGATCGCCCACGGCCACGAGGCGCCGCGGAAGCTGGTTCGGCCCGCTCTTGAGGGGCCAGAGGTGGGTATTCCACTCGGCGATCGGCCGCTTCCACAAGAGGATGCCGCTGAATGCGTCGCGGGCCACCAGCGTCCACCGCGGCGGCAAGAGGATGGCCGCGCGAGGCCCCTCGTCGACGATGTAGAAGATCCGTCCACCGGAGGACACCATCGCGCTGAGGCTCGCCATGTGGTCGTGATGACGCGACCAGTTAGGGCCCGAGATCCACTGCACGTGCCGCGGCGGACCGACCTGCGCGTCCCTGGCCACGGCGTTGTTGCTCGGATCGTGCAGGTAGTGGGTCCACTCGTCGATCTCGTTGGGCCGCGGCTTGACGGTCTTAGTCCACCGGCCGTCGCGCCGGACGCAAGCCACGCCCTGGGGGGCCAACACGCGGAGGATCTCTTCTTCCGGCACCAGGCTGGGGTCTTCGACCACCAGGAGCTTGACCAGGTTGTCGGCCAGCGGGATGCGTGGGCCGGTCCAACGGTCGATGGCCACCTTGCCGTACAGGCCCAGCGACTGGACGTGCCGTCGCGCCGCGTCGACCTTGGCCGGATCGCGGTCGAAGCCCTGGACAAGGTACGACTCGGTCGCGCGCAGTCCGGCGGTCACCCCGGCGTCGCCGCAGCCGAGATGAACGACCAGCCCACCGGCCACCCCGGCCGCGTCGAGAATGGCCTTGGCCCCGCCATCGTCCGCGCGCCCTGGGCTTGCCAGGCCGCTCCCGAAGCATCCTGCCAGCACCACGATCGCCAGGAGCGTTCTCGACATATTCCACCTCGCCGGAAAGGAAACGGCCTTCGAGTGCCCTCCCACGAGCGACGCCACGCCGGCCAGTATGAGGCCATCCGCGGCCCGTGTCAAAGGAGTGTCACGAAGACTGGCACGTGGTTCGGCCCGTGAGGGTCCCAACAGCGAGCCGGTCCTCAGCCTGGGAACGGTTACCGACGATTGCACCGTGTCCGAGAAGCCGCTACGATTCCGGCGTCATTGAAGGAGACGACCGTGGCGCGATGGACGAAATGCTGCTGGCTTATAGCGGCGCTGTGCGCCGTGTGGACTGATGCGGCCTGCGCGGCCGATTCGGCGGCGGTGGCCCCGGGCCCCTTTGCCGTGACGATCCGGGGCGGCTCGGTGATCGGGCTAGAGCGGCCTGGGCGACCGGCGCTGGTCGCGCGGCCCCAGGAGCCGCGTGGGGCAGGCATCCACCGCGTCGCGGCGACGCATTGGGCCGCCGATCGCCCACAGGAGACCCTTTCCGGCGGCCATGCGTTGCGCACGTGCCGCGAGTTCGCCGAACTGCCGGGCGCCGTGGTCGAAGGCGACTTCCGTTGGGATACCGCTCGCGGCGAGATCGTTCTCCGGCAGCTAGCCAGGTCGCCGGCCCAAGGCGTCTGGGGCGTGAGTTGGTCGATCGCCGACATTCCGCTCGACTGGGCGATTCTCGTTCCGGGCGGCTCGGGGCTGAGACTCTCGCGTGATACGCCCGGCACGCGGCACGAGTTCGACTACCCCATCACCTGGGAAGTTCCACTCGTGGTGGTGGAGGGGAAGCACGAGGGCTTCTTCGTTTGGGCCGAAGACGTCCGCGGCCGGTACAAGCGCCTGGTCGTCGAGCGGCGGCCGGGCGGCTGGCGCTTGGGGCTGGTCACCATCAACGACGCCCCGTTCGACGAGTTGACCACTTGCGAGTCGGTCGCCTGGCGCCTCGGCGTGTACGAGGGCGATTGGCGCGTGCCAGCCCGGCGCTATCACGATTGGCTCGAGCAGCACGGCCGGCCGGTGCGCGTCGAGCGGCAGCAGCCGGCCTGGGTGAAGGACATCCGGGCGTGCGTGATCATGGGATTGGACCTTTCGGTGCTCGAAGCCCTGCCGCGGCGGCTCGATCCGCGGCAGACCCTGCTCTACCTGCCCGACTGGCGCGCGCCCGGCTACGACCGCGACTATCCCGAGTACGACAAGCCGAAGGCCGAGCTAGAGCCATTCTTGCGCCTGGCCCGCGAGTTGGGCTTCCGCACGATGCTCCATGTAAACTACTTCGGCGTCGATCCGCTCAACCCGCTGTACCGCCAGTTCGAGCGGTTCCACGTGCGGTCGCCGTGGGGCAAGCACAAGAAGGAGTGGTGGGTTTGGCCGCCGGACAAGCCCGACATCCGCTTCGCGTACATCAACCCCGCCGCCAAGGCGTGGCGCGCGCACTTCGTCCAGGCGATGCAACGCCTGTGCCGCCGGACCGGGGTCGACGCCTTGCATCTCGACCAGACGCTGTGCATCGACAACGACCACAACGGGCGCATCGACGGTCTGTCGATGCTCGAGGGAAACCTGGCCCTGCACCGCGAGCTGCGCGAGGCCCTGCCGGAGGTCGCCCTCAGCGGCGAGGGACTCAATGAGGTGACGTGCCGCCACGAGGCCTTCGCCCAGCGGCATGTGTGGGGACTCGACCACGCCAAGGGCACGTGGGACCGGCGCTGGCTGGCCGCGGCCCATCCGATCAGTTCCTATGTGCTGGGGCCGTTTACAACCATTTACGGCTATCTCGGCTGCGCTCCGCCCGAGGCCGACCAGATGTACGCGGCCTGGGCCGAGGCCTACCGCCACTTCGGCGTGATTCCGACCCTGAAACCCCGTCGCGACTCGCTCGACGACCCCCAAGGCTTCGCACGCCAGTTCTTCGAGGAGGCCTCGCTATGGCAGCACAAGCATCTGGTGGCCGATCGCGACGGGCCCTGGCCAGCCGACGTGGCGTTTCCCTACCGCACGGCCGACGGCCGCCGTGTGGTGGCCACGACCGACCGCCGACTGCTGTGCGGATCCGAGGAAATCAGCCGAACCGTAACCGGAGTGCGCCTGATGGAAGCGGCGGGGACCATCCCTGGCTGGCGGGCATTCGACGACCGGCGCCTGCTTGGCTTGCGTCCGGACCGGTGGTATCCGTATTTCGCCACGCCGCGCGATCTTGCCGTGTTTCACGTGTGCCGCATGCCCGAACGCCTGGCCGTCGGCTGCGTGGCCGACCTGGGCGACCTCGCGGTGGTGCAAACCCAAGAGCCGGTCGACGTATTGGCCGATCTGGGCGCGCTGTTGGATCGCGCAACGTGCGGCACCCGACCCCAACAAGGCAAGCCCTTCGAAACGATTGGCCCGTTCGAGGCCCCCGATGGCGGCGCTTTTGGCACGTGGGGCGACACGATGTCGGCTCATCCCCCATGGAAAGGCGGCAGGAGCGGCGAGGCCTTTGCCCGGTACCAGGTGACGCTGCCTGCCGAGGGAACGCTGCGTTTCGCGGCCGACGTGGCCCTCGACGCGGGCGCAGTCGGTCCGGAAAAGAGCGACGGCGTGACGTTTTCCGTGCGGGCCCTCGACGGCGGCAAGGTGCTTGCTCGAGAATTCCACCATGCGAAAGCCGAGCCTCGCGCGCTGGTGCTCGACGTGACGCCGCTGCGAGGTCGAACCATCGCCCTGGAGCTGGCGGTCGGCCCCGGCCCGAAGGGCTCGCCAAGCTTCGACTGGGCCCGGTGGCGCCGCCCGAGGGTCGAACGGTCGGTCGAGGGCGAGGGCATCATCGCCGTGGCAGGAGGCGGAGGATCCTCCCGCGGAACCAGCGGCGAGCGTTCGCGGCGCTTTGCGATGGCGATCGGACCGGCTGGCGAAATTCCCATCCGGCAAGCGGGCGATGTGCACGAGGTGCGCGTGCCCGTGCCCGGCGGCGTCTGTTTCCTGGCAAGACCCCCCGAGACGGTCGGCTTGCCGCTCGACCTGTCGCGCACGGCGCTGCGC
>DYLT01000535.1 GCA_020721945.1 Blastopirellula marina
TAGACCTGGATGTGTTTCCAGGCGTCGTGCGGAAGACGAGCCGAACCGGCTGACGCCGCGGGTCGGAGCGCGGCAGAGGTCTAGAAGAACCCGCCGCCACCAAAGCCACCGCCACCAAAGCCACCGCCACCAAAGCCGCCGCCACCAAACCCACCGCCGCCGCCGAACCCGCCGCCCAGGCCGCTGAAGCCCAGGCCGCCCGTACCCCCTCGGCCTGAGGTGTTCTGCCCCGTGGCGAAGTTGAACACGTTCACTTCGGCGATGCCCGAGAAGAGCGGCATGCTCTCCACGCGCACATACCTGCGGTCGGCAGAGATCACCGCGGTGGCAAACAGGTTGGTGCCCTCGGGGAGGGTAATGATGACGGGCTGGTAGCCCACCGCGCCGCCGCCCACCAAGAGGGGGAAATTGGCCAGGCTATTGCCCAGTCCCGCGGTGCCGCCGCTACGGGCGCTGGCCAGGCTCGCCATCGCGTTGGGGTCGACGACGCCGGCCACCTGCTGGGCCAAAAGCTGCTGCCGCAGCGCCACGCTGGGAACGGACGCCATCGCGGCGGCGATCTGGTGTTCCTTGATCGGCTCGTTGCGACGGCCGTCGGCCAGCTCGAACTTCGCCGCCACTTGGTCCTTATCCAGCTTGAGGTACTTGCTCTCGACGACTTCCATGTGCCTGCCCTGCGAGTCCTTCCGCTTGCTCAGGTAATGGAGGCAGATGTCGAGCTTCACCTGGTTGGCCGCGACCTTGCCCCACACGCGGCGCACCAGCACTTCGTACGCGCCGCTAAAGCCCTTCGGGCAAACGTACACTTCGCACGAACTGCCCGTATTATCCTTGCCGAGTTGAGCCCGGGCGTCGGCGAGCATGGCTCCGCCCGCAGTGGTCCGGGGATTGCGCGGCGAGCAGACGGTGCCGGCAGGCTCGCGCACCACGAGGTCGATATCGGCATCGCCGACCCAGGAGGCGACAAGGACCACGTCGCGCTCGACCGCCGCGTCGAGCGCCGCCTCGTAGGCTTGAGCCTCGTCGAGGCGATTCTCGGCCTTGAGCCGCTCGAGCGTCGCCCGGGCCGTTCGCACCCCCTTGAGCCAGACGTTCTTGTGCTCTTCGGGCCAGACCTGGCTGAGAATCCCGACGGTGGCCCACTGGAGCCCCTCGAGGTCCTTGAGTTCTTCCGACAGGCGCAGTCCCTGAATATACGGCTCCGGCCGCATCGGCTGGATCTGCGATACTTGGCGGAACACCTGGAGCGCCCGCTGCTTCAGGCCCAGTTGATCGAGATACAGGGCAACAAACAGCATGTCGTCGGGCGACTGGGCGAAGTCGACGGCCGACATCACGACCCGCTCGATCTCCTCGGGCGGACGGTTGGCGGCCTGCATGGCCAGCGAGAGCGCCTCGTACATCCAGGCGGGCTGCACCTGGCCGTGGCGCAGCGCCGACTGGATCACGGCGATGACCTCGTCGTAGTTCTTCTCGCGCCAAAGGCTGCGCACCGTTTCCCGCACATCGGCCGGGGCAGGTTTGTTGGCGGCGAAGTACTTGTCCCACGCCGCCGCCGGGTTCTTCGAGACCTCGATGCGGATGCGCCGCGGAGGATCCGCCGCGCGGGGGGCTTCGGCCGTCGGGCGGGCCGGACGGTTCGCCGAGGCGTCGGCGG
>DYLT01000177.1 GCA_020721945.1 Blastopirellula marina
TTCGGGCGATCGGGGCTCGGCAAACCCGCCGAGGGTTCGGACTGAAGCTGCTTGACGCGCCGCCTGGTGGCCGATGCTTGTCGATGACAAGGAGTCCACGCGGGCATGGATGCGTCCACGCTGCGCGGCTGGCACTGCCCGGCTGCGCCACCGCGGTGTGAGACGAGGACCGGCTCCGGGTCCCATCTCGGGAAACGCGGGCAATCGGCGCCCCGGCCGGTGCCTGGCTTTGTTTCACACCGCGGCGGTGTCCCTTCACGGCTTCCGGCCGCTCGATGCTCGAAGACCGCAACCTGAAACTCGACCTGGTCGCCTTGGTACTCTTGGCGCTGTGCGCCTTTCTCGGCGCAAGCCTCTTGAGTTACGACCCGGCCGATCCGCCGGGCGATCTGGTCTATCCCCCGCGCCACGAGGCGGGCAACTTCTGCGGCCGCTCGGGCGCGTGGGCCGGCCACCTGCTCTTCACCGGATTGGGGGTCGGGGCGTGGTACTTGCTCGTCTGGCTGGCCGTGCTCGACGCCGTGCTGTTGGCTCGTCGTAAGATCGGTTTCCCCGTGATGCGCCTGGTCGGCTGGCTTCTGTCGCTGGTCGGCGTGTGCGCCCTGACGGCGATGGCCCTTCCCGGCGCGTCGCCCGGCCCGGTGATCGGTCCCGGAGGATACCTCGGCGCGGCAGCGCGAGGACTTCTCGAGCGCCACTTCGCCAGCGTGGGAGCCTACATCGTCGTGGCCAGCCTGCTGGTGGGTGGGCTGTTCTTGTGTACCGACTACGCCCTGTTCCGCGTGCTGGCGTGGATCGTGGGCGTTCCGGCCCGGGGTCTCGGCCGGGGCGCCGCGCAAGTCGGCAAGGCCTACGCCCAGAAGGCCCGGCGACGCCGGTCCGATCTCGACGGCCCCGCGGTCGCCGAACCCCAGGGTACCGATCGCGAGATCCGGGTCACGGGACGCAACGCGGAGGACGCGAAGACGAAGAAAGACCAAGAGGCAGCAACGGCCACGCCCGGTTCCGCGGCGAAAAACGATCCGCCGGCTTCCACCGACGCGACGGTCGAAAAACCGGCTGCCGGGCTCCGCATCCGCAAGCCGCGCAAGAGCGACCGCGACGAGGTGGTCGAGGAGATCGAGGCCGCCGCGTCCCGGCCGGCCGACGATTACGAGCTGCCGTCGCTGGATCTGCTGCTCCCCAGCGAGCCGGTCTCGTTCGAGCTTCAAGAGCAGGATGTCCTGCGCAAGGCCAAGATCCTCGAAAAGACCTTTGCCGATTTCGGGTTTCACATCCGCGTGGTCGAAATCCAGACCGGGCCGGTCATTGCGCAGTTCGAGGTCGAGCTGGAGGCGGGCCTGCGCTTGAGCAAGATCACCGGCCTGGCCGACGACCTGGCCATCGCCCTGCGCGTGCCCAGCGTGCGCATCGTGGCCCCGATCCCCGGCAAGAACACCGTGGGCATCGAGGTGCCCAATGCCGAGCGGCAACTGGTCCGGCTGCGCGAGGTGATCGAAGAGACGGCCGACAAGGCCCGGACCATGCGCATCCCCGTGTTCCTCGGCAAGGACGTGGCCGGCAACCCGATGGTGGTCGATCTGTCGAGCCTGCCGCACCTCTTGATCGCCGGGCGCACGGGCACGGGGAAGAGCGTGTGCCTCAATTCGATCATCGTGTCGATGCTCATGACCCGCCGGCCCGACGAGGTCCGCACGCTGCTGATCGACCCGAAGATGGTCGAACTCAGCCCCTACAAGAACATCCCCCATCTCATGCACCCCGTGGTCACCGACATGCGCAAGGCCGAGGCGATCCTCGGCTGGGCGGTCGAGAAGATGGAGGAGCGTTACCAGTGGCTGGCCCGGGCCGGGGTGCGGCACGTGAGCGTCTACAACCAATTGGGCGAGGAAGAGCTGCGCGAACGCATGCAGCCGATCGACGACGACGAGTGGAAGCAGGTGCCGACCCATATGCCCTACATCCTCATCGTCGCCGACGAGATGGCCGACCTCATGATGACTGCGGCGAAGGAGGTCGAGGGGCACATCATCCGCCTCGCACAGAAGAGCCGTGCCGTGGGCATTCACCTCGTGCTGGCCACCCAGAAACCCACCGTCGACGTGATCACCGGACTGATCAAGTCGAACCTGCCGGCGCGTATTTGCTTCCAGGTCGCCAGCCGGGTCGATAGCCGCGTGGTCCTCGACGAGATGGGAGCCGATAAACTCCTGGGCAACGGCGACATGCTCTTCCTCTGGCCAGGCACCAGCACGCTGATCCGCGGCCAGGGTACCTATTTGAGCGACGACGAGATCAACCGGGTGATCGCCGCCGTGGCCACCACCGAGCCGCAGTACGTCAAGGAACTGGTGCAGCTCAAGGCCCGCGAGCCCGCGCCCCAGGCGAAGGGTGGTGCCCTGAGCCACCGGGACGAACTCTACGAGGCGGCCGTGGACCTCGTCGTGCGCGAGGGCCGCGGCAGTTGCTCGCTCTTGCAGCGGGCGCTCGGAATCGGCTACGGCCGGGCCGCACGCCTGATCGACTACATGGCCGAGGACGGCATCGTCGGCAGTTACAACGGATCGCAGGCCCGCGAGGTGCTCATCACCCTGGCCGACTGGGACCGCATGCGCGGCGCCTCGGCGGCCGCCGCGCCGCCGATGGCCCCCGTGCCTCGCCGCAGCAATAAGATCGTGGTGGCGACTTCGGCAGGCGAGCCGAGCGCGCGGCACGCCGGCGCGGATCCCCTCGACGGCGCACGCCCCACCGAACCTCAAGCCCCCGATACCGACTGCCCGTTCGACGCCGACGAACCGACCCACGACGCGGAGGACCGGGGCCGCGCCGCGGGCCAGCCGTGGCGCGCGGAAAGCGCGTGAGGCGTCGGCCCTCCGTGCGCCCATCGCCACCGAACCAGCCGCTTGGGGGAGCCCTCGGTACGGTAGCCAGCCAGGTGCGCGTGCCGCCTTTGGCTCACGGGGTGGACTGCTGCATCGTGGCCGCCGGCAGCGGTCCGATGCGCTTCGTGCCCACGGCCAGTTCGTCGATCCACAGCTTCTGCGCGTGCGGCAACAGCCCGGGACCGAAGTACGGCGCCATGAGGAATTGATTGAACTTCATCTTGGGGAAGTCGGTCGATCGCAGCACCACGTCGGTGTGGTCGATCACCAGCCGGCCGTCGAACCAGCCGCGCACGATCCCGTCGTGGTTCGGGCGGTCGTTTTCGAGATCCAGGGTGTTGAGCTTGAAATACGCCTCGACACAATGCCAGCGGTCGTCGTCGAAGAGGATCTCGCGGCTGTCGTAGAACTTGCCATTGTATCCGCCGCGCAGCGGCCCCTGGGTGAGTCCATGCGGGGCGTTGGCGTTCTCGATATCTTGGGCCGCCAGACGCAGCTTGCCGCCGACTGGCTCGATGTAGAGCGTCAGGTGGCTCGCCGCGGGCCCGTGCCATTTCGAGTTCTCGGTGGTGAGAACGTGGGTCAGGTGCGGGTGGTACTTCCGGCCGCTCCAGCCCCAACCCTTCGACAACTTGAGGTAGAAGCGGATGGCGACCTCGTCGGTGGGTTCGAACAAGCGCCGTACCGGCGACGATCCCTGGACTGCCGAGCGGCCGTCAACCCACTCGTACTCGATGCAACCCTTGCCAAAGGCGGCCCCGCCAACGATCCGAAAGGCCGTCCCGTCGTACCAGCCGCGCTTGGCGAGATCGGCGTCCTCGAATCGCTCGGAAAACAGGACTGCCGGGCGGTTGGCTTCGGCCGCGGCCGCCTCGGATCGCGCCGCCAGACCCATGAGCAGACACGAGACGATCGCTGTCGTTCGGAGCATCGTTTCCCCCTGCTTGCGCTGGTGGACATCCGGCCCGGGGCTTGACGGCTCCGTGGCAAGCGGATTGCATGAATCACCAGGCCGTCACGGTACTGATCCGACGCGCCGGCGGCAACGGCCACCACGAGCCTGGGAGCCGGCGACGGCACGGTTCGCGGAGGCACGTGCCCATGCTTTCCCTGCGGCAGATGACCCCCGGCGATATCGCGCGCGGGATACGGTTGAGCGCTCAGGCCGGGTGGAACCAGACCGAGGCCGACTGGCGGCGATTCCTCGACCTCGAGCCCGACGGCTGCTTCGTGGGCGAGGTCGACGGCGAGTTGGTGGCCACGACCACCACCCGCGTATTCGGCCCCATCGCATGGATCGGCATGGTGCTGGTCGATCCGACCATGCGCCGACGGGGGATCGGCACGGCGATGATGGAACATGCCCTGGCCTATTTGGCGGCACGAGGCGTGGCCACCCTGCGGCTGGACGCCACGCCTTTGGGACAACCGATCTACCAGCGACTGGGCTTCATCGCCGAGTATGAACTGGCCCGTTGGGAAGGCGTCTCGCCAGGCGCTGGTTGCGACGGGCGGGTTTGCGCGGTCACGGCCGCCCAGATCGAGGGGCTGGCCGACCTCGACCGCCGCGCGACCGGCACGGACCGCCAGGGTCTTCTTCGCTATCTCTGGGAGCACAGCCCGCAGACCATGCTCGCCCTCGAAGGGGTGACTCCATTGGCCGGCTACGCGGCGTTCCGGGGCGGTGCCCGGGCATTCCAGATCGGGCCGATCGTGGCCCGGGCGGGCGACGTGGGCCGTGCCCTGGCCGACGCCGCGCTCGCACGCCTGGCAGGGCAGAACGTCTTCGTCGATATCCCAAGAGATCATGGCAGCGCCACGCAATGGGCCCAGGAGCGAGGGCTGCACGTGCAGCGCCACCTTGTCCGCATGTTTCGGGGCCAGCCGGTCCAGGAGATCCACCACTGGCTTTGGGCCAGTTCCGGCCCGGAAAACGGCTGAGCATTCGCTTCTCTTAGCCAGTCCCGTGGTTCGACCCACCCCGAGGGGTAGGCATGGGTCGAACGGCGACTGCGAAGGCCAAGACCAACAGCGGCACCAGGCCGATCCACAGTTGCGTCGTGACACTCATCGTCGCGGCTCCGCGATCAAGCGTTGTCCATTCGTTTCGTTCTTTCCCGCGCCGAACGGCGGGCGCCTTGGTGCGGTTACAGGCCAAAAGGGTTGTTCCTCGGCACCGGACGCAAAAAATCGAGGCTCATATAGACCGAAATGACGGTTCCGATCAGGATGGCCAGGCCGGTGGCGAACATGGTTGCTTCCTTTCGGCTTGTTTCCACTTCTCTGTCAGGGAGAAGCTAAAGCAAGCGGTGCGCCATCATGATGTTTTGACGCTCGAATTGACTACAAGCCATGATCCCGTAAGGCTTTATGGATCGTACGGAAAAACTGCGGAAGGCTCCAGCCGTGCCGATATGTAGTCCAACTGATTTTCTTGGCGTATCCATATCGCGTCGCCTGGCGCCCCTGGATCGTGTCTGAGAGGACACCTTCTTGGCGTCGCTGCGGCTCGCCGGGGCCGTTCGGTGGGTTGGGTTCATTGAAGCGACCAGCCGATCGGGTACTGTCAGGAATCGCGCGACGGTGTAGGATGGGCCGAGCAAGGTACAACGAGCCGATTTCGGGGGTCGAAGGCGCTTGTTCCACTGGGACCGGGGACTGAAGCTGACGCGGGCCGATTTGGCGGTCGATTTCCGTCGCCGCCAGCCCCGGGCGTTCATTTCCCACGCCCATCGCGACCACCTCGCGCGGCACGAATACGCGCTGTGCACGCCCGAGACCGCGGCGCTCTACCAATTGCGTCTTGGACGCCGACCCACGCTGGCACTACCCTATCGCGCGCCGATCGAGTGGGGTGGGCTGCGTCTGACCACGTATCCGGCGGGGCACTGCCTCGGTTCGGCGATGCTCTTGGCCGAGGATGGCGACCAGTCGCTTCTTTACACGGGCGATTTCAAGCTCGGAGAGTCGGCGACGGCGCCGCGTGCCGAACTCCCACGCGCCGACATCCTGGTAATCGAGAGCACCTATGGGCACCCGGCATATCGGTTGCCGCCGCGCCAACAGGCCATCGATCAGCTTTGCGATCTGGTGGCCGGGGCGCTTCGAGCCGGGGCCCAGCCGATTGTCGAGGCCTATGCGTTGGGGAAGGCGCAAGAGGTGACCCGCATCCTGGCCAGCGCCGGCTTCGCCGTCCTTCAGCACCCCGAGGTCTTCGAGATCAGCCGGGTGTACGAGTCCTTTGGGGTGGTCCTGGGGTGCCGGGGGCGCCTCGACGGTCCGCCCGAGCCGGGATACGTGCTCGTGGTGCCCCCGAGAGCCTTGCGAGATTCGCGGGAGGCTAACGAGGTGCGCATTGCGGCCACGGGTTGGGCTATGGACGCGCGGACACGCTGGCGCCTCGGCGTGGACCACGCGGTGCCGCTTTCGGATCACGCCGACTACGATGAGCTGTTCGAGGCCGTGGGGCGCGTGTCGCCGCGCCGGGTGTATTGCACGCACGGGCCGGAATCGTTCGTCGGCCGATTGCAGGAGGCCGGGTTCGACGCGCGGGTCTTGGGCTCGCCCGTCCAGCGGCGCCTGTTCTAAAGCCCCGAAGGCGGCCTGCCCACCGCGTGGGGCGTGGCCGCGGGCCGCCGGCCGCCCCTTTCCTTCGCCGAGAATTCCGCATAGACTCGTCGTCAGGGTGGTCGCGCAGTTCGAGTGGGCGCAATGAGTCGAGTCTCCAACCGGTTCCGGACAGGCGAACCCCACCGGGCAGGAAACCTCCGTGGGGGCATCCTCCGGCCCGGACGTCTGCTGCCGGCCGTGGTCTTGGCGATGTTGCTTTGTGCACCGGGGTGCGGAGGCTGCCGGACGAGCGTCTCGCAACCGCAAACGCCCGAGGAGCTCGAGAAGCAGTTGGAAGCGCGCAAGGAGAAACTCCAGGAGAAGAAGAAGCCCGATTTCGAGCCGCCCGACGCGATGCTAGTGGCCCAACCCTACGAGACCGCGCCCGAGCAACCCCATCAACCGCTCCAACGCACCAACGCCCCGTGCCGATGCAAGCCGGGGCATTGGACCGCGGTTGGCCTGCCGCTGAAGGCGAACCACTTCGACTTCCTGGGCGACCTCGAGGTGGCCGCGGCATCCGACACGCGCGGCACCGCAAGCCCGTTGGGCGCGATGGCCTATTGGCTGGGGGTCACCAGGCCGGTCGCGCTGGCGAAGGGGCAGTGGCGCACGCCGGAGTCGCTGGTGTTTCTGCCGCCCGGCGGCAAGGAGCAAATGATCCACGTTCGGCTGGCGGACCACGCGACGGGGCGCGAGGTGCTAAGCGGCATGACGATGGTCGAACGGATGCCGCCCTATCAGTACCATTTCGTGGTGCTGGCGCGGTTTCCCGACCGGTACGGCTTTCTGCCACAGCTCGATGCGTTCAAGAACCCCCTGCACCTGTCGGAAGGATCGGAACGCGACGGGTTCTTTCGGGTGGTGCGGCTGGCTGGCGACCGGGCCGTGGTCCTCCCGCGGTCGGCCCTCTGTTGGACGAGCATCGCCGCCGTGCTCTGGGACGAGGCCGACCCCGGCATCCTGACCGAGTCGCAGCAAACGGCGTTGCTCGATTGGCTGCATTGGGGCGGGCAGCTCCTCATCAGCGGGCCCGACTCGCTCGATCGGCTGGCCAACAGCTTCCTGGGGCCCTATCTTCCGGCAACGGCGTTGGGCAGCCGGCAACTCGCGGCCGAGGATCTCAAGACGCTCAGCGACGCATGGTCGCCTGCCGATGCCAACGGGCACGTGCGCGTGCTCCGACCGGTCCAGCCTTGGCCCGGGGTGCGTCTCGACAAGCATCCGTGGGCGCGCTTCGTGCCCGATACCGGCGATCTTCTGGCCGAGCGGCGCGTGGGGCGAGGGCGGGTGGTGGTCTCGGCGTTTCCGCTGGCCACGCGCGATCTGCGCGACTGGCCCGGCTTCGATAGCCTGGTCAATGCCTGTCTGTTGGGTCGGCCCCCGCGGAGATTTCAACGGATGGCCTCGGGGCTGCAAGGCGAACTCCAGGCACCGTGGGCCCCTCCCCCGCGCGACCTGCCGCCCCGCGCGACCGTGTATTCGGGTCTGCCGGATCAACCCCCCGTGGAGCCGGGGCTTCCGGTCGGCCTGGCGGTCGCCGATCTCCGTCACCTGGATCCCGCGCGCAATTGCAGGCTGTGGTACGTTTCGCGCGATGCCGGGCGGGATGCCGACTCGATGCTCGCCGGCCCGCGGATTCCCGTGGTCTCGGCCGCGGGCGACTTGGCGGTCCATGCCGACCCGGAAGTCGCCCTGGACCCGTGGTGCCGCATCGATCCCGCCGTGGATAGCCGCGTGATCGGGTGCGGCCTGGGAGGTTGGAGCGACTTCAATCCGGTCGCCAATGCCGCGCGTCATGCGCTTCAGAACGCCGCCCGGATCGAGATCCCCGAGGCGACCTTCGTCCTATGGGTCGTCGTAGGGTACCTGGTGGTGCTGGTGCCGCTGAACTACGTGTTGTTCCGGCTGCTGGGCCGGATCGAGTGGGCCTGGGCGGCCGCGCCGGTCATCGCCGTGGTCGGCACGGTCGTCGTGATCCGTCTGGCGCGGCTGGATATCGGATTCGAGCGTTCGGCCACGGAGGTCGCCGTGGTCGAGTTGCACGCGGGCCACCGTCGCGCGCACGTGACGCGGTACACGGCGCTGTACACGGCGCTGTACACCGAGTATCGGGTGCGGGTCGAGGACCCGGGGGCCTTGGTGTTGCCATTTCCCACCGTGTCGAGCCCCGACCGGTTCGACCCGGCCCAGGCGCCCAAGCTTGCGGGGGTGACGTTCCGCCAGGACGGCAGTTCCGCCGTGCTCGAAGGCTTCCCCGTGTTGTCGAACTCGACGAACCTCGTGCACAGCGAGCAGATGGCCGATCTGGGCGGACCGGTCCGCATGGAGGGCACACTGGAAGGCGGGCTTCGCGTGACCAACGGCACCGACTACACGTTCCGCGGCGCCGGCGTGGTCTGGTGCAAGGCCCCGCTCGCGCACGAATCGCAGCACGCGGCCGACGCGCCCCGACCGGTCTACGAGACCGTCTGGTTGGGCGACTTGCGCCCGGGCGAGTCGGTGCCGCTGGAATTCCGGTTTGCCGGCGCGGTCGATCCGCGGGCGCTTTGGAGCGACGAACGGAACCGCGCGCCGTTGACGCGGGACCGCCGGGGCGCGGTTCCCGCGGGCGAGTTGAACCTCCGTGGCTTGGTGAACGTGGCGCAGCAGGTTGGGCTGGCGCCCGGCGAGATGCGGCTGGTGGCTTGGATGGATCGGCCGGTCCCCGGTCAAACGGTCGAGCCAGCGGCCGGGCACAGCCAGAAGGCGGCGGTCATCGTCGCGCATCTGTGGCACGATTTCGGTTCCGACCCGAGACCCGATGTCGTGCCGCGACTCCGGGTCGCCGTGGATGCCCAGCCGACCGTCGGGTCCCGAGCCGAAGACCCCTTTCCACCCGAACTCCCGACCGCTCCTTAACCGTGCGGCGCGCAGCATGATCGAACTTATCGACTTCACGAAGCACTACGGCGACCTGGTGGCGGTGGACCAGTTGAACCTGAAGATCGCGCCGGGCGAGATGTTCGGGTTCATCGGCCCGAACGGGGCGGGCAAGAGCACCACGATCCGTTTTCTGGCGACGTTGTTGAAGGCCACCGGGGGCGAGGGAATCGTCAACGGCTACCGGGTCACCCAACAACCGCTCGACGTCCGCCGGTCGATCGGCTACATGCCCGATAACTTCGGCGTCTACGACGGCATGAAGGTCTGGGAGTTTCTCGACTTCTTCGCCGTGGCGTACCAGATCCCCCGTGCCCGGCGCAAGCAGGTCCTCGGCGACGTGCTCGAGTTGCTGGATCTGACCGGCAAGCGGAACGCCTTCGTCAACGGCCTGTCGCGGGGAATGAAGCAGCGGCTCTGTCTGGCCAAGACCCTGGTCCACGATCCGCCCGTGCTCATCCTCGACGAACCCGCCAGCGGACTCGATCCCCGCGCGCGGGTCGAGGTGAAGGCGCTTCTGAAGGAACTTCGCCGGATGGGGAAGACGATCCTCATATCCAGCCATATCCTCAGCGAGTTGGCCGACTGTTGCACCTCGATCGGGATCCTCGAACGGGGCAAACTGCTGATGCACGGACCCATCGACGAGGTGTACCGCCGGATCCATCGGAACCGGATCATCGTGATCAAGTTCCTCGAGCGGGCCGAGGTGGGCCTGTCGATCCTCCGCAGCCTGCCCGAAACGCGCGAGGTGCAGGTCGACGGCAACCGCGTGACGGCGGAACTGGCGGCCGACGACCTTCAGGTCGCTTCACTCATGGAGCGCCTCGTGGACGAGGGCGTGCGCATGGCCTCGTTCGCCGAGAAGGAGCCCACGTTGGAAGACGTCTTCATGCTCGTCACCAAGGGCGCCGTGGCATGAAGGCGCCGGCCCAACTGGCCAGGCCGCGGGCGGCGTGGCCGAAGGCGCGTCGCGGCCAACGCGCGGATTCGCCGCAGGGTGACCGCCGGCCGGCCGCTATTCGAGCAGTCGCGCCATCGCGCGGCGCATCGCGCGCAGGTGCTCTTCCTGCGCGGGACCAAACGAGCCTTGGCGCTGGCCGTAGGTGTCCATCCACGTGTACAGACGTTGCCAGGCGGCGCGGTCGAGCCGAACGTCGTAGTGGCCTTTCTTAAGAAGCGGCACGAGCGGGTTGGTCTGGGCCGCGCCGGCGCCGGCGGTCGATCGACCGGCACGATACGCGGCGCTGACATGCTCGCGCAGGCTCGGCTTGCCGTAGTTGACGAGCGTGTCGTAGGACTTCGCCGCCGTGAGGTCCCACTTCGCCCCGTCGGTCCCCGGCTTGTGGCAGCGCACGCAGTGGGTCTCAAGCACCGGCTGGACCAGCGTGGCGTAGTCGAGCGGCCACGAGCCCTCGGGACCCACGCGGAGCTTCGACGGCCCGCGTGCCAGCGCCGCGGCCAGCCGGTTCGGCGGCG
>DYLT01000178.1 GCA_020721945.1 Blastopirellula marina
CCCCTCGACGCCCCTCGCCAGATCGAGCAGCTCGCGCACCTCGCCGTCGGTCTCGTAGGCCCGGCGCAGGTCGTCGCTCTTCTCCAGGGCTTGCTTGAGCGTGATGTGGAGTTGGTCGGGAACCATCGCCACGATCGCGTTGACGCGCGGGATGGGCAGCCCCAGGGCCCGGCCCACATCGCGAATCGCGGCCCGCGCCGCCAGCGTGCCAAACGTGCCGATCTGCGCCACCGTGTCGGCACCGTATTTCTCCTTGACGTACTGGATCACCTCGCCCCGGCGCTCCTGGCAGAAGTCGATGTCGATATCGGGCGCCTCCTTGCGATTCTCGTCGAGGAAACGCTCGAACAACAGGTCGTACTCCAGCGGGCACACGTGGCTCAGGTACAGCGCATAGGCCACGAGCGACCCGACGCCCGAGCCGCGGGCGGTCGCCTCGATGCCCTTCGAGCGGGCGTGGTGCACAAAGTCCCAGACGATGAGAAAGTAGTTGGGAAATCCCAACTTGTTGATCACCCCCAGCTCGCGCTCCAGGCGATCCATCACCTCCTGGCTCAGTTGCCCGTTCGGGCATCGCGTGGGGTTGTTCCGGTACCGCTCCCGGAGCCCTTGAAGACACAACTCGCGGAGGAACTCCTCGGAGGTCTTGCCCTCGGGCGGCGTGTAGACCGGAAAATGCCGCTTGCCCAATTCGAGATCGATGTCGATCCGGTCGGCGATCTCCTGGCTGCGGCGCAGCGCGTCCTCCAGGCCCGAGAACGTGCGGTACATCTCCTCCGGGCTGCGCAGGTAGAACTCCTTGGTCTCCATACGCATCCGCTTCGTGTCGGTGCGGAACTTGCCCGTGTTGACGCACAGCAGAATATCCTGCGCGTCGGCCTCCTCGGGAGTGACGTAGTGGACGTCGCTGGTGGCCACGACGGGCACGCCGAGGCGCCGGGCGACCTCCAGGGCCGGCGGAATGCCCAGCCGCTGGATCTCCAGCCCGTTGTCCTGAATCTCGATGAAGTAGCGATCGCCGAACACCGAGCGATACCAGTCGGCCACCTGCACCGCCTTGGTGAGATCGGGTTCCGCCCCCTCCTGAAACACGCGGTTCAACTCGCTCGACGCGCAACCGCTCAGGCACAGGATCCCCTCGCTGCACTCTTGCAGGATTTGCTTGTCGATCCGCGGTCGGAAGTAAAAGCCGTCGAGGAAGGCCGTCGTGGCCAGCTTGAGCAAGTTCTTGAAGCCCGCGCGGTTCTGCGCCAGAAGCGTCAGATGGTAGCTGGCCTCCTTCATGCTGCTGGCCTCGCGCTGGAACCGGCTCCCGGGGGCCACGTAGGCCTCGTACCCCAAAATGGGCTTGATGCCCGCCGCCTGCGCCTTCTGATAGAACTCCAGCGCCCCGTACAAGTTCCCGTGGTCGGTCAGGGCCAGGGCATTCATCCCCAAGTCCTTGGCCCGCTGGATCAATCGATCGATGGTCCCGGCCCCGTCCAGAAGGCTGTAGTGACTATGACAGTGCAAGTGAACAAATGGCGAGGTACTCATCCTTCCCCCCTTTGAGGTCCTTCGGTTGCCTCGTGCAACACGTCCAAGACGCGCGACGATTCTAGCACAGCCAGCACGGAATGGTATCCGCCGCGACCGAGGGGATGAAGGGGCAGGGACGCATGAGACCACCCATGACGAAGGGAAGACGATGCCGAAAAACGTCCCGCGTTTCGTCCTTCGCCCTTGGTCCGTCGTCCCTGGCGATCCGCGCCTACTCCCACGCCTCCGGCTCCCCGATCACCCGAAGGTAGTTCGCCAGCCGGTTCTGGAGATCGAGAAGGTTCTGCCACTGCCGCTGTTGGAGGACCACCTGCTCGGAACGTGGTGGGATACGGACGGACTGCACCAGTTGACGAAGTCGGAGGTGGAAGTACTGAAGCAGTTCGGAAAGCTGGGCCGATTGCCCGGCTGTCAACCCCGCCGGCAAGTCCGGGGGAAGCAGGGTGTGCAGCGTGTTCTCGGCGCCGGGTTCGTCGCCCCAGAGGAACTCGGATTGCAGCGCGGCGGTCGCGGCGAGGTGCTCGAGTTCATCCACTTCCAACGTGACGCCCGACGAGAGATCGACGCCTCGCAGACGGGCCAGCCGCTGAGCAATCTCCTCCTCCGAGCCGAAGAGCAGGATGGACCGGCCGATCGCAATGATATCGCCTGGCCGCAGGATCCACAACTGGACACTCTCGCCGTTGACCTTCGTGCCGTTGGTGCTTTCGAGATCGGTCAGCACCAGCTTGTCCTGGTCTTCCTGGATCTTCAAATGGAAGCGGCTGACCCGCTCGTCGTTCAATTGAACGACGTTCCCTTCTTCGCGGCCCACCGTCACGGGCGTCGGGACGTTCGAAAAGACGCGGCCGCGGTCAGCCCCATCCAACACCCGCAAGGTCACCAGCGCCATGGAACCCACTCGACAGGTTGGCAACCGAAAAGCACCGGATTGGTCGATGTTGGGCTTATACCACGCGCAAGGGGCGGCGGCAAGCGGCCCCGTCGCGTGGGGGACCAACCGCGCCGGCGATCTTAAGGCGTGGGGAGGCCACCGCGACGTCGGAATCATCCCTCGGGACATTCACGCCGGTAGCCGCGCGGCTCCCTGTTGCCGACCGACGGCCCGGATGGTACGCTTACACACAGGACATTCAGGGACAGGTAGCTCAGTTGGTAGAGCACTGGACTGAAAATCCAGGTGTCGCCGGTTCAATCCCGGCCCTGTCCACTGGGAGCATTCTGCTGAGCCGAACGGCTTGCGAGCGGTCGACGCAAGCCGTGGTTCGTTTAGGGGCGGTTCTTCGGATGCCGGCGCGCGTGTCTCGGCGAAACGACCGAAATTGGCACGTCGTTTGCGATCCAATCCGGTGACCTCTGCGAGAAGCAGAACCACTCACCCCCAAATACCCCGGCGGTTCGCCCTTGGACCGCCGGGGCCGGAACAGAGAAGAGCTAGTTTTCGGGGTCGGCAGACGGAAGAGGTACAACTTTTCGGGTTCGGAGCACGAGGAGGCGACCGTCGGAACACACGAGAACGAGGCAACCCTCCCGACGGGCCGGAAGTACCCGCTTCCGAGCACTGCAGGCGAGCTAGAGTTGGTATCCCAACCAAACCTAGCTCGCCTGCTTCATTTTGCTACAGCATTTTTGAACAGGTGTTGCGTTCTGCGACACCCTCGAACTCCTTGAACCGGTGCCCCCTTTCGTCTTCCCTATGGGGTGCGGTACCATATGGATTCTGTTGGGCCGCGTAGCTGTCTGATCTAGCCCCCGACCGATCCAGGAGGGCACCTCGCGATGCTGGAACTGGAACATGAGACTCGCCGTTGGACAGTCTCAGACGCCGCCGATCTTTACGAAGTCGCGGCGTGGGGCAAGGGGTACTTCTCGATTAGCGACCAGGGGCATCTTTGCGTTCATCCCACTAAGGAACCGCACCGCTCGATCGACCTGAAACAGCTTGTCGATCGACTGGAGGTTCGGGGCATCCACGCCCCGGTACTCATTCGTTTTGGGGATATCCTGAAGCATCGCTTAGGGGAGATCCACGCAGCGTTTCAGCAAGCGATTCGCGAACACGAATACCGCGGCGGCTACCAGTGCGTGTTTCCCATCAAGGTGAACCAGCAGCGGCAGGTCGTCGAGGAGATCATGGATTACGGCCGGCCCTACCATTTCGGGCTCGAGGCCGGGAGCAAGCCCGAACTCTTGGCCGTCATCGCCTTGACCTCGAACGACATGCCGATCGTCTGCAACGGGTTCAAGGACGACGAGTTCATCGAGATGGCCATGCTGGCCCAGAAGATCGGCCGGCAGGTGTTCGTCGTGGTCGAGAAGTACACCGACTTGGAGTTGATCCTCCAGAAATCCGAGCAGGTGGGCGTGCGACCGAAGATCGGCATCCGTGTGAAACTGGCAGCGCCGGGGTCGGGGCGATGGCAGTCGTCGGGCGGGCATCGCTCGAAGTTCGGGCTGTCGGTCAGCGAGATCCTCCGGGCGCTGACCGAACTGAAGTCCCGAGGCATGGAGGACTGCTTGAAGCTGCTTCACTTTCACCTGGGAAGCCAGATCACGAACATCCGGCATATCAAGCGGGCGATTGTCGAGGCGGCCCGGGTCTACGCCGACCTGGCCCGCCACGGTGCCGGCCTGGAGATCCTCGATGTGGGCGGCGGGTTGGGCGTCGATTACGACGGCTCGCAAACCAATTTCGAATCGAGCGTCAACTACACGCTCCAGGAATACGCCAACGACGTGGTGTACCACATCCAGAACGTATGCGACGAGGCGGGCGTGGCCCATCCGACGATCTTCTCCGAAAGCGGCCGGGCCGTCGTGGCCTACCACAGCGTGCTGGTGTTCAACGTGCTCGGGGTGACGGGGTTGGGCGACAACGAGATTCCGCTCGAGCTGCCCGACGACGCCGAGCAACCCCTCGTCGACCTCTTGGACGCCTACCGCGGCCTGAACGTGCGCAACGTGCTGGAGAGCTATCACGACGCCCAGCAGGCCCTCGATACGGCCATGAACCTCTTCGGCGCCGGCTATCTGCCGCTGGAACAACGGTGCCAGGCGGAGAACCTCTTCTGGGCGATCTGCCGGAAGACCCAGCGGCTGATTCGCCAACTCGAGTACGTGCCCGAGGAACTGGGCGTGCTCGACTGGATGCTCAGCGAGACCTATTTCTGCAATTTCTCGCTCTTCCAGTCGATTCCCGACAGTTGGGCGATCAAACAGCTCTTTCCGATCATGCCGATCCATCGCCTCGACGAGCGGCCCACGCACCAGGCCGTGCTGGGCGATATCACCTGCGACTCGGACGGGAAGGTCGACCGGTTCATCGACCGCCGCGACGTGAAGCGGACCCTTCCCCTGCACACCCTCGACGATCGGCCGTACTATCTCGGCGCGTTCCTGGTGGGCGCGTACCAGGAGATTTTGGGCGACATGCACAACCTCTTCGGCGACACGAACGCGGTCCACGTGAGCATGGACCCGGGCGACGAAGTGGTGGTCGAGGCCGTGATCAAAGGCGACACCGTCAGCGAGGTGCTTCAGTACGTCGAGTTCGATCCGCGGTCGCTATCGCGCCAGATGCGTTCGTCGGTCGAGCAGGCCATCCGCGAGAACCGCATCGACGACCGGCAAGCCGGGCGGCTGTTGCGGTTCTACGAGCAGGGGTTGGAAGGGTACACGTATCTCGAGGACGGCAGGGAGCGCTGATGGGCGACTTCGCCTCGCTGCTCCAGATGCTCGCCACGATGGCCCTGGTCGTGCTGGGGTTTCGCCTGTTCATCCGGCGGCCCCGGGGCGTCACCCAGGACGATCCGCCCGGCGTGCGCACCGTGGTGGTGTTTTCCGGCGACGACCGGGAGTTCTTCTGCGACGACGAGCCGGCGGGCCCGCTGGTCGGCATCCGGCTTTTCACGGCGATGCTCGAGGGGTTGGCGTCGGGCGGGATCGTCATCGCGCGGCGCCACCCGGTGGATTGCGCGCAAGGGGCCGAGTGCCTGGTCGATGGTCAGCGCTATGGACTGGTGCTCGAATGGCTCGATCCGCGATGGGTCGCCAGCGTCGAGTGGGCGCCCACGTGCGCGGCCGAGCGGCGTCATGTCGCGTGGACGCACCAGGTCTATGCCCCGCGCGACAGCCGTGCCCTTCGCCGGCTCTTGGAAACCCTCGACGCCTGGCTCAAGCGGCACCCGAAGCTCCACCACGTCCGCTGGCACCGCAAGGAACGCTGGTTCCAGGAAGACGCCACGGACCCGGCCGATGGGCCGTTCGAATCTCGCTAGCCCGGGCCGGCCGGGAAGCTCGTCCGACGCGGCCGGGCTACTCCACCTTCCATTCCAGGATGCCTGCCGACCATTTCGGTTGAAGTTGGGCCTCGATGCGCGGGGCCTTCGTGACGACCGGCTTGAACGTGACTCGGTTGAACTGGTCTTGCTCGACCCCGTAGGGCGAGGCCCCTTCGACAGGTTTCCATTGATCGCCGTCGCGATACACGAGTCGCCACGACTGCGGCACGCGGCAGTGGCGCTGGATCCGCCCGTCGTCGAACCAATAGACCGACACGGCCGAGACCTTCTGCGGCGAGGGGAACTCGTATTCGACCCATTCCTTGGTGCCCAAGCGGTCGTACCAGGTGAACCGGGGTACCTCGTGGTCGCACGAGTTCTTGGGTTCGATCTCGTCGCCCAGCGCGGCCGGGGTGCCGCCGAATCGGTCGCAGAACGACGCCGTGGCCTTGGTCTGTTCGGCCAGCGTCGGCGGCGTGCTGGGCCCGAGGGTGGCCGGATCGAGCGGCCGGTACAGTCGGCCTTCCCAAGCCGGGTCGTCGGTCTTGGGGGTTTTCGCCTTGCCGTCCTGACGCACCCATACGACCATCTCGCCCGGCGCCCGGTGGTCCCAGGCGTAGTAGGGTACGGCGGTCACGGGTCGGTCGCTGCGGGCGATGCCCTTGATGATCGTCACGCCGCCGAGAAGGTCGTCCCGGTGTTCCGTGGTGAACTTGGGGTCGCGGGCCAGGACGAGGTTCCGCACGGGCCCGCCGTGGTCGACTCCCTCGAAGCAATAGACGATCGGCCCCCGCCGGATCGCGACCCGGCCGTGGTCCGCCTTGACCTTGGGATGGGCCTCGATCCGCTCGACGGGCATGGGGAGGTCGAGCACGATCACCTCGCCCGGCACCCAACGGCCGCGAAGCCGCGCGTAGCCCTTGTCCATGCGTACCTGGATGCCTTTGGCCGGGTCGTCGGCAATGGTCGACTTCTCGACGGCGAGGTGCGCGTCCTTCGACCAACCGGGGATCCGCAGGCAGATGTCGAACGGGCCGGGATGGTCGGCCTCGACGCGAAGGCGGACCTTGCCGTTCCACGGGTATTGCGTGTCTTGGGTCAATCGGACCTTCGTCCCCTTGACAGAGACCGCGGCCGTTCCGGCCACGTAGAGGTTCACGAACACGCCGTCGTCGTTGGTCGCGTAGACGTACCCGGGCACCGAGGGGACCAGCCGCACCACGTTGCTTGGGCAGCAGGCGCAGCCGAAGAACGGCTGGCGGTGGTGGTTGCCCGCCGAGGCCAGCGGGTTGACGTAGAAGAAGTGCTCGCCGTCCAGGGCGACGCCCGAGAGCACGCCGTTATAGAGGGCCTGTTCGAGGACGTCGGCGTAGCGGGCATCGCCGTGCAGGAGGTTGAGGCGATGGGCCCAGAACACCAGGCCGATCGCCGCGCAGGTCTCGCAATAGGCCGACTCGTTGGGCAGTTCGTAGGCGTCGCCGAAGGCCTCGCCTTCGTGCCGGGCGCCGACGCCGCCGGTGAGGTAGAGCTTCTTGTCGACGACGTCTTTCCAGAGGGCGTCCATGGCCTCGAGGAAGCCCGCGTCGCCCGTGTAGGCAGCCACGTCGGCCACGCCCGAGTACAGGTACATCGCCCGCACCGCGTGCCCGACGATTTCGCGCTGCTGGCGTACGGGCAGGTGGTCCTGGCAGTACGGGCCCCAGGTCTTGCGCTGGGTCGAGTCGCCACGCAGGTCGAGCATGCGTCGGGCGAGGGTCATGTAGCGTTCGTCGCCGGTAACCTGGTAGAGCTTTACCAAGGCGAGTTCGATTTCTTCGTGGCCGCAGATGCCGGGGTTCTTGCCGGGGCCGAACCACGCGTCGATGTGGTCGGCGAACTTCACGGCCACGTCGAGAAGCGTCTTCTTGCCCGTGGCGCGGTAGTGAGCCACGGCCGCCTCGATCAGGTGGCCGGCGCAGTACAGTTCGTGCATGGCCGCGAGGTTCGTCCATCGCTTGCCCGGCTCGGCCAGGGTGTAGTACGTGTTCAGGTAGCCGTCGGGCTGTTGGGCCGCGGCGATCTTGGCGATCACCTCGTCGACGGTTTTCTCCAAGGTCGGGTCGCGGCGGTCGGCCAGCGAGTACGATGCCCCTTCGAGCACCTTGTACACATCGGAGTCGTTGAAGTAGATGCCCTCGAACTTCCCTTCGCGCCGGGCGGCCTTGACGAAGTTGCTGATCCGTCCGGTCTCTTCGCACCACTTGAAATTGTGCGGCAGCGACTTGGCGCGGTTCGTCTCGATCCGCGGGGCCCAGAACCGGTCGCCGATCTTGACCTCCGTGAAGGGCACGGCCCGAAGCTTGAGGTGCTTGGGGGCCTCGGCAGCGGCCACAGACCGGACCGCCGACAACAACAGAGCAACCAGCAGAAACAATGCGGTCGATCGCATGGACGGACTCCTGGCGTGGGATGGACCAATTCCCGATTGTGCTCGACGGGCAAGAGACGGTCAAGCGTGTCGCCGTCGGCGTCCCACGCGGTCGCCGCGGCCGAGGACTCGTTCGGTTCTCGCGGCGAAGCCCGCGCAGGCGCGGCTGGCCTGGTCGGGCGTGACCTCGCCAGGAGGTGGCCGTCCTTGGTTTTCTGCCGGCGTGCGAATATATTCGCCTTGTTGCCAACCCCGAGGAGGTGTGCCATGATCCGCTTGGCTCGTTCCGCGCTTCTGGCCAGTCTGGTTCTCGGCATGGCGCTTAGGGTCGCGTCGTCGGCCGCCGAGTTGGTGGTCAAGGCCGCGCCGAATACCCAGCGCCTCATGCCCTACCAGGTCTTCGAGCTGACCTTCCAGCACGAGGGCCAGTACCACGACCCCACGTGGGATGTGACGATCGACGTAACCTTCACGGCCCCAAACGGCAAGAAGGCCACGGTCGGCGGGTTCTTCTACGGGTCGTCGAAGCCGCAGAAGCCGATTGTCAAGGGCTCGGGCGCGAAGCGGAACGAGCCGACCCTTTGGCCGTGCGACCCTGCCGACCTGTGGAAGGCCCGCTTCGCCCCCGCCGAGTTGGGCCGATGGACGTTCGCCTATGAGTTCCGCAACGCGCGGGGCGAGCGCGCCACCGGCGGCGGCAGCTTCGAGGTGGTGCGCGGGCGCGTGCCGCCAAAGGGCTTCGTGCGGATCAGCCCCGACAATCCCTTCCGGTTCGTGTTCGACGACGGCACGCCGTACGTTCCCATCGGCTTCCAGGACGGCATCTTCGACGGCAACCACAACGGCTCGGCCATGGACTCGATGGCGATGGAGGGGCCCTTCCGGACCGACCACCTCGACAAGCGGCCCGTGACCCCGCCCGGCGCGATGTTCGTCCGCGGCCCGTCGATGAACCCCCAGAACGCCGACGTGAAGTTCGGCCGGGCCTCGCGCGCCGGCTTCAACCTCTGGCGGTTCTCGCCGAACAACTTCTCGATCAAGGTCTTCGCCAGCCCCGAAGACGAAAACCACGCGACCCTCGACCACGTGCGGTGGGAGCAGGCCCGCATGGTCGACGAAATGCTCCAAATGACCCGAAAGTACGGAATGCGCAACTTCTACGGTATTTTCGGATACACGCCGGTGTGCAACGACCGGCCGGGCGATGCCGCGGGCATGGCCAAGGTCCGCCGCGCGCTGAAGTACAGTGTCGACCGCTGGGCAGCGTACGTCGATTTCTGGGAGTTCCTCAACGAGCAGAAGGCCGACGCGGCGTGGTACGCCCAGATGGTCCCCTACCTCAAGTCGATCGACCCCTATGGCCACCCGATCAGCACGAGTTGGGAGCGACCCGAGTTGCCGGGCATCGAGATCAACGCGCCGCACTGGTACGGCAACGAAGACGAACGGTCGTCCGACCAGGTGACCGTCGGCCACGTGACGTCCCAGAAGCGGCACGGCAAGCCGGTCGTCTACGGCGAGCAAGGCAATAGCCGCGGGCGCGAGGACCTGTCGGGCCGGGGCATTGGCGGCGTATGGGACCCCGGCTCCGCCCGGCGCATGCGCGTGCGAAGTTGGACCGCCCTGTTCCACGAGGCGGCCTTCATCTTCTGGGAGACCTCGTATGCCAAGGACGGGCATTTCATGAACCTCTGGATCGGCCCCGAGGAGCGGCAGTACGTGCGCGTGCTTCAGGACTTCGCCTCGCGCCTCGACCGCGGCGTGAAGATGACCACGATCGCCCTGGAGGGCCCCCAGGCCGACGAGACCCGGGCCTACGGACTGCGCTCCGACCAGTGCGCGGCGGTGTACCTGCACCACCACGCCTGCGCCGAGTGCCGCAAGGCCCAGCACGAGGGCAGGCATGCCCATCACGACTGGAGCCACGACCGGGGCGCGGTCCGCGACCTTCGCGTGCGGGTCGAGGTGCCCAAGCCGTCCAAGGCGCACTGGTACAGCCCCAGCGACGGCCGGATCCTCGCGTCGTTCGACGCCCCCGCCGGCCCCCAGTGGGCGACGGCGCCGCCCTTCACGGTCGATCTGGCCCTGGTCGTGACCGACCGGGGCGTGCCCGACAGCGACCGCGACGGCCTGCCGAATGACGTCGACGATGATGACGACAACGACGGCGTGCCCGACGCCAAGGACGTGTGGCCGCTAGAACGCGAGGAGCAGGCCGACGACGACGGCGACCGGATCGGCGACAGCCTCGACGCCGACATCGACGCCGACGGCAAGGGCGATGACCGCAACGGCAACGGCACGCCCGATCACGAAGAGACCGACTGCGACGGCGATGGCGTGCCCAACGCCAACGCCGCTTTCTGGGATGCCTTCCCCCGGGACCCCAAGGAGTGGCGCGACACCGATGGCGACGGCCTCGGCGACAACGCCGACCCGGACGACGACGGCGATGGCTACTCGGACGACGAAGAGCGGCGGGCCGGGACCGATCCGCTCGATCCGGTGAAGTTCCCCAACGCGCCGTGATTCGTGTCGAACGGGTTTTTTGCGGTCGCGGGGAAAAACGGGACAGGTCCGATATTGACAAGCTGGGCAATCTATGATACTCCCCGCCATGCCTC
>DYLT01000179.1 GCA_020721945.1 Blastopirellula marina
CGAACGCATGCCCGGGCACGTCATGGCGGGATGGAACATCCCGCGCCCGGCCGACGCCAACGGGTTCGTCGACGGCACGACGAAGACGGGCTGGGTCTTCGCCTACCACAACCTGATGCACCAAGGGGCGCCCGATCCCCGACACGCCGAGTTCGTCCGGAAGCAGGGTCGGGTGTCGTTCTGGGACTAAGGCGATTCCCTGCGTGCGGCCGCGCGAGGCGGGCCGATCGCATCGCCTGGCGCCCCGGCCGACCTTGCCGCGCTTATGCCTTGGTGGCCAGCTCGATCAGCTCGAGCGTCTCGTCCAGCTCCTGGATCGACCGGAAGCCGATCGTGAAGGCATCGACGCAACCCAATCCGAGAACGTACTTCAACGATTCCAGGCGCTTCTCGCGGCTGCCGAGGCCGTCCTCGCCGAAGATCTTCATGCCCAGAACGCCGCGGCCCTTGGCGTGCATTTGCTGGACCAAGGGGGCGACTTCCTCTGGCTTGCCATCCATCTTGGCGCCGAACGGGTTGATGCGCACAAGCTGCACGTCGATCCAGTCGCAGGCCACCGAGGCCGCTAACGGCTCGAACCCATGGCACGAGATACCCACCGCCCGAACCCGGCCCCTCCGCTTGGCCTCGTCGAGCACGTCCATGACGGGCCGCATGTCGGTCGGCCACGAACCGGTGGTCATGCAGTGCATGAGCACGGTGTCGAGGGTCTCGACGCGCAGCTCGCGGCGGAAGCGTTCGATGTCGGCCTTGGCGACCTCGGGATGCCTGGCCGTCGTCTTGGTTTGGAGGAAATACCGGTCGCGCGGGACCCCCTGAAGAGCCAGACGCACGAACAAATGCATGTGGTAGGCATCGGCGGTGTCGATATAGCGGAGGCCGCGGTCCAGGGCGTGGCGCACCAGACGGGTGAAGCCCTCCTGGCCCAGCGCCAACTGCTGGCTTCCGCCCAGGGTGCCCGTGCCCAGGCCCAAGATCGTGGTCTTGATGCCGGTTCGGCCTAAGGTAACGACGTCGTTTCCGCGTTTGACCGCGGGCCGGTCTTCGGCCGCGAACCCCAGCCCGCCCGCCATGGTCGCAGCGGCGGCGCCCAGGCCGGCCAGGAAATCACGCCGATTGATCGTATGCATCGCCAGGTCCTTTTCCTTGCTGTAGGAGAGACGCGCGGTCCGGCTCGACCGGTGCGCGCTCCCATGTTTCCCACCACCTTCCCCCACACCAACCCAACGCGCCCGCGGGGGTCTGGCCAGCGAGGGTAACCGCTAAGCGGTTGGGAAGTGGCTCATTGTTCAATCTACACGAACTGCTTGGTTGACGCCACCGGCTGCGGCCGGGAAAGCCACCTCGCGGGGCGAAGGGGGCGATGCTGCCGCGGGACCGGCCTACGACGCTTCGAACTTCTTGCCCTTGAGGCGGTAGACGTAGGCCAACAATTCGGCCACGGCCGCGTATTTGTCCTGGGGTACGGGATGATTCACATCGACCTCGCGGTACAGGGCCTGCGCCAGGGGTTTTCGCTCGAGGATCGGAATGCCGTGCTGAAGGGCCAACTGACGGATCCGCTGGGCAAGGACCCCGGCCCCCTTGGCCACCACGATCGGAGCCGCCATCGTCTTCGGATCGTACTGGATGGCCACGGCCAGTTCGGTGGGGTTGGTCACCACCACGTCGGCCTTGGGTACCGCGTCGCCCAGCCGGTTGAGCGCCAGTTGCCGCTGCACGGCACGGCGCCGGGCGAGAATCTGCGGATCCCCCTCGAGGTTCCGCAGCTCCTCGCGGACCTCCTGGGGCGTCATCTTCAGATCCTGCTCGTGCCGCCACCACTGGAAACCGTAATCCAGCACCGCCAGCACCAACAGTGCGATCCCGATCTTCAGCGCCGTCCACAACACCACGCTGGCCAGGTAAGCGGCGATGTCGGGCACGCCGCGAGCCGACAAGCCAAGCACCGCCGGAAACTCGTGATACAGGCAAAGCCCCGCCACCGCGACGATCACCGCGATCTTGAACATCCCGAAGGCCAGGCGGACCACGTTGGCCAGCGAAAACATCCTTCGCACGCCTGCCAGCGGGTCGATACGGCTTGCGTCCCAAGCCAGCTTCTGCGGCAAGAAAAGGAACCCGATCTGACCGAGATGCGCCAACACGCCCGCCGCCAGCAGCACGCCGAGCACCGGCAGGCCGTAGCGCGCCAGCTCAAGCAATATCGCGTGGCACTCGGCCGTGACCGACGCAAGGTCCGCTTCGAGCCAGGGCTCGCCGCCCAGTTGCCGCGTGGCATATCGACGGAAGAACTCGACCAGTCGGCCGCCGAGCAAAAGCAGGGCTCCAACTCCGGCGATCAAGAGCAGCGCCGAGGCGAGGTCGTGGCTGCGCGCGACGCTGCCTTCCTCGCGGGCCTTCTGCCGGCGATGCGGGGTCGGGTCTTGCGATTTTTCGCCATTCTGCTCAGGCACGGCGGCGCTGGCGCGCTTGCACGCTTACGAAAAAGGACGCCGGGAACGAAGGACGAACGTCGAAGGACGAAAACCGAAGGACAAACGAATGACGAAGGCCCAAGTCCCCCGGACCCACCCCGGCCGGACCGTCGTGCTTGGCCCTCGTCATGCGGCACCCGTTGGTCCTTCGAGATGCGTCATCGTTTCGTCCTTCGGCATTCGTCATTTCAGCGTCTGGACCACCCTTTCGACGGCGGGCTCGAAGTGGTCCTGCACGACCCAGGCGGCGGCCCCCAGGGCGAACGTCAGCACCCCGAGGGCCAGCAACGAGTTGATGCCGAAGCCGAGGACAAGGATGTTCAGTTGCGGCACGGTGCGGGCGATAAGCCCCAGCACGAGGTTGGCCAACAGCAGCGACGCCAGCACCGGCGCGGCGGCGCGGATGCCCAGGGCCAGGCTCTGTTCGGTCAGCGTCACCAACAGCTCGGCCAGCGAGGTGGGCCATGCGGCGCTTCCCGGCGGAATCGTCGCGAAGCTGTCCAACAGTCCGGCCATCACGATCCGGTGCCCACCCAGGCACACGAAGACGGCCAGCGCCACGAGGAACAACAGCCGCGAGAACAACGAGACGTTGTCGCCCTGGGCAGGGTCGAACAGTTCGGCCATCAAGAGTCCGCTCGACTGGCCGATCAACTGGCCCGCCGTGTCGGCGGCGGCGAAGAGAATCGCCACCCCCAGCCCCAGCGCCATGCCGATGAGCCATTCGCTCCCGACCAGCACGAGGTAGTTGGCCAACGAGCCCGGCTCGGGCACGGAAACGTGCCATTGGCTTGGCGTGACCAGCACGGCCAGCGCGAACGCGAGCACGGCGCGCACCTGGACCGGCACGTCCGGCGTGCCGTAGACGGGCGCGGTCGTGACCAATCCGCTGACCCGCGTCAGCACCAGCGTCAACAGCAGGAACTTCTCGACGGGAAACTGCGCGAGCCAGTCCATAAACTAGAACCGCCCGGGTATCGACGTGATCAATTCGGCCGCGTACTCCGTCAACCGCCCGAGAATCCAAGGAAGCACCAGGGCCAAGACCAGCACCATCGCGACGACCTTGGGCACGAACGCCACGGTCTGCTCCTGGATCTGGGTCAGCGCCTGGAGCAGGCCCAGCGCCAGGCCGACCACCATGCCCGCCAAGAGCACCGGCGCGCCGACGAGCAGGCACATCCAAATCGCTTCGCGCCCGAGATCGACCGCGTCCTGGGGGTCCATACGAGTCTCACTCGCCCAATACGGCAAACCGCGTTCTACGTGAAGTGCTGAAAGCTCTCCAACAACATGCCGACGACCAGATGCCAGCCGTCCAACAGCACGAACAAGAGGAGCTTGAACGGCACGGCCACCATGGCCGGCGGGACCATCAACATGCCCATCGACACCATGACCGTGGCCACCACGAGATCGATAACCAGAAAGGGCAGATAGATCTGAAACCCGATCAAGAACGACGTCTTCAGCTCGCTGAGCATGAAGGCCGGCAAGAGCGCGGGCAGGGGCACGTCTTCGTAGCAGGTGGGCTCGGGCTGGTCGGGCAGATAGCGACAGAACAGCCAGATGTCGTCGCTGTTGCCGGTCCGCTCGATCTGCATGATCATGAACCGGCGCACGGGCTCGGCCCCTTCGTGGAAGGCCTCCTCGAGCCCGATCTGTCCCCCCGTGTACGGCGCGATCCCCCGGTCGTAGACCTGTTTCCACACGGGGGTCATGACCAACAGGGTCAGGAACAAGGCCAGCGACGTGATCACCTGGCTAGGCGGCAACTGCTGGGTGCCAATGGCCTGGCGCAGCAACCCCAGAACGACGACAATCCGGACGAAACACGTGGTCATCAAGAGAATGGCCGGGGCCAGGCTCAGCACCGTCAACAGCAGCATCACCTGGAGCGTCGAGCTGAGCCCGGCAGGACTGGTCCAGGCCTTGGGCCCGCCGGCCAGGCCCTCGGGCAGTCCGATCGACCAAGGCGCGTTCGCCGGCGCTTGGGCCGCCGCGACCGAGACCATCGCCAGCCAGGCCAGGGCGACCGCCACCACCCGCCAGGCCGCCGTCCTCGCGCGAGCCGGCAAAGACGCCACACGGCCGGTTCGGGACGAACGGATCATCGGATCCTCCCGGCCGACGTCCCGGCCAATTGGTGAAAGACCTGGCGGAACGTCGCGGTGGCGCTATCCGGACGCCCCTGGCGGCACAACCCTGCCAGACGATCGACCTCTTCGGCGTCGGTCACTTCACCAAGGGCCTCGACCCCGGCGGGCGTGACCGACACGAGCACGAGCTTTCGCCCCAGACGGATCAGGTGGACCTGTTGCCGGCTGGCCAAGGGGGCCCGGCCGAGCACTTCCAGCACCTCGGAAGGCAAGAGGGGACATGCGGCCGGGGTCGTCTTGCGCAAAGCCCAGGCCAGGATGAAGAACAACCCCAGCACCGCAGCCAGGCTGCCGGCGACATGCAGCCACGACGACGGCCCGCCCCACGGCGCGCTTCGGGGAACGTCCCTGGCCTTTTCCGAACGGGGTGGCGCCAGCGGTGTCGTGCCCGGGCGTGCCGTGCCCGAAGAGACCTTCGACGAAAAGTCGCCGTCGGTTTGCGACGGAGCCGGCGTGGCCGCCGGCGCGCCGGCCGGTCCGGACGACGTCGTCGGCGCTTCGTATCCCGCGCGGACGACCTGGTCCGCGCCGAACGCGATGCGTGGCCCGGGCCATTCGAGCTCGTCCGGGCCGCGAGGCGTCTGGGCCCGAAGCCCGCCCGGCTCGGCCACCAGCAAAATCACTCCGACAAGTCGTACCCAAGGAGGCATCCATGCGCTCCTGTTGTCAGCCGGGATTCACGCCCGCAATGAGTTCCGCCACGCGAACGCAAAAGTTGTCGTTTAGTACCAGTACCTCGCCCCGGGCGACCAGCCGCCCGTTCACAAAAATGTCCACCGGGTCGCCCGCCAGCTTGTCCAAGGGCACCACCGAACCTCGGCGAAGCCGCAGCACGTCTTCCAAATACATGTTGGTGCGGCCCAGTTCGATCTTCACGTCGAGTTCCACGTCGCGGAGCAGGTCGAGCGTGGCGTTCTCCGAGGAGGGGGGCGCGCCGGAGAACTCGGGCAACCGGAACGCGGTCACCCCCGCAGGCAGCGCGCCACCCGATTCCGCCACCGAGGCCAACGCCCGCTCGGCCTGAGTCAGCAACAACTCGACGTCGTTGGGGTTCAGGTCGCCTTCGTCGGGCACGCTTGCCGGCGCGGAGATGTCGCTGGCCGCGGCCGGCTTGGTCGGCGGGGCCGCCGGGGCAGACCCCTGGGCCTGGCGCAAAAGATTGTCGATCTCGTTTTGCGCCAGAAGCCGATCGGCATCGGCCACGGCTTCCGAAGCCGCGGCCTTCGGCTTTCCTCCGCCGGACAAAAGCGACGCGATGTCGTCTTGACCCGCCGTGCCTGCGGCAGAAGGCGCGGGCGATTCCGAGCCGGAGGCGGCGGGCTTGGGCGCGCTTTGCAGCAGTCGCTCGATTTCGTCCTGATTGACCAGTTCCTTTTCGTCGGCCATCGGAATCCGTTCCTGGCAAGTCGGCCGGCCGGGTGGTCCACCTGCCGCCCTCGACAGATGGAAAACCTGCCCCGATTCACTGTTCGATGTACGAGAAGTCGCTCACCACGACCGACTGCAAAAGCGGCTTCCCGAGAAGGGCGTTAGTTTTCTCTAAAATCTGCCTTTTGATCAACCCCAACCCGGGATCCGCCAGATCGCCCGGCTCCGCGCGACGCACAATGACGATGACCTGCTCGCGCAAGCGATGCTGATGAATCTTGACGAGTTCCTCGAACTCGTCCTGATCTTTCGTGGCTACCATACCAAAGAGGTGGAACTCTATCCTCATGGTGGTGGATGAGGTTGGCTGATGGGCCGTGACGGTAAATTGCTCGAGATCGACCTCGACGTACTCTGCCTGGACTCCAGCCTTCCCACCTTTCGACTTGGCACCCTCGGACGCCTTGCCGTGACCCCCCTTTTCGGTGCCTTTCTTGCCGTGACTCGCTTGGTCTTGTTTGCTGGAATGGCCTTCCGCCTCGGCTTTGCCGTGGGCTTCGCTTTCCTTCGATTCGGCAGCTTCGGCGTCGGTATCCCCTTCTTCGGAGGTGCTTGCGACAGCCTCGCCCGAGCTGGAACCTCCCAAGTAGATATAAGCGATGAGACACTCGGCGAAGATGACCGCACAAACAAACAGTAACGCAATAATCTTTATAAGCATTCCGCCGGACTTGCCTTGCGGCTTCGTGCCGGCACCCGAAGATGCGTCGTGAGCCGATTCTGCCATGGCGTTGTATTCCCCGAGCGGTCTGGGCTCGAAAGCGAGCCCCTTGGAGAATATAGGTTACGCGGGCAGACCGTTTGGGCAGGAGGGCGTCAGGATGGCGATTCGCCCGGCCCCGAGGTACTCCCTGACCTTTGGGGGGGAGGGATCAAGTGTTTGGCCTGTTGGTAGGCCACCGCGCGGCGGAGCACCTCGTCCATCGACTCGGCCACGACGATCCGTTGACCATTGGTTAGCGTGATGAAGGTGTCGGGCCGAGCCTCGACGTATTGAATCAAATCGGCGTTCAAAAGGAACACCTCGCCGCTAAGGTGGGTCAACTTGATCATAAGTCATTTCGCGGCTCGCGCGATCCTAGCGCCGCAGCGCGAGGAGTTCGTCGAGCATTTGTTGGGCGGTGGTAATGACTCGGGTGTTGCCGCGGTACATGGTCGACGCGAGGATCAGGTCGATCAGATTGGCCCCGATATCGGTGTTGGACAATTCGACCGCCCCGGCGATGACTTCCCCGATGCCTTGTTCGCCGGGATTTCCCTCGACGGGCAGGCCGGAGTTCACGCCGGCGGCGAACAGGTTCTGGCCCCGCTGTTCGAGGCCGTTGGGGTTGGCGAACCGGACCAGGCGGATTTGGCCGAGGTCGCGGGTCATGCCGTTGGAGAACACGCCGCGGATGCGGCCGTCTTCGCCGACGATGAAGCTGGTCAACACGCCCGGCGCCGAACCGTCCTGGCGCGACACGGCCAAGCTGCTGTTCTCGGCGGCCAGGCCCGACAGCGCCGAAAAGTCGAGCTTGAACTCCAGCGGCGTGGCCGAGGCGAGGTGCCGGCGGTCGATCGACACGGTATCGTTGCTGACGCTAATCACGTTGCCGTTGCCGTCGAAGCGAATCAGGCCCGTGCCCACGGCGATCTGCACTCCCGTGGCCGGGTCGTTGTCGGCCGAATCGGCGAACCACCGGTAGGTGGTCTGCCCGCTGGTGCGTTCCTGGAGCACCGCGGTGATGCGGCATCGCACGGGGATGCCCAGCGAGTCGTAGGCGATGAAGTCGGCGACGGCGCTTTGCCCGACCGCCTCTTGGATCGAGCCCCAGGGCAGATTGACGTTCGTCTTGCCGCTTGCGGTGACCAGTTGCATGCCCGACAGGTCGATTTCGATGGCATTGTCCACCCCATTGTTGCCGGTCATGACGATCTGCCCGTCGCCGGTGACCATGCCGCCTGGGCTGGCGCCGGACGAATCGACGGGGATCGGGTTGACGGGGTCGAAGTTGGGCTTCTGGATGCCCATCGCTTGTTCCATGAAAGCGATCAGGTCGCTGACGGTGGTGGCCTCGGTGATCGTCAGGTTCTTGGTGGCCAGGGCCCGGCCCCCCTTGCGCCCGGTGAACTCGAGGACCGCGGTGGGCGGCACGCCTTCGAGCGTGAACACGTGTTCGTAGGTCGAGCCGTCGCGCCGAAGTACGTCCTTCAGCAGGGTGCTGGGAATGATCTTCGGCCCGTCCAGATCGATCTCCGGCCGGGTGCTTAGTTCGGCGTCCGAGACGTTGTCGATGAGCGTCACCGAACTGGTGGCGCTGGGAATCTCCGCGACCAGATGGAACTCGGAGTCGTTCGAGGCCAGGTTGCGGTAGATGCGCCGCTGCGTCCACGCGCCGGTGGCATCCGTGGGGAGATCGGTCAGCTCCACGCGCCCACTGACCAGGTTGATCGGCGTGCTGATGGGGCTGGGCCGGCTTTCGGCGGGGATAGCGGGATTGTAGAACGTCACATAGTAGCTGTAGTTGCCGGTCAGTACGGTCTGGTCGAGGACCGGCTGGGTGTCGGCCACGGCATCGGAGGTAACGTCGTCGTACGCGGGCGTACCGGCCGGCAATTCGGCGATGAAGTGATACGTCATGCCGCCGTCGTTCGAACGATAGACGTGCAAGGGCCGCGCGGAGGTGGGGAGGTTCGTCAGGCGTGCCGAATTGTCGCCGGCCCCCAGGGTGACGTTGACGGCGTCGGACATGGCGCTTTCGCTGAGGTCGGGAATGACCGGGGGAGGCCCCGGCGAGTACGGCGTGGCGGCGTAGACGAACCGGTAGCGGTAGGCCTGGCTGGGCGTCATCGCGCCCCCGCCGATCGACTGGCCGGTTGCCGTCGTCGGGGGCGGTCCGAGAATGCTCGGCGCCTGCGACAACGAACGGTTCAGCGCGGCATCGGGCGCGGTGAACGCGCCGTTGCCGAGGATGCCGGTCTGGATGCGCTCGGCCGTCGTGGCCACGTCGCCGTTGGGCGAGAGCGTCCCCTCGAGGTACACGTTGGCGGTCGATTGGGCCACCGCCGCCGTGCCCAGGGGAATGGTCAGCGGCACCAGCGTGGTGGTCTGCACTTGAAACCGATCGTCGACGCCGAAGCCCAGCACTCGGTTGCCGGTGATCGTCACCATCTCGTTCGAGGCATTGAGCTTGAAGACGCCGTTGCGGGTGTAGAGGTGATCGCCTTGGTTTCCCTGGACGATGAAGAATCCATCGCCCTGGATGGCCATGTCGGTGGGGTTCGAGCTGATCTCGATGGTTCCCTGGCCGAAGTCGGCCGTGATGTCGGCCACCATCGTGCCCAGGCCGGTCTGGCGGGGATTCGTGCCGCCCGACTCGGCGGTGGGCGCCGAGCCGAGGCTCAGGGTTTGGGCGAACTGGGTGGCGAAATTGGCCTGCGAGGCCTTGAACCCCACGGTGTTCGAGTTCGCCAGGTTGTTGCCCACCACGTCGATCGTCGTTTCCGCCGCCGTCAAGCCGGTCAAAGCAGTGGTCAGAGAAGAAGTAAGGCCCATGGCCGGTGTCCTTTAATGAACCAATGACGGAATCGTTGGGTCGTCTTGAGGTTTTGTCGATCGCGGCTGGTCACTTTTCGCTGGGCAGGATCTCGCCGACGTTCGTCAGCGCGACCATCTTGTCGCCGAGGTGCAACGTGGCCGAGCCGTTGGCCACCGTCACGCGGTCGACGGTGCCGGTAATCCGGTCGCCGTTGGCATCCAGTCCGGCGATCTGTCGGCCGATCAGGCTGCTGGCGGTGGCCATGTTCTGCCCCAAGAGCACCCCGTTGAGCGTACTGGTCAGCCGCGAGTTCGATTCGATGGCCCGAATCTGGGCGATCTGCGAGAGGATCTCCTGGTTATCCATCGGGTTGAGCGGATCCTGGGCCTGCATTTCGGTCACCAGAAGTTCGACGAACGTATTCAGGTCGAGTTCCTGGAACGCGTCGTGGTTCGCGGCCTGCGCGCCCAGATCGCCTTTGATGCCCTGGACGGATGCGGTTTGCATGGCTCTTGGCTCCGGTCGTCCTGCGCGCCGCAGGCGCGCGGACGACATGACGAGAGTTCTAGACAAAAACGTCGATGTGGGAATGGTCTCCGGTGCGCGCCGCGCGCGGGGGGGTTCGGGGGTCGAGGGGGCTGTGCGGTTCGGCGGAGGCCGACACGGGCCCGCCCGGAAAGGCGTGCCCGCCCGGTTGCTCACCCGGCCGCTGCGGCAGCCCGCCGGACGACTGGCCCGACCAGCCCACCTCGAACCGCTCGATTCGAAGGTTGTGTTCGGCCAGACGTTCGCGCAGGGCAGGCAGATGGTCGATCAGGATCGACCTGGCGGCCTCGGTCTCGGCTTCGAGTCGAGCCGACATCGCGCCGTGGCGCACCGAGACTTCGATCCGAAGCGAGCCGAGCTCGGGCGGATGCAGTCGTAGTCGCAGGGGGGTTCCCCGCTCGGCGGCGGTCTCGAACGCCTTGGCCACGCGCTGCACAAACCGCACCCGGTCCGCCTGGTCCGACGTGCCCGGGTCGCGCGGAGCATCGGCCGAGTGGGCGCGCTGGTCTTCGCCCGCCGTCTGGGGACGCCGCGCTGCCTCCGAGGGTGCCGGCTCGATCGCCCCGGTCGCGTCTTGCGGGTTGCTGGCGGCGCGATGATTTAACTCGGGCGGCGCGGCCGATCCGGTCGCCGGAAATCCCGAGGACACGTCGCCGGCGGGCACGGGGCCGGCTGGATCGCCGTCGTTCGTCTCGGCGGGGGAAACCGACCCATCCGGTTCA
>DYLT01000180.1 GCA_020721945.1 Blastopirellula marina
CCGCCGACCATGGCCTTGCGGTGCCCCTGCCCGCGACCGCCGAACCCGCTGCCGCCGCCCCCCATGCCCGGGTTGGACCCTGTGCCGATCCCTACGCCCACGCCGCCACCGCCTCGGACCGCGATGCCGGGGCCCGTGCCGGTAACCGTGAAGCCGCCCAGTCCGCCCAGCGATGGGCCCGTCGCGCTGGTCGCCATGCCGCCACCGGCTTCGATGAACACGGGATTGTCGTCGTAGTAGATTTCGTCCTGGGCCGGACCACCACCGGGCGGCTGATTGAGGGTCAGCGTGTCGGTGTTCAGTTCCGTGGGATCCAGCGGCGCGTCGCCCAACTCGAACCGCTCGATGTTCTCTTCCGCCTCCCTTTCGTCCTGTTTGGCCTCGTCGAAACTGGGGACCTCGCCCTGCGTTTCGCCACCGACGCGAGTGCCGATGAGCATCAGCACGCACATGAGCAACATGTGGAACACAAAGCTCGATGCCCACCACGCCCCCTCGGTGCGGATCCACTCCATGACCTGTTCGGTCAGGGCGGGACCTTCCGCCTCGGACCCTGCCGGCGCGGCGGGGATCGGTTGCGGCGACGGCACCTTGTCTTTTGCCAGCGCTTCGCGCTTGGCTGTCGGTTGGGGATTGGCCTTGGCCTCGTTCACATCGGGCTTTGCCATGGCGTTTCTTCCCCCGGAAATCTCGATCTTTCTAGTGCTTACGACGATTATTCGCTCTTCGCGGGCCCTGTGTCAAGTCGGTCGTCGAAACCGATCGATCGGCCATTGCCACCCGCGATACCCAATGGCGAGGTCGTCTGTTCGGCAGACCGAGGCGTCTCCAGGTGCTCCGCCTCGCCGGCCCGATCCAACCATTCGTCCACCGCCAATGGCCCGGACCGAGGCGTCTGGCGTTCGATCTCGCGCATCGAGCCGTGCCGCTTTCGCGTTCGCAACAGGACACTGGCAAGCTGCCATCCAACGATCGCCACCACGAAGACACCGAAAAGCAGCAGTCCGAGCACTTTGGCGGTGGGCGACTGGGCCACCCAGGCGGTCTCGGAAGGAGGAGGCGCCGGCGGCTTGACCCGCAGGACGCGCCCCACCAAGACCGGGGCATACAACGGCTTGTCGCCCGGCTTCGACAACGCCGAATGGTAGCTCAGCATCTTCAGAAAGTAACCGGCCACGCGCACGTCTTCTTGAATCAGCTCGCCGACCGGAAGGTCGTTGGGTTTGTCGACGATCACGACGCTGTAGAGCCACCCTCCCGACTGCGTGGTGTAGCCCCAGGCTTCGTACAGTTCCGCGCCATCGCGGGTCTTCTCGGGCATTTTGAGGACGCGGCGCAGGTGCAAGTCCAGACGCACGAGCTTGCCGCGAAGCTGCTTGCGGTGCTGCACGAAATCGTTGAACGTCACCTTGCCGCGCTCTTGGCCGGCCCGCTGCCACATCCCCTCGAACGTCTGGCGCAGGACCCAGCGGACCAACCGGTCGTAGGCCTCCATCTCTTCGCGCTGGAAGAAGAATGTGAAATCGTCCAGCGCGAGCGCCTCTTCCTTGAAGGCATCCCACTCCTCGCCGTCCTGGTCGGTCAGAGCGGCAAGGCCAGGGGCTGGAGACGGGGAATCCACACCGGTGGTCGAATCACCTGGCGATTGCGCTGGCGTCGCGGAGGCCGCCGTGGCAGACGGGGCCTTCGCATCCGCGGCGTGGCTGGAGGCCTCGGCGGTCATGGGTTCCGCGGCGTTCGACTCGGGTTCGGCCGCTTCGTCGCTGGCAAGCCACCGCCAGACCGAAGGGTCGCGGGCGCGCGACATCAACATGGCGATCACCACGAGCATGGTGATCATGCTCAACAGGCGCAGCATCTCGCCGCCGCTGAACATCCGCCTCGAAGGTGTGCGATGCCGGGGCCCGCGCCGCATGGGACGCCTGAGAATGCCTTTCGTTCCGGGAATTCGGGTGTCTGTCCGGCCGGTCGGCAGCCTTGGCTACTTGGCCGGCACCTCGGTCTGGGGAAGCTCCACGAAACTCAGCGAGAGTTTTTTGTCGCCGGGCATCTTCTGCCGGGTGAACACGTCCACGACCTTCATCAACTCGTCGTAGCGAACGCGCGAGGGCACCTGGATAATGACCTGCTCGAACGGGTTGACCGGATTGCTGAAAATCGACTGGAGCTTGTTGTTCAATTGATCGAGCGTTCCGACGGTGCTCCCCTCGCCCAACTCGCCGATGGTGTACGAGAGGGCCTTGCCCGGGTCCCGGCTCTGGATGTTGTTGTTCAGCGTGATGACCAGGGTGCTGACGCCCTTGGGGACCTCGCCCTCTTTCGGGGCCATTTCGCCGATGTCGCGTTGCTGCCCCTTTTGGAGCACGGGGGTCGGCGGCGGCAAGCGGAGGTTGACCTGACCCTCGACCGGCGCCGGCTTGAACGTGAGGATGAAGAACGTCAACAGTTGGAACGCCATGTCGAGCATCGCGGCCAGGTTCAGCTCGACCTCTTCCTGCGATGTGCGGCGTCTGCGTCGACTCATGTCATCCCTCTTCCCGGTTCAGGGCCTTCAGGGCGAAGTTCCGGAACCCGTGCTGCTGGCACGCCTCGATCACCCGGTGGACCATGTGGTACTCGGTGCCCCGGTCGGCCCGGATGACGACCGTCGTGGGCAGCTCGTCGCCGGGTTGGAGTTTCGGGTTCTTCTGCTTGGCCGCGAGCAACTCGGCCTGGGCTTCGCCCGCAATATAGCTTTCCACCGTGCGCGATTGCCCGTACACGTTCAAATTGCCCTCTTTGGTGATGTTGAGAATCAACAGCGAGACCTGGCCCTGGGCATCGACGGCCCGGGCGCTTCCGACGACGGGCAACCGGAGACTGGTGTCCAGGGCGGCGGCCTTGAAGTTCATCACCAGCATGAAGAAGGTGATGAGCTGAAAGACCATGTCGAGGATCGGGGTAAGGTTCGGTTTTCCGGAGGAAGTTTCGAGTTCCGACATGCGCGGGCAACTCCCCACGTCGTTCGAGAGACATCCTTGGCGGGCCATCGACCTCGCGGAACGGCTCGCCGTGGCCGCCCCGCGGCGCCGATCGGGTGATCGTTACGACTCCAGGCGCGGCGCGGTCTTCGGGACGGACTGGGTTTGGGTGGGCTGAGCCACCGGAGCCCCCGCCGGCTTGCCCCGAGCCGCATGGGCGAAGTGCCGCAAGTAATTGTCGGCCTCCAAGGCCGCCGTGGTCGTGATCACCGACACGCGATTGCGAAAGAACGAGAAGAACCAGATCGAGGGCACCGACAGGGCCACGCCTTCGAAGGTCAGCAGCAGCGCCTCGGAGATGCCGCCGGCCACTTGGCTGGCCTTCAATGTCGTATCGTACATCGCAATCACGCTGAAGCTGGAGATCATCCCCTTGAGCGTACCCAACAGACCGATCATCGGCCCCAACGTGCCCAGCACGGCCAGGACGCTGATCCGCTTTTCCTGCTCGACATGGATCGCCTCGCCCACCCGGTCCATCACATCACGGGCCTCGGCCAGGCCGTTGGGTAGCTCCGTAATGCCCGTGCTCAATAGCCGGCTGAATATCGAATCGTCGTCCTTGACCACATTGAACACGCCCTTGAAATCCCGTTGGCTCAAGAGGTCTTGGACCCGGCCGGTGATTTCCGGCGGGACCGCAATGGGAAGCCGCAGTTCCCAAAAGAGCTTGCCCACCGTGGCCACGAAGTAGACCGACAGGGCCAGGATAAACAGCCCGATCAACCCGGACGCTTCGATGAACCACTCCAAGGCCGACTTGACCTGCTTCGGCGCGCCGGGGGTCCCCTCGGGTTTGGCCTCGGCCTGCTCGGCCTTGGCGTCGCCCTCGCCTTCGGCGGCGGCCGGCTTGGCCTCTTCTTCAGCCGCCGAGACTTGGCGCGACAGACCTATTCCCGCGCAAAGCACCGCCGCCAAGCCCAACCACGCCCAATGCCGCACCAACCACCGCTGTGTGTTCATAATCCATGGTCCCAAAAAGACTTGCCGCACGCGCGGCTTCAGTCGGCCGCGGCGACGATCCGGGCCGATTGAGAAGCAATACCACTGTTGGCCTGTTGCGAAACCACTCTGGCGTGGGATGCCCAGACTCTTTCTGATCCGCCAGAAACTATCCCCGCGTTTGCAAGTCGGTGGAGGTTGCGCCCAGACCTCACCGAATGGTGCAAGGACTTCCCACTACCAGAATAACTCAAGGCTGCCGCGGGTTCAAGCACTCCTCGCATGGGCGCCAGCGGTCTGGCACAAGCGAAAGGGCAAGAGGAATCTCCCGAGCCACCCGACGCTTCACACCCGACGGGTCGTCCAGAGCACGGCGTTGGCCACCATGCGAAGGAAGGCGGGCTGTTGAAAATCGTTCGGATGCCCCAACGACGTGTAGAACACCCGGCCCCCCCGGTGGAGTCGTGTCCACGCGATCGGCTCGCGGTGTCCCGGAATCGCTCCGGTCAGCAGCACCTGGCAATCCGGGGCGATCTTCGGGTTCTTGTAAAGACTGCCGTCGGAAACAAACGGCGCGAATCCCTTGAGGATCGGATGGTCCTTGGCCGACTCGACGATCCGCACCTCGGTCTTGAACTGGTTGCCGTAATGCCCCTGGTAGTCGCCGCCGAGCACCTCCTTGTCCAGTTCGAGCCACGTCTGAAACGCATGGCTGGCCGTGCGCAAGGCAACGATCGGGCCTCCGCGCCGGCAGTACCGCTTGACATGCTCAAGCTGTTCGTCGGGCAGCTTCAGGCGGCGCGTGAAGAGCAACATGGCGTCGCAACGAGCCAGTTGATCCAGCCCGGGCAGGTCGCTCTCGGTGCGGAGGAACGCCCGGGTGCAACGGACCGGGCAGTTCCTCTCGACATACTCTTGGAACACCACCAGCGAGGCGTCGGACTTGTATTCCAGCGACCCCGACACCAGGCACAGCGCGATCGGCCGCGAGGGCTTTGGCTTCCCGTCCTGGCCCCAGGCCGCTTCGCCGGGGGCAAGCGCTGCCAAGGCCGTCGGCATGCCGATCGAGCCGAGTGCCGAGTGCCGCAGAAAGTCTCTCCGCGAGAGGTGCATGGGGCCAGCCTCCGAGGTCGTGGGGAAATCGTGGGCGCTATTGTATGGCGAAGCGCCCCGGCACCGCAATCGGGATTGGGGTAGGGACCAAACCCGCCCGTTGCGCTTGCCGCCCCCAAGCATTTCCGGCAGAATCAACCTCGCGCATCGGGGCCGGGGCCCGGTGGGAGGACGTGGCGCACGCGACCTGGATTGATCGGAAAGAGGCCGATTGAGCACCTTGACCCTGTTGGGCATTGCGGTGGGATTGGCGATGGACGCGCTGGCCGTGTCGATCGCCACGGGGCTCGTGCTGCCGTCGGTCACGCCGCGGCATACGTTCCGCATGGCCTTTCATTTCGGGTTATTCCAATTCCTCATGCCGGTGGTCGGCTGGTGGGGCGGCCGGCAGGTCGCCGAGCAGGTGGCCCCCTATGACCACTGGCTCGCCCTGGTGCTGTTGAACTATGTGGGCGGCCACATGCTGTGGGAAGCGCGACAGGCCCAAGTGCCCGAGGCCAGGACCGACCCCACACGCGGCCTCACGCTCGTGACCCTCTCGATCGCCACGAGCATCGACGCACTGGCCGTGGGCTTCAGCATGGCGTGTCTGGAGGTCTCGATCTGGGGCCCCGCGGTGGTCATCGGGCTAGTGGCCGGAATCCTCAGCGCGCTGGGCATCGTGTTCGGCAGCCGGCTCGGTCGGCGCGGCGGGCGCTGGGCCGAGGTCGCCGGCGGCTGCGTGCTGATCGCCATCGGAATTCGGATTGTCGTCGAGCACCTCGGGTGAGCCGTCGCTCGCACGGCGAGACGAGATCGAGCCGGTCCCCGGCCCGGCAAGGGCTGCGTGCGGGCCGCGCCGCATCGTGCGCCAAACCGTACAATGATGGCAGCGCGACTCGAGGGCATTCTTCAGGGAACCCGACGGCGCTTCGCTTCCGCGGGTCGGAGGAAATCGCCCAAGCCGTTGTGTTCCAGGCCCTGGCATGAGGGTTCCTTGGGTGGCTGGTCGGTCTTTCCACAAATGCGTGCCGCCGCGTCGGCCGGAACTCGTGGCGCCGGCCGGGGACCGCGACTGCGCTTGCGCCGCGGTGGAGAACGGGGCCGACGCCGTGTATTTCGGGCTTGCCAGCGGGTACAACGCGCGGGCGAGGGCGGCGAACTTTGCGGACGAGGACTTGCCCGGCCTGGTGGCCTTTCTGCATCGCCGCGGCGTCAAGGCATACCTCGCGTTGAACACCCTGGTGTTCTCTCACGAACTGGCGGATTTCGAGCGCAAGGCCCGGCAGGCCCTCGCCGCGGGAGTCGACGCGGTGTTGGTCCAGGATTTCGGCGCGGCCCGGCTTGTGCGAGCGCTCTGCCCCGAATGGCCCATCCACGCCTCGACCCAGATGTCGCTCACTAGCGCCGAATGTCTCCGCGTGGCGCGGTCCCTCGGCATCCGTCGCGTGGTGCTGCCCCGGGAATGGTCGATGGCCGAGATCGCCGAGGTGTCCGCCGCCAATCAGGCGGACGACCCGCATCCGGTCGAATGGGAGGCATTCGTCCACGGGGCCTTGTGCGTGGCCTACTCGGGTCAATGTCTGGCCAGCGCATCGCTCGGAGGCCGCAGCGCCAACCGCGGCCAGTGCGCCCAAGCCTGCCGCCTCCCGTACCGGCTGTGGTGTGACGGTAAGGAGATCGACCTCGGCGACCGGAAGTACCTGCTCAGCCCGCCAGACCTGGCGGCCTACGATCTCGTGCCGCCATTGATGGCCGCGGGGGTGTCGGCCTTCAAGATCGAGGGCCGATTGAAGTCGGCCGATTACGTGGCGGCCGCGGTCCGGCACTACCGCCGCGCGATCGACTCGGCCGTAGCCGGCCGACCCGTCGAGTTCACACGGCAGGAGATCGAGGACCTCGAGCTGACGTTCTCGCGAGGTCGGTCTCACGGTTGGCTCGAAGGACATGATCACCCATCGCTCGTGCCCGGCAGAAGTTCCGCCAACCGGGGCGTGCTGTTGGGCGAGGTGCGCGGCGTGCGTCAAGGACGTGTGCGCGTGGCCCTGGCGGCGAGCGTCCGGCGCGGCGATGGCGTGGTGTTCGAGGGCCCCGGTACGGAGAACGCCGAACAGGGGGGCCGGGTCTATGAGGTCGTGCGCCGCGGTCGGCCGGTCGGCACGCCGGTCGATTCGGGTGTGGTCGACCTTGGATTCCGGCACGGCGCGATCGACCTCGGTAGGCTGGTCGTCGGCCAGAGGGTGTGGAAGACCGACGATCCCGACCTGACCCGGCGGCTTCGCAAGACGTACGCCGGTCCCGAGCCGAGACGCCGCGTCGATCTCGACGTGGTGGTCGAGGCGGCCCCGGGGGAGCCGATGCGCATCGAGGGCCGTGCGGCGTCCGGGGCCACCTGCCGTATCCTCTCGCCCCAAGTGCTGGCCGAGGCCGTCAAACACCCCCTTTCCGCGGAGACTTTGCGGACCCAGTTAGGCCGATTGGGCCAGACCGTGTATCGCCTGCGCACGCTCGATGCACGGATCCGTGGCCGGCCCATGATCCCCTTGAGCATCTTGGGCACGATGCGCCGCGAGATGGTGCGGCAACTGGATGCCGCGGCGACCCAGCCGGCCGAGCGGGATGTCGTGCCGCGATCGGTCGTGGCCAGGTTGCTCGCGCCAACCGCGCCGCGCGCCGAAGCCGGCGCTCCGGCGAGTCGGCACGCGCCGGCACGCGGGGACTGCCGTTTGCACGTGCTTTGCCGATCGCTCGATGCGTTGAAGGCCGTCCTGGCCGCGGGGGCCGACCACGTCATTGCCGATTTCGCCGATCTGGGGCAATCCTCCAAGGCGGTGGAAGCGGCCCGGGCGGCTGGGGCCACGATTTTTCTGGCCACCCCGCGCATGCACAAGCCGGGCGAGACGGGCTGGTTCCGTGAGATACTGCGCCGCGCGCCCGAGGGCGTCCTGGTGCGGAATCTCGCGGGGTTGGACTTCTTCCGCGAGCACGGCATGTTCGCCGTGGCCGACTTTTCGCTCCATGTCGCAAACGCCCTGTCCGCCGGATGGCTCGTCGAGCAGGGCGCTGGTCGTGTGACGGCTTCGTATGACCTCGACCGCGGCCAGTTGCTCGACCTGGCCGGCGCGACGCCGCCCGGACGGCTCGAGGTGGTCGTCCACCAGCACATGCCCATGTTCCACACCGAGCACTGCGTGTTCTGCGCGGTGCTCTCGCGGGGAACCAACCGTACCAACTGCGGCCGGCCGTGCCGCCGGTACGATGTCCGGCTCGGCGATCCCTTGGGCGCCCGACATTTGCTGCGGGCGGACGCGGGCTGCCGGAACACGCTGTTTCATGCGCTACCCCAGAGTGCCGCGGAGATCATCCCCGGTTTGATCGACCGGGGGGTGCGCGACTTTCGCGTCGAGTTGCTCGACGGCGCCGACGAACCGCATGCGCAGATCGTCAGCGTCTACCGCGACCTGTTGGCCGGACGCACGACCGGCCGCGACGCTTGGAGCCGGCTGAAGGCCGTCTGCCGGGCCGGGCTGCTCCGGGCCGCGCGGTGAACCACGAGGCGGCGCCTCGTGGCTTTCTCGCGTACACCCGATCTACCGGTTGTCACGTCCTTTGCGGAAGGTCTCGGGCAAGAGCGACCGGACGCGCTCGATGATGCGGTCTTCCATCGGAGGTTGGAGCCGCTCGGGCCGGCCGAACGAAACCAGCCCGCTGATCGAGTGGTTCACCTCGTAGCCCCCTTCCCCGAGAAGCCGCTTCGACACCACGTAATTCGACACGTCGTTCGTGTAGGCCGTGACCCACAGCCGGTCGCCGTCGAACTCGCGTTTCATGCGCAGGGCGTAATCGACGACCACCTCGTCGCTGAGGAAGACCATGGCAAGGTCGTCGCCGAAGGCCCAGACGGCCACGCCGAACGTGCGCGCCGGTGGCAGCGTCTCGCCGCGCTCGAGACGGTCGAGCAAGCGCTTGGCCGAGTAGGACCGCTTGGCCAGCGTGCGAAGCTCGTCGAGCGGCGGGGGGGCATCGAAGGGGATTTCCAGGGGTGCCGACCGGGCGGTCAACCTGAGCTCGATAGGGCGAAACGGCCCGGCCAACAGACGTTTGACCTCGTCGGCCATGGCCCGGCCGTGACGCTGGCAAAGCTCGACAGTGCCGTGCGGGCAAGGATCGGCGTCGGCCCCGCAACCCACGGTGACCAGCGCGACCACGCCGGGGTGCTCGGCCTCGATGAACTCCTGGGCGCAACCGGCCCAATCGCCGTGAATCTGCTTGAAGTTCCCGCGCAAGGTCGTGTTGTGGCAAGCGTAATTGACGACCACGGCCAAGAGCTTGCCGTCGGCGTCGGTCACGCGAAGCAACGGCAGGCTCCGATCGGCCGGTGCGTCGGGGACCGCGCCGAAGCCCGACCACTTGCCATCCTTGAGCACGCGGCGATTCGCGGCAAATGGCACCGAACCCCGGGCCCGTGCGAGCCGGCCGGGCTTGCGCGAGGCCAACGCCCGGAGCACCACGTCTTCCAGACGTTCGGTGATCCGCTTGGCGTACTGCTCCATGTGCTGGCGCTCCGTGCCGGAGAACGACCGCATGCCTTTCAGATCCGGCCCGGAGTGGTTGTGCGCGTTGCAGAGCATGAACCGCTCGGGCCGCAGTGGTGCCTTCGCTTGGATGCGGCGAAGCACTTCGTGGTGAATCTCGGCGGGCACGGCCCCGCAATCGACGGCCAAGAGCACGGCCGGCCCCTCGCCCTCGTCACCCCCCAGCGCCAGGGCCGAGGCCTTCAGCCGACCCGCGATGCCCTCGGACTCGGTCTTTCGCGCCGCGTAACCGTACATGCGCACGGGAGTCTCGGGGGTGATATCGACCTTGGCCACGCCCACCGGCCCCAGGGGCGGCGCGGCCGGTTCGCCGGCCGCGTGGATCCTTGCGAAGCTCATCAGTAGCGCGACGACAAGCCACGGGTAGCCGATTCGACACGGAAACATCGCAAGCCTCCCAACGGGGTATCCTGGCGGTCTGGTGCGGTCGAGTCCGACCGTTTCTCACACCACCTTATGATGGCGCGTGCGATGGCCGGAAGCAACAGGCCCAGCGCCTGGCCCCGAGTGCGTCGCCGGATCGTTGCGTCAGGCGTGCCGCGTGGGGCCGATTTCGGCGTGGTAGCCTTGGAGGCTTTTGACCTGGCCGCGGCCTTGGCGGCACGCGGCGATGCCTTTGGCGGCGGCCAGGGCCGCGGCGATGGTGGTGATGTAGGGCACACGGCGTTTGATGGCCGTGATGCGGATGTACGCGTCGTCGGCCGTGCCGAGTTTGCCACGGGGGGTGTTGACGATCAGTTGGATCTCGCCATTGACGATCGCATCGGCGATGTTGGGCCGGCCTTCGCGCATCTTGAGGATCCGCTCGGAGCGGATGCCGTGGGCCGCCAAGAGGGCGTAGGTGCCCTCGGTGGCCTTGATCGCGAAGCCCAACTCGGCGAAACGGCGTGCCACATCGACGACGCCCGGCTTGTCGCGGTCCGCCACGGTGATGAGGACCGTTCCCTCCAGCGGCAAGCGCGAGCCCGCCGCGTCTTCCGCCTTGTAGAAGGCCAGGCCGAACGAATCGGCCATGCCCAGCACCTCGCCCGTCGAACGCATCTCGGGCCCGAGTACCGGGTCGACGTCGTGGTACATATTGAACGGGAACACGGCCTCCTTCACCCCGAAGTGGGGCACCCGGCGCTGCACCAGACCGATGTCCGAGAGCCGCTTGCCGAGCATCAGTTGGG
>DYLT01000536.1 GCA_020721945.1 Blastopirellula marina
ACCTACAAGACCACGGCCCACCTGCTGGGTTTCACCGCGGGCGTGCACTTCTGAAGGCGCGCGGCCGCGCCGGCTCGGGCCGGCCACCACGATCTTGGCAGCACGACGGAAGACCTTGACTTGTCGCAGCCCCAGGGTGGTGAAATGAAACGACGCAGATGTCATGTTTATTCGAAGACTTGCGGCAATTGATGGCGGATTCGGGACGACCTCCTACACGAGTTGCGACAACAGGGTCGCGGCGGGGACCACGGTTGGCTTCCGGAGGTCGAAGCAGTCGCGTTCCACGAACGGCAAGTCGAAGGCGGCCACGAGGGCGTGCCGGGCGCCCGTCTGAGCCTGGAAATGATACACGGCGGCCGGGATCGCGGGAGGCGTGGACGCCTTCACTTCGACCAGCAGGGTGGGGCGGTCGTCGACCGTCACCAGGAAATCCACTTCCCGTTTCTCCCGGTCTCTCAGGTAATGCAGGCCGCAGTCGCCCAGCCCGTGGTCGGTCCAGAAGTGGCACGCCTTGAGAAGCGCCGCAGCCATCAGGTTCTCGATCCGCGCCCCCGGGTCGGGCACCTCCGACCAGTCCCACAGATAGAACTTGGGCTCCTTGCGCAAGGCGCGCGAGACGTTTCTGAAGTACGGCCGCACCTGGAAGCAGTAGTACAGGGCGGACAGGGCTTCAATCCAGCGCGAGACGGTCGTGATCGTCGCCTTGACCTCCCGGGACAGGGAAGCCAGGCTGACGTTTCGGCCCACGCTGCGCCGCAACAGCTCTGCGAGCACGCGGACCTGGCCTACCTCCTGAACGCGCGTGAGGTCACGCAGGTCCTCGCGGATGAGTTGCTCCATCCGGAGCCGGCCCCAGCGGCGCGAGAACCGCTCGCTCTGGCGGGTGAACGGTTCAGGGAAGCCTCCGAACCGGACCAGGGCGTCCAGGGCCCCCGGGTCTCCGGATCGAGGGGGCCCCGTCAGCCCTTCTTCGCGCGGTTCGGGGCTTGTCAACTCGGCCAGGGACAACGGGTGCATCCGATAGGGGAAGTATCGGCCCATCAAACCACGCCCGCCCCTTCTGAGCACGTCGAGGTGGGCACTCCCCGTCACGAGAACACGGACCTCGCCGGGGTGCGCGTCGAACAGGCCCTTCAGGAAGGTCCTCCAGTGCCGGTAGTGGTGGATCTCGTCGAAGAGGGCCAGCGGAGGGTCCCCTCGCAGGCGATGCAGGTTCATGTCGGCGGCAATCCGCGAGGGTCCCCCGACGATCTTCAGGCGGTCATCGTCGTCATCCCACGTGTAGTAGCGGTGTTCGCCGAGCGCGGCGGCGGTCGTGCGGGCCGTCGTCGTCTTTCCCACCTGCCGCGGGCCGGACAGGAACAACATCTGCCGGTTCTCGCGGAAGTGCTTTGCGATGACCGTTTCATACAGGCGCTTCATGGCCCCCGACTCCGGTACGGGCTACCTGACAATTCTACACGCAAGTCGAGATGTGTCACGACTATTGTCTCGTTGCCGCGAGAACGGTCAAAGAGGAGGGGTGCCGACGACCGATCGCATGTCACGCGATCGGGCGGGCCTGGAGCACGACCTTGCCGTCCTTGACGGCCACCGTGAACGACACGTCGGCG
>DYLT01000537.1 GCA_020721945.1 Blastopirellula marina
CGTCCGAAGACGAAACCGGGCTCATCTATATGCGAGCGAGATGGATGGACCCGTCGCTCGGGCGGTTCATCTCGGAGGACCCGGCCAGAGACGGGGCGAACTGGTTCGAGTACTGCGGGTCGAACGCCGTGTCCTTGTGGGATGCCGACGGTCAGGTCAAGGAGCTACCGATCCCGGGGTTGCCGGGCTGGTTCTACCGCATAGACCGACACTACCAGGCCGGAAGCCGGTACCTTCAGGATGTGGCCCTGATCTTCAAGGGCAAGGACATGGGCTCCTTCGTCATCCACACCGGCGCATGGAAGCACGGACCGCACGGGACGATCCCTCGAGGGGTTCGTGGTTGGGCCAAAGGGCGTTTCGGAGTTACCCTGAACTGCTCAGTCATCGCATACCTCATGTGGGACCCGCTCGATTGCATCGCCATTCTGCTTGACTGTGCCGGCATGCACGAGGAAGCAGCGGCACTTGACAGGTTGAACGGGAACCTGTAGATGACGCGGCAGGAAGAGGCGGATAGTCTTGCTTCCGCATCCATGGTTTGGGTACCGGCGGGCGAGTTCGTGTTGGGTTGCGGACCCGACGAGATGGCGTTGGACGCCGATGGCTCGGACTTGCTTGCGTCAGCCAAGCCGCAGCGTACCGTGACTCTAGGAGGCTACTGGATTGACCGCGTGCCCGTGACCAACAGGGAGTACCGCGCCTTCCTGCGCGAGACCGATTACCCGGTCCCAACCGCCCGTACATACCAACCACGCTTTGCGGTCCTGAACTGGGACGCGTCGGCCGTTACGTACCCTCCGGGTACGGCTGATCATCCGGTAGTGCTGGTGAGCTGGTATGACGCGCTGGCGTATTGTGACTGGATCGGTAAGCGACTGCCTACGGAGCTCGAGTGGGAGAAAGCGGCACGAGGGCCGGACGGCCGCCCGTTCCCATGGGGCTGGGACACGGACATCGAGGCACGGTGCACCATGGGCCCCGTTGGATCCGAGGTGGAATGTGCACCCGTGGGGAGCTTCCCGAGCGGCGCGAGCCCCTATGGTTGTCTCGACATGCTAGGGAACGTCGAGGAATGGTGCGCCGACTGGTACGCGTTCGACAGGTACGCACGGCTGGACGGGCCCGATGGGATCGCACCCCCTCGCCCAGCGGATTGCCCGGCCAGGGCTGTTCGGGGCATGGGCCCCTGGATGCTCGCGAAGCACGTCGGTTACAGGGGAGCCTACTACCCGTGGGACGTGAGTGGCCTGATCGGATTCCGTTGTGCGCGGTCATGATCGCGGTGGCCTTGCGTTGCGGATGATGACCGAGCTAGGCCAGGACTGTGGCAGCGCTGGCCACGTCCGCGGCCTTGCGATGCTCAGCCACGCCCACCTCAACGGCAACACCCTCTCCGGCGGCGGACGGCTGAACACCTGGGACAGTCAGAACCGCCTCGTCCAGTGCGTCTCGGGCGGGAACACGTCGCAGTTCGTCTACGGCCTTGTCCGCGCCGGGGACAGCGGCACGAGCCGCCACAAGTTCGTCGGCTCGCTCGGGCATACCTCCGAAGACGAAACCGGCCTGATCTACATGCGAGCCAGATGGATGGACCCGGCACTCGGAAGGTTCA
>DYLT01000181.1 GCA_020721945.1 Blastopirellula marina
CGCTCCGAGGCGGGCCCGTCGGCTACCGGACGGGAAGGGTCGGAGTGCCACAGGGCGATCAACAGCGCGGCGGCCGCGGCGACCGCTGGCCAGAGGACGTTCCTCGGACGCAGCGCCCGGCGCAGCACACTCTGGACGCCGCGAGCCGTGGCCGGGCGCAGCTCCGAGGGGTCCACTTCCAGCGGTTCGCACAGCATCCGCCGCTCGGCCGCCCGGAGAACCTGGTCGGGAAACGCCGCGTCGAGACGATGCGACGGAAGCGATTGGATTGCCGAGCGAATCGCCTGAAACTCCTGGAACGTCCTCCTCGCGGCAGGGTCCTCGGCGAGCCACCGCTCGACGTGCGCGCGCTCGTCCGACGCAAGCTCACCGTCGAGGTAGGCGCTGAGCAATTCGTCATTTTCCGAAGACCGGCTCATACATCACCCCCGCCGCGAACCGTCCGTTCTTGACCATGTGTTGGGATGCTTCGCCTTCTCCGTTCCTGTCAGTCGTCGAGTTGCAGCACATCTTTGAGCATATCGCGGAGCTGAAGCCGGGCTCGGTGCAGGCGGCTGCGCACGGTGCCCACGGGCAGGTCCAGCATCTCGGCGATCTCTTCGTAGCAGTATCCGTCCATTTCCCGCAGCACCAACACCATGCGGTACTCGTCGCCCAGCGCGGCGATGGCCTTGTGGATCTGGCGGCGTCGCTCCTCGAGTTCCATGTGCTCCGATGGTCCGACCCCCCCGTCGATCGGCTCGCGCCCCATCGATTCCCGGGCCTCTTCCACCGAGACCGACGGCCGCTTGCGCCGACAAAGGCTGGCTGCCACGTTGAACGCGATGCGGTACAGCCAGGTGTAAAACGCACAGTTCTGGTGAAACGTCTCCAGCTTCAGGAAGGCCTGGACGAAGGCGTCTTGGACCACGTCGCGGGCGTCATCGCAGCTCCCAACGACATGGACCATCGTGTTGTACAGCCGGTCCTGGTATTTTTCGACCAACCGGCCGAACGCCGCCGACTGACCCGCCAGGGTTTGCTCGATCAGTTGGGCGTCGTCGTTCACGGCTCTTCCAGGGAGTTGGACGCAGTGCCACGGTGGAAAGTTCCCGATCGAGGCGCGACCACCGGTCGCGATCGCACCGAGTAGGCGGCCTTCTTCATCATCCCGTCGGGCGGTGGTGTTGTCAAACCCTTATTAGAAGGCAACTTGCGGCCGATGGGCGGGCTGCGCATCACGCGGCGGTGGTTGACGGACTCGACGGGGCAATCGCGGACGCTTGGGCTGGAAAAACCGTATCGATGGGTGGTGTGCCTAAGGACCTGCCGTGGGGTGTCTTTGCACAGCACGCCGGGGCTTCGGCCGCGATCGAGGGTGTCTTCTTGCGATCGGCCGCATCTGGGCTTTCGCTTTCTGGTAATCCGGCGGTGCCGAACTTCTGGTTCAGCTTGACTACCGCGCGTCCCGGCCCCAAGATGGCAGGGTGCCAGAAGCTGTCCAGAAGCTGAGACGGGCTCGCGCGGCGAGGGTCCGGTTGGGACGAGGCCTTGGAAGCAGGGCGGTTGTCCGTGTTGGCAAACAGCCTCTTGCGACGGCGGCAGGTCCCTTTGTCCCTGTACCGAGAGGAGTCTGACCATGTCGAGAAATGCCCGTCTGGTTGCCGGCGGTCTGTGTTGCCTGGCGGCCTTGGCCATTGGCGCCGGCGTCGCGCGGGCCGAGAAGACCCTTCGCTACAAGTTCAAGCCTGGCGAGACGATCCGTTACGTCATGCGTCAGGACATGGTCCAGAATGTCACCACTCAGGACAAGCCCGTCAAGGTGTCGATGACGCAGACCTTGGACATGAGCCAGAAGGTCGATTCGGTCGACGACGAGGGCACGGCCTCGGTGACGCAGACCGTGGAGCGGATCCGCATGACCATGACCCTTCCGCAGGGGCCGGGCGTCGATTACGATTCGGCCTCGGACAAGCCGCCGGAAGGGCTCGCGGCGAAGCTGGCACCGATCCTGGGGGCCATCGTCAAGCAGCCGATCCGGGTCAAGATCACCTCGTGCGGTACCACCCGCGACATGAAATTCCCCGAAGGAATGTTGGAGCAGATGAAGAAGGGCCTGGGGCCGGCGGGCGAGATGTTCTCGGAAGACAGTTTCCGGCAGATGGCCAACCTCGCCGTGCTCCCCGAAGAGCCTGTCGTGCCTGGCAAGACGTGGAGTCACCAGGCCACGCTGAAAAACGCGATGTTCGGCAAGGCCCTACTCGACACCACCTTCCGCTACGAAGGCGAAGAGAACCGCGGCGGTAAGCCGCTCGAGAAGATCGCCTCGACCGTGAAGATGCAGTTCGGCGATAAGATCGGGCAGGCCAACCTCGCGGTCAAGCAACAGGACAACCGGGGCACCATCTATTTCGATAACGCCGCCGGCCGCATCATCGAGAGTACGGGCAAGACGCGGATGAAAATCGAGATCCGTATCGGGGGGGTGAAACTCGACCAGGATATCGAGATGCACATCGAGATGAACCTCCTACCGCCCGGCACGGCCCCCGAATCGAAGAGCCAGTGAACCTTAGCCATTGAGGACCACACCATGCACTCGACCTGGACGCTTCGTGCGATTTCCGTGGCGTTGACCTTGGCTTTCGGCGCCGTGGCTTGGGCGGACGACCCCTGGGTCGTGTACGAGGGCAAAGAAGGGCCGGGCAAGGGGAAGCACATTGTGCTCGTCTCCGGCGACGAAGAGTACCGCTCCGAAGAGGCCCTCGTGCAACTCGGCAGAATCCTCGCCGTCCGGCACGGCTTTACGTGTACCGTGCTCTTCGGCATGGACCCCGACGGCACGATCAATCCGACGAACGTAAGCAACATCCCGGGCTTGGAGGCGCTGAAGACCGCCGACTTGATGATTATCGCCACCCGTTTCCGCAACCTGCCCGACGATCAGATGCGGCACGTCGTCGAGTACGTCGAGGCGGGCAAGCCGATCATCGGCATGCGCACCGCCACCCACGCCTTCAACATCCCCCCCGGCAAGACGTACGCGAAGTGGAGTTTCAACAGCAAGGAGTGGGATGGTGGGTTTGGGCGGCAGATCCTCGGCGAAACATGGATTAACCACCACGGGCACCACGGCAAGGAGAGCACGCGGGGCGTGGTGGCCAAGGGCATGGAGAACCACCCGATCGTGCGGGGCTGCGAAGACATCTGGGGGCCGACCGACGTGTACACGGTCCGGTTGCCGTTGCCCGGCGACAGCCAGCCGCTGGTGCTGGGGCAGGTGCTCGAAGGCATGAAGCCGACCGATCCGCCGGTCAAGAATCAGAAGAACGACCCCATGATGCCCATCGGCTGGATCAAGACCTACCAGGGCCGCGGCGGGCAAACCGGTCGTGTCTTCACCACGACCATGGGGGCGGCCACGGATCTGGCGAGTGAGGGCTTGCGGCGTCTGTTGGTCAACGCCGCGTACTGGTGCCTGGGCATGGAGGACCGGATTCCGGCGCGGGCCAACGTCGACCTCGTGGGTGAGTACCGGCCCACGAATTTCGGTTTCGGCAAACACACCAAGGGGGTGCGACCGTCCGACCTGAAACTGCCATAGGCCGGCGGAGCGGCGGTCCGAAAGGGTCTTATCAGGAGTCCCGTGATGTCGCACGACAAAATCAACCGTCGGGAGTTTATCCATCAGAGTGCCGCCGCGGCCGTCGGCGTGGCCGCGGGGCTGTCGGCCACCGCGACCGTGCTGGCCGGCAATCCGGCCGGCGCCGACACGAGCAAGATCCTCAATTACCACCCCGACATGGAGTACCGGCGCTGCGGCAAGACGGGGCTGATGGTCTCGTGCATCGCGCTGGGCGGACATTGGAAACGCCTGGTCAAGGTGATCGGCGGCCACGAGCCCCAAGGTTGGATGACCATGCGCATCGACGACGAAGCCTTCCAGAAGAACCGCGCCGACGTCGTCTCGCAGTGCATCGAGCGGGGCATCAACTACGTCGACGCGTGCTGCGGCGAAGAGATCCTGGCCTATGCCCGGGCTCTGAGGGGCCGGCGGGACAAGATGTACTTCGGCTACTCGTGGCACGTCAAGGAAAGCCGCTTCCCCGAGTGGCGCTCGGCCGCGAAGCTGAAGCAAGGGCTCGACGAAGGGATGAAAGAGGCCGGCCTGGAGGATGTCGATCTCTGGCGGATCAGCCTCCTGACCGACAGCCCCATGCACAGCGACGCGGAACTCGACGAGGTGGCCGCCGCGCTCGACTGGGCCAAGAAGACCGGCCGGGCGCGGTTTGTGGGCGTGTCGTCCCACGACCGGCCGCACCTGAAGAAGATGATCGAAACCTACCCAGCCCAGATGGAGGTGATCCTCACGCCGTATACGGCCAAGACGAAAGTGATCGACGACTCCAGCGGGCTGTTCGCCGCGATCCGCAAGCACGACGTGGGGTGGTTCGGCATCAAGCCCTTCGCCAGCAACTCGATCTTCCGGGGCGACGGCTCGCCGACGCATCCGCAGGCCGAGGCCGACAGCCAGCTCGCGCGCTTGACCCTCCGCTACATCCTCTGCAACCCGGCCATGACCGCCCCCATTCCCGGCTTGATCAGCCGCGAACAGGTCGATAACGCCGCCCTGGCCGTGCTCGAACGGCGCCAGCTCGACGAGAAGGAAAAAGCGATGCTCGACGAGGCGACCGACCGGGCCTTCGCCACGTTGCCGCCACGGTACCAGTGGCTGAAAGACTGGCAGTCCATCTGAACGATCGGCTCGCCCAACGGCGTTTACCCTCGTGGGTACTGCCGGCAGTACTCGTAGATCGCAATGGCGGCCGCCGTGGCGGCGTTGTGGGCATAGGGCAGGCCATAGACCGGAATTTCTACCACGTCATCCACGAGGCGGAGGGTCTCGGGCTCGATGCCCAACCGTTCGTTCCCGATCACCAAAAGCGTCTTGCGAGAAAACGCATAGGTGTATAACGGTTTCGAGTGCTCGGTCTGCTCGAGGCCGACGAGGTGGTAGCCCTCGCGCTTCATTTTCTCGAGAACCGGCCGCAGGGTGCGGTGGATTTCGAGGGTGACGGTGTGTCCGGCGTCGCGGGCGATCTCGTTCAGGACTCGGCCCGTGCCGCAACAAATGACCCGACGCACTCCCGAGCAGCCTGCCGCCCGAACGATGCGCGACAGGTTCACGTTGCTCCGCATGGGGGCACAGGCGACGACCAGATCGCGCGGCCGGTCCAACTCGGCCGGAGGTTTGTGGCGCTGCTGTACGAATTCGCTCATCGCGGTCGCCCGGCGGCGAAAAAAGAAAGGCCAGGCATCTTACCCGAGGAGGATTCGATCGGGCAAGTCCTGGCCCGAGTGCTGCGCAACGCTACGGTACCCTTGCGCGCACGTCGTTCGCCGAGGAAGACGGCCATTCCACCGAAGCCCCGGCACGGATTCCGCAGGCCACCCCCTTGTCTAGGGAAATCCGATGGGGTATGGCCAGCACACTCCCGCGATCGTAGAACCGTGATGGCGACAATCGGAGAACGGTCTAGGACATCGAGCGCCCCAAGCAATAAGTGTAATCACTTCTTGACATCAAGGGAAGCGCAGTTAGCGAAATGAAACGTACCAGCCACACGAGGTACTTCGCAAAACCGGATTCGATCAACCATGCCGTGGTGCTCCGTTGAGGTTCATTGGCTCCGAGGTGTTTTTCTAAAGCCCGTAGATTTCCTAGAACGTCCTATTCTCAGTCGAAGGAACACCCGCTGGCGTGCCGATAGGTTAATCTGTCGGCACTCAAAGGCGGCTCGGAACCGTTGGCCGGTTCGCGGTTGATGTGAGACCGGATTGGTCCAGGCACGGCATGACGTCGGAGCTTGTGCGGATTTCCGGGCGGCCTTTCCTCCCACTTCCCGCCACTCAGGCACCGCTGCCTGTCGGCGCAGTCCCTGTGCGTTTTTCAGGAGTATTCACCCCAGATGTTGACTCGTTTTCGGCAGATCGATAGCCTGGTCGAGCTACGAGATTACGTGAACGAGACGTTGTGCGATTACAATGAGCTTCAGATCGACGCCTTCCAAATGACCGAGAAGATTCTCCGCCGTGGGGACCGGCCGTGCGGGATTTACTTTTGCCTGCACGGCCCCCGGGCGGTGAAGTTCACGGCCATCTGGGAGACCGACCGCAACCAGGTTTTGTTTTACAACGCCAGCGGCGAGCGGTTTCAGAAGACCCAGTTGCTGAACCATCTCAGTTTGGACCGCAGCGCCGCCTGACCCACCCGCCTGAACGCCGTCCGCGATCGCCCGCCACCGACCGGAGCGGCTTCTTGACAACACGGAGATTGTCCCATGCTTGTGCTTTCCCGAAGGGAGAGAGAACGCATCCGGCTGGGCGACTCGATCGTGATCACGGTCGTTCGCGTCGCCCGGGACCGGGTTCGCTTGGGCATCGAGGCTCCGCCCGACGTGCTCGTCCTCCGGGGCGAATTGGAGGCACGGTCGGGGTCCGAGCCGGCGATTCCTTCCTGAGGGAAGCCGGTCGGCGCGACGATCGTTCGTCGCATGTCCGTCCGTATGGCGAATGCCGCCGCGCGGCGTTGACGGTTTTGTCCCGCGCACGCCCGAGGCCATTCGGCCGAAGGGGAACCGTTTCCGAGCCGGGCCTTGCGTCCGCACGGACAGGCTGGCTAGAATCAGCCCCAATCGCGGCCGCCTTCTGGAGTGCGCGCATGACCCGCTGTGCCGTGTGCCGCAGCATGATCGACGAAGAGGACTTGTTCTGCGCGAACTGCGGGACCGAAGCGCCGCGGACCGATCAGCCCGCGCCCGCACCGGCTGGCACCGGGCGCCTGGCGAAAGACAACTTCGAGTGCCAAAGCTGCGGGGCGTCGATGAGCTACGACGCCAGCGCCAAGGGGCTTCGCTGCCCGTTCTGCGGGTCGGTCGACATGGTCGCCGGGTCCGACGCGAAGACCCTCGCGCCCCGGCGCGTGGTTCCGTTCCAGGTGACCCGCGACGAGGCGGTCGCGGCGCTGCGGTTGTGGCTGGGACGGGGGTTCTTTCGGCCCAGCGGCCTGGCGCAAGAGGCCAGCGTGCTCACGATGACCCCGGTCTACGTGCCGTATTGGGTCTTCGAGGCGCGCACCCACACCTATTGGAGCGCCGACAGCAGCCAGACACCCCCTGGTGCGTTCGGCGATTGGTATCCGATGACCGGCGAGCATCGCGGCAGCTACGCGGGCCTGTTGATCGGGGCCAGCGGCGTGCTCACCCCGCGCGAGACGCAGGCCATCTGCCCGTTCGACCTCTCGGCGGGCGTGGCCCCGGAAGACGTGGATCTTGACAACGTGACCGTCGAGCAGTTCGCGCTGCCGCGGAAGTACGCCCGGCCGCTCGCGCGCCAGGGTCTGGCTCAGTGCGAGTCGGAAGCCTGCGCGGCCTATGTTCCGGGGCGCTGGCGCAATGTGCACGTCAATGTGCTCATCGAGGGGATGTCGAGCGAGCCCGTCTTGCTGCCGGTCTGGATCCTCGCTTACCGTTACCGCGATCGGGTGTTCCGCTTTCTCGCCAACGGTCAGACCGGGCGTGCCACCGGTACCGCCCCCCTCTCGCTCGGCAAGGTGGTCGCCGTGATCGGTGTCCTGGTGCTGGCCGTGGCGGGGCTCTTGGCGATCCTGGCCGCCGGAGCAAGATAAGGGAAACGGCTGGACCAGGCGAGCGGCACCGGGCAAGCGCGGGTGGTTGACCCAGGCCCCGTGGATCGCGCAAGATACAGGGCGGCCGTCGGGCGTTCCTTTCGCTTCAGGAGATTCCACGATGAAGTACTTCTCCACGATTTGCAGGGCTCTTGGCCTCTTGGCGTTGGGGGCGATGCTGGCCGGCATGGCGCATGTCGCGCCGGCCGCCGACAACGAACCGCCCGAGGGCTTCGTATCGCTGTTCAATGGCAAAGACCTCAGCGGCTGGAAGGTGCCCGAGGGCGACGGCGGGCATTGGAAGGTCGTGGATGGCGCGATCGACTACGACGCGCAGAGCGAGGCCAAGGGCGATAAGAGCCTCTGGTCCCAGCGCGAGTTCGGCGACTTCGTGCTGCGGGTCGACTGGCGCATCAAGGAGACGCCCTACGTCAACCCGCGGGTTCCGTACATCCTCCCCGACGGCACCCACGCCCGCGACATCCACGGCAAGGAGCACCGGTTCGCTCTGCCCGATTCCGATTCGGGGGTGATGCTCCGGGGATCGGGCAAGAATCAGGTGAATATCTGGTGCTGGCCGATCGGCTCGGGCGAGTTTTACGGATACCGCACCGATCCCAAGATGCCGCCGGCGGTCCGCGCCGCCGTCACGCCGCGCACCCAGGCCGACCACCCCGTGGGCCAGTGGAACCGCTTCGAAATCACGATGCGAGGCGAGGTGGTGACCGTCGTGCTCAACGGCAAGACGGTCATCGACAACGCCCGGCTGCCAGGCGTCGCCCCGCGCGGCCCGATCGGATTCCAGCACCACGGCGCGATGCGTAACGGCCAGTGGGTCGGCCCGCCAAGTCTGCTCCAGTTCAAAAACGTGTACGTCAAGGAGCTGCGCGAGTAGGCCAGCTCGGCAACCGGTTTCGTCGGCTCGGGGCGGCCAGGCGCCGCATCACGGGCACCCCGCGCGCCACCGCAAGCGGTTACGCCCTGCCTGAGCGGGTCATGGCTTCTTGGCCGCCTCCGTCATCTTCTTCTGGCCCGCGGCAATGAACTCGGCGATGTCGAAGCCGAGTGGTTGGCCGTCGGCAAGCTTCTTCCGCGCGGAACGGATCGCGGCTTCAGCCCCGTCGGGCACCTTGTTCTGCCACCAGTTCATGCGCTCGCTGTAGCACCAGACGTACTCGTCGCTCGTCGAAAGAGCGTAGTAAACGTGGTGCTCGAAGAAGCGCAACCGCTCGGCAGGCGTCATGTAGTGGCTGAGATATCGTTCAGGAGGCTGGCGCAAACCGAGCACCTGGTCCATGTAGAGCGCCATGCCGGCTTGGACGGTGGCCGCGTGCTTGCCGCGAAGCTGCAGCGGGACAAGGCCGAGCGATCGTTGCTTGATGGTATGATGCGCGCGGAAGAACTGCTCGCGGGCGGTGAAATAGTACGCCAACTCGTACCCGTCGATGACCCGCGCGTCCGGACCGGCGGCCTCCAAGACGCCATTCCAGAACGCCGAGAGCAGGCCCCAGGGATGTCGCGACAATCGCGTTTGGCGGTCCCGAATGTCGGGGTTGTCGAGCAGTTCGGAGAACAGGCTTTGATGAAAGAACGTCAGCAATCGGACCTTGGGCAGTTCCGTCTGGATCGCGGTCATGAACTCGGCACCGCGTTGGTGGACCTGGGCCTCGACCTCGGCAAAGCTCCGATCCTTGGAAGGCCCCGGATAAGCCCACGGGTTATCGCCGTACGGCTCCGGGTCGAACACCAAACCGACGCAGTGCCCGATCTTCGCGGCTTTGGCGCTGAGACGAAGGTTGGCTGTGATGCGCTTCCACTGCGGGTCGCTAAACCAATCCATCTTCCAGTGGTTGGCCGCGTAGAGGCAAAGGAAGTTGTCCGTGAAGGTCTTCCATTCGATCGCGGCGAGGTCGTCGAATTGCGGCTTGAGCTGCGCCTCGTTCCAGGGGCGTGGGTCGAAGGCGTGATTCCAATCCCGCAACCGGAAGATGATCCCGTCGAACGGCCGTTTCTCCATGTTGCGGATGTCCTTGCGCACCTGGTCGGGATAGGGCACGTCCCAGCCGTATTCGATCAGCTTCTTGCGGGGACGTTCCGGTGGCGACGGCTGCGCGTGGATCGCCGCCCACGGAGCCAGCACCAGGGCGGTCGAGGCGATGGCGAAGATGCTCGGTTTCATGGCGTGGTCCAGGTGGAAAGCTCTCCCATGGCGTTGCAAACTACTTCGCTGCCGCGTGCCGCGCCTTCGCCCAGACGCTTTCGAGGCTCACCGGCCTGCCGCCCTCGCGCTGGCTCTGGTCGGCGGCCTCCATGAAAGCGATGATCTCCAGCGTCTCGTCGGGCGCCACGGGCGCGCGGCCCGTGCGGAAGAAGCGGGCGATCTCGTCCAGCAGCGGCTCGTAGCCCTCGAACCGACCCGCCTGCACGCTGCCACCCTTGCCGAACACCGTTGCGCCATAAGCGTGCGGGCCTTCGCGCGTGCCGCGGAACGTGCCAAGCCGGCCATCCTGCCACAGGCCCACGGCCACGTCGAACTTCTCGGCATGCACCCGCGCCACCGAGCGGCACCCCGGGCCCATGACCGTAAACAGCGTCTCCACGCCGTGGATGCCGTACCAGAAGAAGTCGGGGTGGTGCGGCTCGATGGGGCACGGGCTATAGGCGTCGCATCCGAGGATCGCGCCCAGCTTGGAATCCTTGCCAACCGCCTGCGTCCCCGGCGCAAAACGCAGCGCCGAGCTGGAAAAGCAGGGCGTCTGGTGCTTCTCGGCCAGCCGGTAGATCTCGATCGCCTCGGCCAGCGACGCGGCCACCGGCTTGTCGATGAATACCGGCTTGCGCGCCGCCAACACGGGCCGGGCCTGGGCCAGGTGCGCGCGCCCGTCGATGCTGAGGATCATCACCGCATCGACCGTGGGCAGAAGTTCGTCGATCGAATCGACGATCGGCACCCCCATCCCGCGGATCGGCTCGACGCTTTGGCGCAGCAGGTCCATGCTCTGCGGGATGTCGGGGCTCCCGCCCGCGTACGCGGCCACGACCTTCATCGCGGCCCGATCGCCCTTGGCGGTCGGGGCGGCGAGGATCTTGGTCCAC
>DYLT01000182.1 GCA_020721945.1 Blastopirellula marina
CCCCGCCTCCAACGCGGCCGACGGCGATGATCCCGACAGCACGGGCGGGGACGACGTGGGCTACCATTTCGGTTCGGGGCACCCGGCCGGTTGCCAGTTCCTGCTGGGCGATGGGTCGGTCCGGATGATCAGTTACACGGTCGACCGGGTGCTCCTCGATCGCCTCGGCGACCGCCGCGACGGCCAGGTGGCGACGCTGCAATAGGCCGTCTGGCCGGGACCGAGGTGGGTTACGGTCGGCCGAGCCCTTGTTCGAGACGGCGGATCTTCTCGATGCGGCGCGCGTGGCGTCCGCCTTCGAACGAGGTGTTGAGCCAGATCTCGACCATCCGGTCGATCAGGCGGTCGCCCAACAGATCGGCCGAGAGGCAAAGGACGTTAAGGTCATTGTGCCGGCGGCTCATTTCGGCCGTCAGATCGTCGTGACAGGGGGCCGCGCGGACTCCGGGAAACTTGTTGGCGGCAATGCACATGCCCAGACCCGTGCCGCAGATGAGGATCCCGCGGTCCACTTCGCCCCGGCTAACCAGGCTGGCGACGCGGGCCGCGACATCCGGGTAATCGACGGGCTCGGGACTATCGTTCCCGGTGTCGATCACCTCGTGGCGCAGCCCACGAAGCAGCTCGATCAGCTTGTGCCGGATCGCGTATCCGCGATGATCCGTACCCACGGCAATCCGCATGGCTACAGCTCCAACTCGTCGAGTCGGGTCTTGAGTTCCGACTGAATCTGCTCGGCGCACCGCTGATAGCGTTCGACCGGACCGCCGATCGGATCGGAAATGTCGATGCCCGACGCGCTAAGCACCCGGCACCGTTCGGCGGCCTGCGGCCACTGGGCCACGATGGTTTGGCGCTGCGTGCGGGTCATGGGATAGATCGCGTCGGCATGGCGCACCAGCGGTTCGGTCAGCGGCTGGGTCTCGTGCATCGAGAGATCCAGCCCGCGGTCGGCCATGACCCGGCAGGCCTCGGGCGCGGCGCGGCCGCCCGCCATTGCGGAAAGGCCCGCCGAGACGACCGTCACCCCGCGGTCTTCCAGCTCGCCGAGTTCGCACCCGATCCGGTCGGCAACCATCTTGCGGAAGAGCACCTCGGCCATGGGGCTGCGGCAGGTGTTGCCGGCACAGACGAACAACACCATCAGGCCCGCCAGACGGCGCAGAGTTTTCTCGGGAACCACGCCCGCGCGAAGCAGTTCGTACTGTCTGCCCCGCACCCGCACCACCGACGAGGGCTGCCCGAATCGCGTGGGACCGTCGTCAAGCACCAGGTCGACGTCCTCGCCGAGGGATGCCACCACGTCGGTTGCCGTGCGTGCCTCGGGCTGTCCGGAGCGGTTGGCGCTGGAGAGGACCAAGGGGCCGGCGATCATCTGGAGCACATCCAGCATGACCGAATGCCCGGGCACGCGCAAGCCCACGGTGCCGGCCGGCGCGACCGCTTCGCGCACACTGCCGGGAAGGCGCCGGACGGTGCTTTCCGGGTGGGAGTCGTCGAGCACCAGCGTGATCGGACCGGGCCAACACCGCCGCGCGAGGCGATGCGCCAAGGGCGGCATGTCGGGGGCATAGTCGCGGGCCTCCTCCGCGCTGCGGATGGCCAGTGTCAACGCGTGACCCGGCTTGCGGCCTTTCACCTGAAGGAGTCGGGCGACCGCGCCGGCATCCAACGCCCGGGCCGCCACGCCGTAGACCGTCTCCGTCGGAAACGCGACCAGGCTCCCCAGGGCCAGCGCTTGCACCGCCTCGAGAACGACATCCCGAAGATCATCGGCGGCACGGAGATCGATCACCACGGGGGGCATCGGAGGGGTGGTCCAGAGCGCATGGCCGGGGGACGAGCCATTCCGCAGCCCGTCTCCGTCGTAAGGTCACATGGTATCGTACGGCGCGCAAGAAGGGAACGCTCAGGCCGGGGGACGATACCGATCCCATGGTCAATTATAGGCCGGTGGTGCGTTGAAGTGTCTCAGATCCCCCCTCCTTCTGCTCTTGCCCGGGTTCGACCCATCCAGTACGATAGAGCCACACCACCCGAATCCGTCGATCGGGGGGGGCTGCACGGAGCGGTATTGCTGGAAAGGACGCCCACGGATGCAGGCCACGCTGGCAGAACTCGCGGCCCTGGTCAACGGGGAGTTGATTGGCGATGGGAGCCTCGTGGTCGAAGGGGCGGCACCGTTGGGCGAGGCCAAGCCTGGAGAGATCACCCTGATCGACCGGGTCGACAAGGGCAGCAAGCTGGCTGCCAGCCAGGCATCGGCCGCCGTCGCGCCCCGCACGTTCTCACCCAATGGGCTGCCGGTCATTCGCGTGGATGACGTTCATCGCGCCTTCACGATGATCGTCTCGCGGTTTCGTCCGGTCCGGACCGAGCCACGGCCCGGCATCAGCCCGTTGGCCGTCATCAGTCCCACCGCCCGAATCGGCCGCGACGTGGCCATCTACCCGTATGCCACTCTTGGCGAGCGCGTCGAGATCGGCGACGGCACGACGATCCACGCTGGAGTCCACATCCTGGCCGACTCGAAAATCGGCCCGCAGGTCACGATCTTTCCCAACGCCGTGTTGTATGAGAACACGGTGGTGGGACCGCGCTGCGTGATTCACGCGGGGGCGGTGTTGGGGGCCTATGGATTCGGCTATTGCTGCATCGGAGGGCGCCACCAGCTTTCCGCCCAACTCGGCAACGTCGTGCTCGAGGCCGATGTCGAGGTCGGCGCAGGCACCACCATCGACCGCGGCACCTACGGGGCCACGGTGATCGGCGAGGGAACGAAAATCGACAATCAGGTGATGATCGCCCACAACTGCCGCATCGGACGGCATAACATGCTCTGCGCCCAGGTCGGGATCGCCGGGAGCACGACGACGGGCGACTACGTGGTGATGGCGGGTCAGGTAGGTGTGCGCGACCATGTGCATGTGGGCCACCGCGCCGTACTGGGCGCCATGGCCGGAGTCATCAACGACGTGCCCGACGACGCCCGCCTGGTCGGCATCCCCGCCACCCCCGAACGCGAACAAATGGTCAAACAAGCCGTGCTGGCCAAGCTGCCGGAAATGCGCCAACGCCTCAAACAACTCGAGGCCACGGTCGAGCGGCTCGCACGCGAGTTGGAACCGCGAAACGAGGGGAAATGACGAAGGTCCCATGACGCATGGCGTTCGACCTTCCTTTGCCATTGGACTCTCGCCATTCGGCCTTCAACGAACGCATGTCCGCGCCCGTTTCCATTGCGACATCCATGACCCCCTCGCGGGTCGGCCTGGTGGCCGGTTGGGGGCGCTACCCGATCGTCGTGGCCGAGGCCCTCAAGCGCCAAGGCGTGCGGGTGTATTGCCTCGGCGTGGCTGGACACGCCGACCCGGCGATCGCCCCGTGGTGCGAGGACTTCACGTGGATCGGCTTGGGCCGGCTCGGCCGCGCGATCCGTTATTTCAAGCGCCACGGGGTAAGCGTGGCCACCATGGCCGGCAAGTTCCATAAAGTGGTGTTGTTTCAGCCTTGGACGTGGCTGCGTCACCTGCCCGACTTGCGCACCCTGCGCGCCGCCATCCCCCACTTTCTGACCCGACGCAAAGACTGCCGAGACGATAGCCTCTTAGGTATGCTCGTTGACGAGTTCGCCTCCGACGGGATTCACTTCGGACCGGCCACCCACTATGTGCCGGAACTGTTGGTCAAGCCCGGACAGTGGACCCGCTGTGGTCCCTCGGCCTGGCAGTGGAAAGACATCCGCTTCGGGTGGACCATGGCCAAAGAACTGGGCCGGCTCGACATCGGACAAAGCGTGGCCGTCAAGGACCAGACCGTCCTGGCGGTGGAGGCCATCGAAGGGACCGACCAGTGCATCCGCCGGGCGGGCAGCCTATGTCCAGCCGGAGGCTTTACCCTCGTCAAAGTCGCTAAACCGCAACAAGACATGCGGTTCGATGTTCCCACGGTCGGGCTAGGAACGATCCAGACCATGGTAGAGTCGGGCGCCAAGGTCCTGGCCATCGAGGCTGGCCGCACGATCTTCCTCGACCAAGCCGCCTCGCTAGAACTGGCGAACCAACACAAGCTGGTTGTCGTAGCAATAGAGAATGCGTTATCGGGCATCGAACCGGTAACCCCAGCCTAATGGCGTCCATACCCGGAGGCCCCGCGCTGATTGAGGGAAAGGTAGAAGAGAGACGAGGGCACCCGATCCTCCCGCGGATCGGGCGCCCTTCCCGCAACCACTCCCCCCAACCTCCTTATCTTGCCTCCCACCATGACTTGAGATCGGCGCGGGGCACCGGGTTTTTCTTTCTAGACCCAGGATGTCAACGGTCCCCTCCGTAGGCCACCATCTACTGCATCGCAGGTAGGGAGCCTCGCGCCGCGCGCGCACTTCGTGGTTTCTAGCGCGATGGCCGAATGGGTCGTCCACAGCGCGTTGCCACACGCTCGACAGATCCCTTGGTTGCGAATCCACAGGGGCGCGTGTAGCATAACCAGAAAGTCGGGGGGCCCATGGCCGTGCATCGTGGTCTAACAGCCGGCCAGGGCACGGCCAAGCCGTTGCATCCCGTGACGATCGCGAAAGGAGCCTGAGGTGAGAAGGTTGGCCATGCTACTCGGGGTGGTCGTTCCGCTGGCCTTGGCATCGTGGGCCCTGGCTGCCGAGACACCCAAGCCGATTCTCGAGGGTCCTGCCGCTACCCCCGATCAGATCGAGGCCGATTGGCTTCGACAGGATGAGGTGCGTCGCCCGGGCCAAACCGGTCTGGCGGGCCGGCCGACGACCCAGGAAGACGCGGCCGGGGGCGTCGACGGCGTGAAAAACGGCAAGTGGGGTTTCCATACCGAAAACGAAGCGGATCCCTGGTGGCAGGTGGACCTCCAGTCGCCCGTGGCCCTGGATCGGGTGGTCCTCTGGAACCGCTGCGATCTGGCCGAACGGAACAACCGGCTCATGATGCTCGTGTCGCTCGATGGCAAGACCTTCCAGAAGGTCTACCAGAACAACGGCACGGTGTTTTACGGCCACACCGACAAGAAGCCGTTGGAAGCCAAGCTCCACGGTGTCTCGGCCCGGTACGTGCGGCTCCAGCTTCCTGGCACGAGCTACTTCCATCTGGATGAGGTCGAGATCTACCGCGTCGGCGAGTCGAAGAACATCGCCCTGGGCAAACCGGCCGACCAGAGCAGCGTGAGCCAATGGTCGGTGCGCCATGGCCCGCCCGTGGTCCAGGCCCCCACCGATACGACCGCGACCGTGATCGAGCGGGGGCGGAAGCTGGCCGACGCGCTGCGGGCGATGGGTGCGAAGATCGACGCCCACGCGGCGGCACTGGAGCAGGCGGCATCGAAGCTCAAGGCCCTGCCCCCCAACGCCCCCGCGACGGCGCAGCGAGAGGTGTATTTCCAGGCCCGCTGGGCGGTGCGGCGCATGGCGTTATCGAACCCGCTCTTGAACTTCGACGCGATCCTGTTCGTCAAGCGGGCACCGACGATGTTCCCCCACATGTCCGACCAGCACTACGGCTGGTGGTCGCGGCCTGGCGGAGGGATCTACCTGCTCGAAGGACTCAAGCGCGCCAATCCGCGGATCCGCTGCCTGACAGCCGACATGCCCGAGGGGAACTTTGCCGGCCCCGACCTCTCGTACGACGGCAAGAGAGTGCTGTTTGCCTATTGCCGCTGGTATCCGCACGTTTCCTCGGTACGGAACAAGCTGGAGAAAGAGAAACTGCCCGACGACAGCTTCTACCATATCTACGAGATGCATCTGGACGGCAGTTCACGGCGGCAGATCACGCGTGGCCGCTACGACGACTTCGACCCGCGCTATCTTCCCAACGGAGAGATCGTGTTCCTTTCGACGCGCAAAGGGGTGGCGATCCAATGCGGGCGTGCCAGCGCCGCGGCGACCGAGGCGAACCCCGTCTGCCCCGATAGCTACGTGCGTTGCGGCGGCGACGCCTACCGGCCCGTGGGGGTCTTCACGCTTCATGTGATGGACGCGCAAGGCAAGAACCTGCGGCCGATCTCGGCCTTCGAGAACTTCGAGTGGACGCCCTCGGTCGGGCGCGACGGCCGGATCTTCTACGCCCGGTGGGACTACATCGACCGCTTCAACGGGCCGTTCATGAGCCTGTGGTCGACGAATCCCGACGGCACGAATGCCCAGTTGGTCTACGGCAATTTCACGGTCAAGCCGCAGTGCGTCTTCGAGGCCCGTTCGGTGCCCAGTTCGCACCGGATGGTGTTCACGGCCAGCGCGCACCATTCGATCACGGGCGGGTCGCTCGTGCTGTTGGACCGCACGATGGGGACCGAGTTCGAGCGGCCCCTGACGCGGTTGACCCCTGAGGTGGCCTTCCCCGAAACCGAAGGCTGGGACGCCCATTACTATGCCAATCCCTATCCGCTGTCCGAGCAGTTCTTCCTGGTCGGCTGGGCCGACAAGCGTCTGCCGCCGCACACGATCTGCACCGACGACCGCAACCCGCCCAACGCGATGGGGGTGTACCTCTACGACGCCTTCGGCAACCTCGAACTGTTGCACCGCGACGCGGCGATCAGCAGCCAGTACCCCCTGCCGGTGGTCGCGCGCGAGCGTCCGCCCGTGCTGCCCAACACCGTCGTCTGGGAAGGGAGCCAAGAGGGGCGGTTCCTCGTGCAGGACGTGTACCGGGGCCTGGACGGGATTGCGCGCGGGGCCGCCAAGCGAATCCGCATCATTGCGGTACCGCCTAAAGTCCAGCCGAACATGAACACGCCGGTCTTGGGCGTCTCGGCCGAGGATCCCGGCAAGTTCGTCCTCGGCACCGCCCCGATCGAGGCCGACGGATCGGCATGTTTCCGCGTACCCTCGGGCGTGTCGGTCTTTTTTCAGGTGCTTGACGAAAAGGGTTTGGCGATCCAGACCATGCGGACCTTGACCTATGTCATGCCCCAGCAGACGCAGGCCTGCATCGGCTGCCACGAGTCGCGCGACACGGCGCCGATGTACGGCAAGGCCCCGCTGGCGGCACTGCGCGAACCCGCCAGGCTTACCCCGGGCCCAAGCGGCTCGTGGCCCTTGCGGTTCGACCAATTGGTGCAGCCGGTTCTCGATAAGGCTTGTGTGAGTTGCCACAAGCCGGGCAGCGGCAACAAGGGCCAGTCGCTCGATTTGACCGCGGCGGCGTCCTACCAGAGCCTGATCTCGTTCGGCGGTGAGGACCTTAAGAAAAAGGCTTTCGAACGCGACCGATCGCTTCCCGGTCATGGCACGGCGGCCACGAGCAGGCTCTACGCCGTGTTGACCCAACCCGGCGGCCACGAGGGGGTTCAACTCGATGCCCCGAGCCTCGACCGGCTCGTGCTCTGGATGGACACCTATGCTTATCGCCAAGGCTCCTTCAGTGAGCAGCAAGAGAAAGAACTCGTGCGGCTACGTCGGGTTTGGTCGCACCTGTTCGCCAGGGGGGAATAGGGTCGCTTCATCGGGCGATGCCCGATTGGCTTGTGGAATCCGCCCGAATGCCGTAGCATGACGGCCGTCGACGCCTTGTTCCTCCGTCCTGGACCGGATTGCATGGCCACGTTGCAACAGCGGATCGGATTCATCGGTGCCGGGCAGATGGCCACGGCCCTGGCGCAGGGGCTGGTCCGCGCCGGACTCGCCTCGGCTGGACAGTTGGTGGCCAGCGACCCCCTACTCGAGGCGCGTGCACGCTTTGAACAGGCCACCGGTGCGCGAGTCACGGCCGATAACGTCGAGGTGGTCGCCTCAAGCGACGTGCTCTTTCTGGCGGTCAAGCCCCAGCAGATGTCCGGGGTGCTCCGTCAATTGAGGGGGCACATCTCGCCGCACACGCTCGTGGTGTCGATTGCCGCCGGCATCCGGCTGGCGGTCCTGGCCGAGGCGCTGGGGGCGGGCGTGCGCTTGGTTCGCGTCATGCCGAACACGCCCTGCTTGGTGGCGCGGGGCGCTTGCGCCTATTGTCTTGGCCAGCACGCGACCCCCGACGATGGCCGCCTCGTCCAGCAGATGCTCGAGGCGGTCGGGATCGCATTCCAAGTAGAAGAGAAACTGCTCGACGCGGTGACCGGGCTATCGGGTTCGGGCCCGGCCTTCGTGTATGTGATGATCGAGGCCCTCAGCGACGGCGGCGTGCGCATGGGATTGCCGCGGTCCATGGCGACCGCTCTGGCAGCCCAGACCGTGCGCGGGGCCGCCGAAATGGTACTTTTGGGGGGAGAACACCCGGCCGTGCTCAAGGACCGCGTGGCCAGTCCGGGTGGCACGACGATCGCGGGGCTTCAGGCCCTGGAGGCCGGGGCCGTGCGCGCCGCCCTGATGGCCGCGGTCGAGGCCGCCACGCGCCGGTCCGTCGAACTCGGAACCTGAGCCCGCGCGGTCGGGCTCGAACACAAGCCCATGCCTACGTTCTGCCTGATCGACGACAAATACGTCCCGCTGTACCGCATCCTTTGGGTCTCCGCGCTGCCGCACTTCTGCGGTTCGCCCGGCTGCCAGCAGGAGGGCAACTACGAGGTGCGCCTGGAGGATGGCGAATCGGTGTGGGCCTCTAGTCCCGAGGAGCGCGACGCGGTGCTTCGCGCCCTGGAGGCCTGGTCCGGAGAGACTTCGCCCGACGACGACCCATAGCCCCGGGGGATCGCCATGTCGATGTTCGAGAACGACCAGTACCGATGGCGGGAGACGTATTTCGTGCTGTTCGAGTGGTCCAAACGGCCACGGCTCAAGACTGTCGAGAAGAAGCTGCTTTCGCTGGGGGGCCGCTTCACGTTGGCCAACGGCGTGGCCGCGGAACGAGGGCTCTTCGAGTCGGTCACGGTGCTGGCTCCCGACGACTTCGCCGCGCTGGACATCTGTTTCATCGGCGGCGACGAGGTGCGCGAACAGGTCGAAAGCCTTATCCGCGAGATGAAGACGCCCGACCTCGGTCCTGACGAGCGCCGCAAGCTGAACCGTCTGAGGGACTTCGACGCCCGCTTCGATGTCCTCCACTTCGAGCAACTGACCGATACCGGTTCGGAGGACGACGAGGACCTGCTCGACCCGAGCACCTTGCTCCTGGTTCTCGGCGCGCTGGCGGAACTCACCGACGGCATCGCGGTGGATCCCCAAGCCGGCGCCATGCTGTGAGCGCCGCTTGCCGGCATCACGGCGTCTCGAAATACTTCTTGCGGATCCACTCGGGCTGCCACGGGTCGGGCTCGCGTTGGCGGCCCGTCAGATCGATTTTTTCGGGCGGCTTGTTGCGGCGCGGCAGCTCCACGGTGTCGCCGACCTTGGCCTGCCATTGCTGCATCAGCTTGCGCAGGCGCGCGACGTGCTCCGCATGGCCGGGTTGGTCGATCAGGTTCCGGGTCTCGTTTGGGTCGGCGCGCAGGTCGAACAACTGCATGTGGCCGATTTTCGGGTAGCAGATCAATTTCCACCGCTCGTCGCGCACGGCCCGCTGGATGTCGAGGAACGGCAAGAACACCGAGTCGCGCACCCGGTCTTTCGCTCCTTCCCAGAGGGGGCGCAGGCTTTCGCCTTCCAATCCCGGTGGCGGGGGCACGCCGATGGCGTCGCACAGCGTGGGGAAGAGGTCGAACAGGTACGTGAACGCGGTGGTGGATTTGCCTCGCGGAATGCCGGGGCCGGCGATCACCAGCGGCACGCGCATGCTGTGCTCGAACACGCTTTGCTTGCCCAACAGGCCGTGGCTGCCCAGGGCCAAACCGTTGTCGGCCGTGTAGACGATCAGGGTGTGGTCGGCTTGGCCGGTTTGCCTGAGGGCGGCGAGGATTCGCCCCACCTGCTCGTCGAGGTGCGTGATCAATCCGTAGTACTCGGCCAACTGGTCGCGGATCATCGCCTCGGTTCGTGGCCAGGCCCCCAGGTTTTCATCGCGACCGCCCTTCATCATGCCGTTGTCGAAGGGGAGTTGCGGCAGGAAGTTGGCCGGCAGCGGCGGCCGCTTGCGGTAGTAGGCTTCGCGGTAGGGCAAAGGCGGCATCCGGGGATCGTGGGGCGCCGTGAAGGCCACATAGAGAAAGAACGGCCTCTTCCCGTCGTGGCGACGAAGGAACTCGATCGCCGCGTCGGCAAACAACTCGCTCGAGAACTTCTCGCCCGTGCGCACTGCGGTCAGCTTGCCGTCGGGGCCGAGGTCCCGGACGGGCACCTTGGTGTGGTCCGACATGCCGCCGAAGAACACGTTCCGTCCGCGCTGGAAGGCGCGCAGCCACGACGGCTGGCCATGATGCCACTTGCCCGTGCCGAAGGTCACGTACCCGTGCGCTTGCAAGTGCTCGGGCAAGAGCTTGGCGCCCTTGAGCGAGACGGTATCCACGTGGAACCAGGTCTTCCCGGTCATCAACATGGCCCGGCTGGGCGCGCACACCGCGCCGCTGTTGCCACCGAAACAGTAGTTGTTCCGGAAGCTGTAGCCCGCCTCGGCCAGCCGATCGAGGTTCGGCGTGGCGATGTGCGGATTGCCATAGGCGGCGATGGTGTCGGCCCGCTGATCGTCGGCGAAGAGGAACAGGATGTTAAGCCGCGGCGCCGCGCGCACGACCGACGGCGCCACCACGAGGCTCGCGGCAAGCGCGATCGCAGGCAAGCACAGGGGCGTTCTCATTGGCGCAGGTCTCCTTGGCTTGAGGGTTGGACGGTTTTCGTAGGAATCTCGGTGGCCCGCGCGGCGGGTTGCCGGGGTCCGCCGGCCGCGACGGTCCGCGGGGCGTACCG
>DYLT01000183.1 GCA_020721945.1 Blastopirellula marina
CGGGGCTGGCCCGGGCGCTGCGCGCGCGGGGCCGGCTCGGCGAGGCACGCGCCGTGGTCGCCGCGTCGGCCGTGCCGATCGAGACGTCGTTACCCCTGGCGGCCGAAATGGCCCAAATCGAGCTCGAGTCGGGCGATCGCCGCCAGGCGGCACGCTGGCTTGCGTTCGCCCGGCCGGAGCAAACCGACGACCGCAGCGCCCTGCGCGCGGCGGCCACGGTGTTGGCCCTGGCGGACGAGGGGCCGCAAGCCGAGCGCCTCTTCGCGAGGGCCGACGAGGCCTATCGCAGGTCCCGGCGCATCGGCGATCTGCGGGCGCGGCTGGCCGTCGATCCTCGGGACCACGCGGCGATTCAAGAGATCGAGCGTCTGGTTCAGCCCCTGGCGACCGGGTTCGGCGACGGCGAGCCGGCCACGAACCCACCCGATCTCGACCGCCAGGCCGCACCGGCAGACTCGGCCTCGGAGGTCTACACGCGGTGGTGCGCGGCTTGTCATGGCGCCTCTGGCCGCGGCGATGGACCGGCGGCGCGGTATTTGTTTCCCAGGCCGCGGGACTTCCGCCGGGAGGCGTTCCGGCTAGCCAGCACGCTCAATGCGGTCCCGACGACCGAGGATGTCGAAGCCGCGATCCGCCGGGGAATGCCCGGCACCGCGATGCGTCCATTCGAGAATCTCGCCGAAGACCAACGGCGGCTTCTGGCCGACGAAGTGCTGGGTTGGAACCGGGAGGGAGTTCGGGAGCACCTCGTCGCGGTTCTGCAAAGCGAGCACGAGGAAGTCGACGCGGCGGAGTTGGATCGCGCCGTGGCGCTTCGCACGTCGCCCGGCCCACCCGTTCCCCTGCCGCGCCTGGGCGCGATCGACGCCGTGGCCGCAGCCCGGGGGAGGCAGATCTACATCGACTTGGGCTGTGCCAAGTGCCACGGCCAACATGGCGACGGCACGAGCGAACTCGCGCTGGTCGACGAGCAAGGGCAACTCTCGCCCGCGCGCGACCTGATCCGCGATCCCTTCAAGGGCGGCCAGTCGCCCGAGGCCATCTACCTGCGATTGCGCGTGGGCATGCCGGGCACGCCTCACCCAAGCTGCCTGAGTGTGCCCGAAAGCCAATTGGTCGACGTGGTCCAGTTCTGCCGCGAGATCGCCCGGGAGCCGAAACGGACACGGACCAACCACCAGCGTCGGACGGAGGCAGCGCGGTGGCAAGACGTTGCGTCGCCGGGTCGATCACGCGAAGCCGGCGGTGGCGTGTGCAGCCGGTGTGTGTTAGACTGAAGATATCGGCCGCGGTGGTCGGTCCTTGCGCTCGGGGGTCCTCCGGGGTTCGCCGTGAAAGCGTGGCTTGTCGTTCCGGCCCTCCTTCTGACCGCGCTTTTCGGGGAAGCGCGCGCCGACACCTTCGTGCTCCATCAAGGGGGGCAAGTCGAGGGCGAATTGCTCAACCCGAACCAGACACCCCGCGAGACCTATGTGGTAAAGACATCCGCGGGGGCCACCGTGACGCTGGCCCGGGCCCAGGTGAAGCAGGTCCTGCGCCAGCGTCCGGCGGAGGTCGAGTACGAGCGGATCCGGCCGCGGTATCCCGATACGGTCGAGGGCCAGTTCCAACTGGCCGAGTGGTGCCGCCAGCGCGGCCTTGCGGCGCAGCGCCGGGTGCATCTCGAGCGGGTGATCGAGCTGAATCCCAACCACGTCGAGGCCCGGCATGGCCTGGGATACAGTCAGGTGGGCGGGCGATGGATCACTCAGAAACAGGCCATGGATGAGCAGGGGCTCCGCTGGTACAAGGGCCGCTACCGCACCAAGCAAGAGATCGAGATCCTCGAAGAACGGCAAAAGCAGGAAGCGGCCGAGAAGGAATGGGCCCAGAAGATCGACCGCTGGGAGAGTTGGCTCAACGGCGACAAGGCCCGGCTGGCCAAGGAGTCGATCGACGAGATCACCGACCCGGCGGCGGTCAAGGGGCTTGTCCGGGCGATGAAGTCGAACGCGAACCCGAACGTGCGCCTGCTGTTCGTTTCGGCGCTGGCGCGGATCGGCACGCCCGAGGCCGAGCAAGCGCTGGCGTTCTTCGCCATCGAAGATCCGATCGAGGAGGTACGTCTGACGTGCCTCGACCATCTCAAGGCAAAGAAGAACCCGGCGGTGGTCGATTTCTTCGTCGGCTATCTGCGGAGCAAGGACAACCGGTACGTGAACCGGGCGGGCGTGGCCTTGGGCCAGTTGGGCGACCGGTCGGCCGTCAGCCCGCTCATCGACGCGCTGGTGACCGCCCACAAGTACAAGGTCCAGACCCGACCCGCTGGCCAGACCACGACGACGTTCGGCATGGGGCCCGGCGGATCGCCCGGGCCGATGGGCATGTCGGTGGGCGGCGGTGGGCCGAAGGTCGTCACCGAGCACGTTCAGAACCGCGCGGTGCTCGAGGCCCTCACGGCGCTGACCGGCGTGAACTACGGTTTTGATGTGCGGGCCTGGCGATCGTGGTACACGCTCCAACGCAAGCGCGAGGCGGCCGACGCGCGGGGACCCTAGCACGCCGATCACGCCCGAAGGCGACCGCCGCCTTTTCGCGAGCTTCGCCGCCAGACGGGGGACCGTCCCCGTGAACGGCGCCGGTGCCTACCGCTTCCACGAGATCGACATGAGGAGGTTTCCCGCGAACAGCGACAGGACCGACGCGAGAACGAAGGCCCTGAGCGCGCCGACCATGAGCCTTTCGGCCCGGTCGGCGGACGCCGGACCGAACACGCCCAGCGCATCGAGCATCCCCAGCACCCAGGGCGAGACCCCCAACAGCGCCACGACACCCGTGTAGACCCACAGCCCCTTGCGCGGCCAGGGGATTGCCGACTGGAACGTGGCGGCCAGCGGCAGGACCATGCCGAGGCAGAAGATGGCCACGGGCAAGGCCCATCCGAACGAGAGGCCCCAGGACGCCGCTCCGGCAAGCGTGGCGGCAAGCAAGAAGCCTCCGACCACGTTGGCGCCGCGCCGATCGTCGTCCGACAGTGCCAGGCGGCCGAACGGGTGCAGGCGCAGGGCGAGGTTCATCATCGGCCGGCCGAGCCATGTGCCCAGCGCGAAGACGAGGTACGCCACGATCACCGGCGCAAGCCAAGGGCCCAGGGCCGGATGCTGGCGGGCGATCTCGAGCACGATCCGGTAGCCGACATAGGCTCCGAGAATGACGGCCCACTGGGCGCCGGTGCTGAGCCGTCCGACCCAGAAGAAGTACCGAAGCAGGATGCGGTAGAGCGGATGATGGGCGCGCAAGGTCTCGACCACGCCAAGGCGCGCCCACTCCAGCTCGGGGTTCAGGCGGAGGGCCTCGCGAATCGCACGCACGGTTTCATCACCAGGCATCATGGCCATCCCCCTCGATCGACCGCCGCCCGAATCGCAGGCGGCGACGCCGCCATTGTACCCAGCCGAACGAGGGGGCGTCAATCGGCCGGAAGTGCGCGCCCGATCGCTTGCGCTGTTTCGGCCGCCGGCTCATGATAAGATAGGAGAATACACGCGCCACGTGTCGTCGCGGGCGTCCGGGGGACAGGCACGCGTTTCGGCCCGCAAGGGGCCGAAAACGAGCCGGTCCCCAGCCAATCCACGGTTCGGACTCGCGCTCGGACATCCAAGGGCCAGACACCTGCTTTGCCGCGATGCTCGTTTTTCGCCCATGGGCCAACCGCTCGTTCCCGCTCCCGCCCTGCTCCTGGTCGCCGCATTCAGCCGTTATCCCGCGGCGTTGGACTGGGCCAAGGAGCGCCTAGCCGGGGCGTGGGGCCCCATCGCCCGATCGAGCGAAGCGTATCCGTTCGTCGAAACCCGCTACTACGAGGCCACGATGGGGGCGGGCCTGGTCAAACAGTTGTTCGCTCTGGCAAGGCCGATCGACCCGGGCCGGCTGCCCGAGTTGAAACGAGCCGCCAACGCCTGGGAGGCCGAGTATGCGGCTTTGCAGCGGCATCCGGAGCCCCGGCCGCTGAATCTCGATCCGGGCTATCTGACGCTGAGCAAGCTCGTGTTGGCCTCGACCAAGGATTTCGCCCATCGCATCTACCTTGGCCAGGGCATCTACGCCGAGATCACGTTGTTTTTCCGGCGCGGCCGGTGGGAACACCACGAGTGGACGTTCCCCGACTACCGGCGGCCCGAGGTCCAGGCGTTCTTGTCGCAATGCCGCGACGATCTCCACCGCTTCGTCCGGGAGGACCACGCCGCGTGATCTGGCTTGTCGTGGGCACGCTGCTACCCAGCATGACGATCGCCTGGCTGGCGGGGTTCGCGGTGCGCTGGTTCGGGCCGCGCTGCGGCCTGGTCGACCGGCCTGGCCACCGCAAGGTGCACACCGCACCCACGCCCACCAGTGGCGGCCTGGCGATCTGGCTGGGCATCGTGCTTCCCTTGGCGCTGGGACAGCTTGCGCTGGCCGTTTGGGTGGCGACGCGCGACGAGGCCACCGAACCGCCCATCGTGCCGATCCCCGAGTTCGTCGTGCCGCATCTGGTGGGGCTGGTGCAGCAGTCGGGCCGGATGTGGGCCATCCTCGCCGGGGGAACCGTGCTCGTGGTGCTCGGGCTGGTCGATGACCGCCGCGGCCTCGATTGGCGCCTGCGCCTGGCGGTGCAAACGCTCGTGGCCACGGCCATGGTCGTTCTGGGGTTCCGTCTGACGCTCTTCCTGGACTGGCCCGGTCTGACCGGCGCGCTGAGCGTGCTGTGGATCGTGGGCCTGGTGAACTCGTTCAACATGCTCGACAACATGGACGGTCTGTCGGCGGGCGTCGGAGCCATCGCCGCGTTGCTGCTGGCGGCCGTGGCCCTCTTGGCCCCGAGTCCCGTCACCGGGCAGCCGCAGTTGTTCATTGGCGGTTTCCTGTTGGTGCTGGTCGGGTCGCTGGCCGGGTTCTTGTGGCACAACCGGCCCCCGGCTCGGCTCTTCATGGGCGATGCGGGGGCCTACCTGATCGGCTACTTGCTGGCCGTCGTGACGCTGACGGCCACGTTCGCCGGCTACGAGGCTCCGCACCGGATCCTGGCCCCGTTGTGCGTGTTGGCCGTCCCCTTGTACGATACGGCCACGGTGGTCTTCATCCGGCTGCGCGAAGGCCGCAGCCCGTTCGTGGGCGACAAGAGCCATTTCTCCCATCGCCTGGTGGAACTGGGCATGACCAAACCCCAGGCCGTCTGGACGATCTACCTCACGACCGCCACCTGCGGCTTGGGAGCCCTCGTGCTCCACCAGGTGGACATCACCGGGGCGGCCATTGTCGTGCTCGTGGTCGTGTGCATGCTCGTGCTGGTCGGGATTCTCGAGACCACGGGCCGGCGCGGCCGGAACAACGGCCAGGGAGGCGACGGCGGCCATGACGCGGCGTAAGCATGGGCCGGCCGAGCGGCCGCCTCAACCCAACGCGACCGACGCAACGTCCGGCGCGGCCGCCCCCCAGCGCCTCCGCCCGTGGCTCGTGGCCGGCGTGTGCGCGTTGTTCGTCGCGCGGCCCTTGATCCCCAGCGAGTCGGCCGCGGCCGAGGGCGATGGCCTTCCGATCGTGATGCTCTGGCTGGTCTTGGCCGTGGTGTGGCTCTTGGGGGTGCTCGGTCGCCCGGAGTTCCGCGTGCGCTTTGGCTGGATCGACGCGGCCGTGCTCGGCCTGGTCGCACTGAACGTGCTGTCGGCGGTCGCCGGGGCCGTGCGCGGCAGCCCCCGTCCGGCGGTGAACATGCTGTGGGAATGGGTGGGCCTGGGACTGGGCTACTTCCTGGCTCGACAGTTCCTCGCGGCGCCGCGCGAGAGACGGGCCGCAGCGGCCGTGATGATCGCGCTGTCGACCGGCCTGGCCGGCATGGGGCTGTACCAGTACTTTGTCGAGTTGCCCGCGACCCGCGCCGCCTACGTCCGCGACCCCGAGGCGACGCTCCGCGACGCGGACCTCGATGACCTGGCCGATCCCCAACAGCGCAGGGCCTTCGAGGACCGGCTGAACAGCCCCGAACCCATGGCGACCTTCGCGCTGACGAACTCGCTGGCAGGGTTCGTCGCGCCATGGCTGGTGTTGACAGCAGGCCTTGGCGTGCTCGGGTGGACCACGGGCGGGCGCGAGGCGATTCAACCCGCGCGCCGCGGTGCGCCGCGACTCGAATGCGTTCCCACGCCCAGATTTTCCCGGTGGAGCCGGGCGGAAGTTCAGGTGCACAGTGGCCTCATCCTCGCCGCGGTGCTCGTGGCCGGATGCCTTATCCTTACGATGAGCCGCAGCGCCTACCTGGCGACGGCGTTGGGCCTGGCGCTGATCGGTATCTGGGCCGGGCGACGTCTGTGGCACCATTGGCGGCGGTTGGCCGCGGCAGGTTTGGTGCTGCTGGCCCTGGTGGGCGTCGCGGTGGCCACGCGCGGCGTCGATGCCTCGGTCTTTTCGCAGGCCGCCAAGTCGCTTGGGTACCGACTCCACTACTGGCAGGCGACGATCCAAATGATCGCCGACCACCCCTGGCTCGGCGTGGGACCTGGCAACTTCCAGGCCGAGTACACCCGGTACAAGCTCCCCCAAGCGGTCGAGGAAGTGGCCGAACCGCACAACTTCATGCTCGAGATCGGGGCCACGGCAGGGATGCCGGCCGCTGCGATGTTGCTGCTGGCCCTGGGGGCCTACGCGTGGCGGCTCTTTCGCGCAAGCTTACCCTCTGACGATTCGAGCGAAACGCCGTCGCCCGAGTGCCCACCGGTGGCCAGCACCTGGGCTCTTGTCGGCGGGGCCAGCGGCGTTCCCTTGGCTATGGTGTTGGGCTTGTTGGCGTCCGTTTCGCCGTCGTTGCGGGGATTGACGATCGCGCTATTGCTCGCGGTGATGATCCTCTTCCTCTTGCGGCGATGGGTGGACCAGGGGTGGCTTGCACCTCTCCTGTTGGGGGTGGCGGTGGTGGTGCTGCTGGTGAACCTGCTGGCGGCTGGCGGCATCGGTTTTCCGGGGGTTTCAGGGACGCTTTGGCTTCTGATGGCCCTCGGCCTGAATGCAACGGAGCCTGGCGCGAACACCCAGACGCCCGGCCGCGCCAAGGTCTGGCGTCTTGCCCGGCGTGGTGGCTTGGGCATGTTCGGGGTGTGTTTTCTCCTCGTGGTCGCGTGTTACGCCACGGCGTACCACCCGGTGTTGGAATGCCGCGCGTGGTTGCGCGCGGCCAAACGCGACCCCCAAGCGCGAGAATCGTGCTGGCGGCGTGCCGCGCGTGCCGACCAACTCGACGCCCGTCCGTGGGGTCTCTTGGCGGGAGACGCTTTTGCGCGGTGGCAGGCGCAAGGCGACCAGGCCGCGCTGGCCTTGTTCCACGACTATACCGAGGCGGCCCTGGCACGCGGTCCCAACGAGAGCGCCGTTTGGTTCATCGCGGGCGAGCGGTACGCGGCCATCTATCGAGCGACCAACCTTCCAGAACATCTCGAACGATCCCTGGCCGCCTATCGCCAAGCCGTCGAGCGGTACCCCCACAACGCCGAGTACCACGCAGCACTGGCTTTGGCACTTCGGCTTGGGGGCGACGAGATGGGGTTCCGCCAACACGCCGAGAGGGCGTTTTGGCTGGGCGAGGTCTCTGGGCGCGGCGGCCATCCTCGTCTGAACGAACTGCGCAAAGAGTTGCCGCGTAATGATTCACGGAAAATGTGAACGACCCGACCCCTTGCGGAGCGCTTCATGAGGACCTGGGTTGTCGCCGTTGTTGCTAGTGCCTTGGGAATCGCGATGGGACTCAGCATGGCCCTGGCCCGCATTGCCATGCGGCCGTGGGATGGCACGCCATCGGGGTTGACCACGAGCACCGAGGCGACCAAGATCGCCCCGTCGGGCCCCCAACCCAAAGTGGTGGTCCCCACAACCAGCCACGATTTTGGCTTGATGGACAACAGCACACCTGGCCGGCACGACTTCGTCATTCGCAATGAAGGCGATGCGCTTCTAACTCTTCAGAAGGGTGATACGACCTGCAAATGCACGTTGGCCGCGCTGGAGAAGAACGAGGTCCGTCCGGGCGAATCGGCGGTGGTAACCGTCGAGTGGCACGGCCGAGACTTTACGGGACCGTATCGCCAGACGGCCGCCGTGCTCACCAACGACCCGACCCGCCACCGGGTGGCCTTTACCGTGACGGGGCGGATTACCTCAACGGTCAAGGCGGTGCCCAGCGAAGTCGCGCTGAGCGGGCTGACGGCGGTCACCGGGCGGGAGGCCACGGTCCACCTCTACTGCTTCAAGCCAGAACCCCTCAAGATAATTGGCCACGAATGCTCCGATCGGGCTACGGCTGAGGCCTTTGACGTGCGGGTCGAGCCCATGTCGGCAGATCAGTTGGCTTCCGAAACGGGGGCCAAGAGCGGCTGCCTGGTGCATCTCACCGTAAAACCCGGCTTGCCTTTAGGGGCGTTTCAACAGACAATCACGCTCAAGACCAACCTGGCCTCCACGCCGACGGTCGCCATCCCGGTCAAAGGGACCGTGGTGGGCGAGATTCGAATTGCCGGGCCAATGGGATGGGATCCCAACACGAACACGCTCAGCCTGGGCAGCCTGGGATGGGACGAGGAGATCGAACGGTCCTTGACCATTTTCGTGCATGGCCCTCATGCCAAGGATGTCCGGTTCGAGGTGCTCCGCCGCGAGCCTGAACTGCTGGAGGTGCAACTGGGTCCGAACGACACCAAGGGCCAGCTCACCCGGATTCCGCTTTCGATCCGCATTCCCAAGAGCCACAAGAACAAAGAGCCGATGGACTATTCCGGCTCGGAGACGGCGCGACCCGGCATGATCGTGCTCGGGTCGAATCACCCCCAAGCCAAAGAACTTCCTATCAAGGTCCGGTTTACCATCCGCAAATAACCCTCGCTCACCGTTGGGCCACCCCATGCCGTTGAATGGAATCTACCGCCTCACTGGGCTCGGCATCGCTCTTTTGTGTCTCGCCGTGGCCACCACACCGGGGTGTCGCCCCGCGGACGCCATTGGTGGCGGAGCGGACGACCGCAAACCCGTGCAGCAAGCTCAGACCCCTGGTTTGCCGCCCGAGTCGGGCGGCGGATCCGCCTCTGGCTCGCCAGCATCGAACTCCGCCGATCTTCAACTCCGGGCGAATCCGTTGCGCGGCGGCATGTTGCCCGCGCCGGCCGCGACCGCGCCAGGCCAAACCACGAAGATCGATCCGGCGATGAAACGGCGTCTGAAAAGCAAGGGCAGTGAGATTCCGTTCGACCCGATCAAGGAGAATGGTCCTATCTTCGAAGGCTGGCCGAAGCCCAAACTGGCCCTGGTCATCAGCGGTCGCCAGGACGGCTACCTCGAGCCGTGCGGCTGCGCCGGGCTGGATCGCATGAAGGGCGGCCTGGCCCGACGCCACACCCTGTTCAAGCAACTCCGTGCCGACGGCTGGCCGGTGGTGGGCCTGGACGTGGGTGGGTTGGTCAAGAGCTACGGACGCCAAACCGAGTTGAAGCTTCAAATCACGGTCGAGGGAATGCGCAAGATGGGCTACGACGCGATCGCCCTGGGCAAGGCCGACCTGCGCCTGCCGGCGACCGAGTTGGCCGCGGTCGTGGCTGGCACGGCCGACAAGGAAAGCCCCTTTGTCTCGGCCAATGCCGCGGTCTTCGGCTTCGACGCCAAGTTGACCGGCCGCCACAAGGTCATCCAGGCCGGTGGGATGAAGATCGGCGTCACGGCCGTGGTGGGCAAGAAGGCGATCCACGAGATCAACAACCCCGAGATCGAGACCACCGATCCCGAGGCGGCTTTGGCTGCCGTCCTTCCCGAACTCAAGGCCCAGCGGTGCGATCTGTTGATCCTCTTGGCTCACGCCACCCTCGAGGAAAGCGAGGAACTGGCCAGGCGATTTCCCGACTTCCAGTACGTGGTGACTGCCGGGGGCGCTCCCGAGCCGCCGCGGGATGGGGCGCGCCTTCTTGGCGACCGGACCCGCTTGATCGAGGTCGGCGAGAAGGGAATGCACGCGATCGTGCTCGGGTTCTTCGACGCGCCCGGCGGCGGTCTGGCGATGCGCTACCAATCGGTGCCGTTCGACTCGCGTTTCGCCCTGTCCAGCGATATGAAGGCCCTCATGAAGTCGTACCAGGACCAGCTTCGCGTGCTGGGCTGGGAAGGCGTCGGCCTGAAGCCCGTGCCGCACCCCCGCACCCCGGCCCAGGGGGCCTTCGTCGGCTCGGCAAAATGCGAGTCGTGCCACGAGATCTCGTACAAGATCTGGAAGAAGAGCGGCCACGCGAAGGCCTACGAGACGCTGGTCAAGGCCGACCCGCCGCGCCAGTTCGACGCCGAGTGCGTGAGCTGTCACGTGATCGGCTGGCATCCGACCCAGTACTTTCCCTATGCCGGCGGGTTCTGGAGCAAGGAGAAGACTCCGCACCTGATCGACGTGGGGTGCGAGTCGTGCCACGGGCCAGGCGAGGCCCACGTGCTGGCCGAAATGAAGGACGACGAGGCCCTCAAGGAGAAGTACCGTAAGACCGTCGTCGTGACCAAGGAGGAGTCGGAAAAACACCTCTGCGTCGAGTGCCACGATCTCGACAACAGCCCAGACTTCGACTTCAAGACCTATTGGCCCCTGGTCGAGCACTACGAGACCGAGTAGGGTGGGTGCTCTGCACCCACGTCAATCGGCATGGACGCATCGTTGCCCA
>DYLT01000184.1 GCA_020721945.1 Blastopirellula marina
GGTTCCGCTTCGCACTCGAGGGCGGCCAGTTGCAGTTGCAGGGCCGTTGTCCGCTGGACAGCCCGCGGGGAAGCGCCCTGGTGCTTGGCCAGGGCGGGCCGATGTTGGATGCGCCGTGTCCGCGCCCGGTGCCCCTGGCGTCGCTCGTACAGACCCTCGCTCCGCCGGCGGCGTTCCAGGTGGCCGCGGCTCCGCAATCGGCATGGCTCTTGGACCGGCTCGCCATGCCGTCCTCCTCAGACGCCGACCTGGCGGATCCCCGCACCGCTTCGCGTTCGGGCGACGACACGCGAAGGTAACCTCGAGCCCCATGCCTCCCCAATTCGTCTGTGAGCTCCGCGGCGTCACGAAGGCCTATGGCCAAAAGGTGGTGCTGCGCGACATCAGCCTTTCGTTCTACTACGGGGCGAAGATCGGCGTGGTGGGCGAGAACGGGGCGGGCAAATCGACGCTCTTGCGCATCATGGCCGGGATCGATCGCGACATCTTCGGCGAGGCCGTGTTGGCCAAGGGCATGCGCGTGCGCTATGTCGCCCAGGAACCCGAACTCGACCTCGGCAAGACGGTGCGCGAGAACCTGCGCACCGCTGTCCAGCCGATCCAAGACCTGCTCGACCGCTTCCACGCGATCTCCGGCCGCATGGCCGAGCCCCAGCCGGGCGACGACCTCGACAAGCTGATGGACGAGCTGGGGCGACTCCAGGAGCGGATCGACGCCGTCGGCGGTTGGGAGGTCGATCGCCTGATCGACATCGCATCCGACGCGCTCGTGCTGCCCCCGGACGACGCTCCGGTGCGGCAGCTTTCAGGAGGCGAACGGCGGCGGGTTGCGCTGGGCATGGCGCTGTTGGAAAAGCCCGACCTGTTGCTCCTCGACGAGCCCACCAACCACCTCGACGCCGAAACGGTCCAGTGGCTCGAACAGACGCTGCGCGAGTACCCCGGCACGGTGATCCTCGTCACCCACGACCGCTACTTCCTCGACCACATCACGCGGTGGATTCTCGAACTGGAGGGCGGCCGGGGGCTGCCCTTCGAGGGCAACTACGCGTCGTGGCTTGCGCAGAAGGCCGAACTGTTGCGCATCCTCGAGAAGAAGGAAACCCAGCGGCAGAAGACGCTCCAGCGCGAGCTGGAGTGGATCCGCAACTCGCACCAGGGGAGGCTCCAGAAGAACCAGGCCCGCATCAAGGCCTACGAACAACTGGCCGCCCAGGAGATCGACGCGAAAAGCGAGACGATCATCCAGATCGCTCCCGGGCCGCGGCTGGGCGACACGGTGCTCCAGGCCCGGAACCTTTCGAAGGCGTACCGCGTCAACGGCGAGGTGCTCAACCTGATCGAGAACTGCTCGTTCGACCTGCCTCGCGGCGCGATCGTCGGCGTGATCGGTCCCAACGGAACCGGCAAGACGACCCTGTTTCGAATGATCACGGGCCAGGAGCCGCCCGACTCGGGCACGCTCGCGCTGGGCCCGAGCGTCCAGCTCGCCTACGTCGATCAGCATCGCGATGCCCTGGACGACGAGAAGACGGTCTTCGAGGAGATCACCGACGGCAAGGACCGCATCGAGCTGGGCGGCGTGTCGCTGAACTCCCGCGTCTACGTATCGCGTTTCAACTTTCGCGGGCCGCAGCAGCAGAAGCGCGTGGGCGAGTGTTCCGGCGGCGAGCGAAACCGCATCCACCTGGCGAAAATGCTGCGGCGCGGCGGCAATCTCTTGTTGTTGGACGAGCCGACCAACGATCTCGACGTGGCCACCATGCGGGTGCTCGAACAGGCCCTGATCGACTTCCCCGGCTGTGCCATGGTCATCAGCCACGACCGTTTCTTCCTCGACCGCATCTGCACGCACTTGCTAGTGATGGAAGGCCAAGGCCGGACACGCTGGTTCGAGGGAAACTTCACCGCCTACGAGCAGGCCGTGCTCGCCGAGGACCCCAACCGCTTGGCCCACCGCCGCGGCAAGTACAAGCGCCTGGCGCTGCGCTAAGGTCTTGCACGCGGGCCACGGCGGACGTGCCGGTGCGCTTCACGCCAAAACGGGAGAGTCGCCCTTCTCGCGGGCTTCGCCGCGAGCATCGGAACAGCCCCCATGAACGGTCGCCGTGGACGGGGACGCCACCGTTGCGTCGCGCCCGGTGGCCGCGTAAGATGGCGAAGTGTCGATTGGCAGCAACCCCATGCGAGGAGTCTCCCGATGGCCGTACAGCGCACGTCGCGACGAGGGTTTCTGAGGGCCGCCGGCCTGGCCGGGGCCGTGGTGGCTGCCCGTCCTTTCCGGTCGATGGCGGCAAAACCCGCGTCCCCGGCGGCGAAGGCGGTGCGCTTGGGCGGGCCGGTGTTTCAGGCCCCGCAAGACCCCGAGGGTCTCGCCCTGGCGCATCGAAAACTGGGGTATCGGGCAGCCTACTGCCCCGGCGTCGATCTGAACGACAAGCCGCGAATCCGCGCGATCGAAGCAGCTTTCGCCAAGCACGACGTGGTCCTTGCCGAGGTCGGTCGCTGGGTGAACCTGCTCGATGCCGATGCGTCGAAGCGAGCCGCCCACTTGAAACTCGTGACCGAAGGACTCGCGTTGGCCGACGAGATCGGCGCCCGCTGCTGTGTCGACATCGCCGGTTCGTATAACCCCAAAGTCTGGTTCGGACCGCATCCCGAAAACCTGTCGCAGCGCTTCTTCGACGAAACCGTGGAGAACGCCCGCAAGATCATCGATGCGGTCAAACCCCGCCGGGCGAAGTTCTGCTTCGAAATGATGGGCTGGGCCATTCCCGACAGTGCCGACACGTACCTCCGGCTGATCAAGGCGGTGGACCGGCCTGCATTCGGCGTCCACCTCGACCCCTGCAACCTGGTCAACTGCCCGCAGCGGTTTTACGACAATACGGCCCTGCTGAATGAATGCTTCGACAAGCTCGGGCCGTGGATTGCCAGTTGCCACGCCAAGGACCTCACGTGGGACGTGGAGATGAACGTCCACTTCCGCGAGGTGACCGTGGGCACGGGCTCGCTCGATTTCGCCACGTACCTCCGGCGTCTCGCCGCGCTTCCCGGCGAGGTGCCCCTGATGATCGAGCATATGGCCAACCCGGAGGAGTACGACAAGTCGCGCCGCTACCTCTTGGAACTCGGCAAGAAGATCGGCGTGGGGTTTGGGGCCCAGGCCCTCTGAACGTTGGGTAACCAGAAAAGAGCAACTGTCTCGCACGCCACGGGGGCGATCAGGCCGTCGTGGCTTTCCATGCGGGGCGTGCGCGCTGCCGCGTGCGCATCACGCATAGCGGCTCGGCTTGGATACCCCACCAGCGAGTAGTCGCTTGCCGCTCCAAAGCAATTGGGTGCTTACGAATCCTGTCGGTCGTAACTGCGGAGTACCTGACAGGCTTCCTATTTAGCTCAGAGCACCTATTTTATCGTGCAAGCCGCCTTCTGGGTTGACCGACCAAATAAGATGCGTGCGGTTTGCCGGTAAGCTGGCCTGGGGTACACGGGCGATCAGAATTGACCTGGCCAGGGAGTGTCTGCTTGCCGGAAGCCCCAGCGCGACCTATCGTTAGCCACGTTATTGTCTCGAGTTTTCGAGAGGACTGCCATGTCTGTCCGTCACCGCCCAACGTCGTCGCGATCGGTCAACCGCCACCGTAGGTCCGAGGCTCGTTGGTCGCGTCGCGCCCGGCTGCGCTTTGAGGAACTGGAGGATCGCCGGCTGCTCTCGGTGGTCGATCCGGTGAATGCGGGACAGACCGTGGGGTTGTTCTTGAACGACGCGGCCAGGTCGTTCGAGGGCTACACGCTGTTCGCCCCGAGCATGTCGACGACGACCTACCTGATCGACAACAGCGGTCAAGTAGTCCACACGTGGCAAAGCGACTACACGCCCGGCCAATCGGCCTACCTGCTGGAAGACGGCAGTCTGCTGCGCACGGCCGCCCCGCAGCCGGGCCTGGTGGGCAATTGGGCGCCGGGGCTGGGAGGCCGCATCGAGCAGTACTCGTGGGACGGAGTTCTCGTGTGGTCGTACGACCTTCTGAACACCCAGTACGCCGCACATCACGACATCGAACCGCTCCCGAACGGCAACGTCCTCGTTCTGGTTTGGGAATACAAGTCGGCCGCCGAGGCTGTTGCGGCCGGACGCGACCCGGCCCTTTTGAGCGATGGCAAACTGATCCCCGACAGCGTGTTTGAGATCCAGCCCGGGGGTTCATCCGGTGGGAACGTGGTCTGGGAATGGCATCTCTGGGACCACCTGATCCAGGACCGCTTTCCCGACAAGGCCAACTACGGCAACGTCGCCGAGCACCCCGAACTGGTCGATATCAACTACGTGCCCTCGGGGACCGGGGCGGGCGGGATGCCGTCGGACTGGACCCACATGAACGCCATCGATTACAACGCCCAGTTCGATCAGATCCTCCTTTCCGTGCGCGAGTTCAGCGAGGTTTGGGTGATCGACCACAGCACCACCACCGAGCAAGCGGCCGGACACACCGGCGGCACCCGCGGCAAGGGCGGAGACCTGCTGTACCGCTGGGGCAACCCGCGCACGTACCGCGCGGATACCGCTGCCGACCAGACGCTGTTCTACCAGCACAACGCCGAATGGACCGACGCGGGCACGATACTCGTATTCAATAACGGATGGGGCCGGCCCGACGGCAACTACTCGTCGGCCGACGAGTTCGCGCCGCCGGTCGATGGCAGCGGCAACTACACCCGCGAAGGAGCCGCGTTCGGGCCCAGCAGCCTGGTGTGGAGCTTCACGGCCGAAACGCAAAGCGACTTCTTCGCACCGATCATCTCGGGTACGTACCGGTTGCCGAATGGGAACACGCTGATCACCGAGGGGACCACGGGCACGATGTTTGAGGTGACCCCCGACAAGCAGATCGTATGGTGCTATGTCAATCCCGTGCTCGCCACCGGCCCGCTGACTCAAGGCGCCGTGGTGCCCGCCTTGCCGGTCTCGGGAATTCCCAACACGTACCTGAACATGGTCTTCCGCGCGTACCGCTACGCGCCAAACTACGCCGGGCTGGTGGGGCGTGATCTTACGCCCAGCGGCCCCATCGAGGTCTATCCCCCATACCCGCTCGGCCTCTTCGACTCGACCGGGACGCGGTTCATCCTGTCCGAGTCGACCGCCGAGAACCCCGGGGCGACGAACGACTTCCAGTTCGATGTCACTCTTCCGGGCTGGTTCTCCCTGATCGGCGACTGGAACCACGACGGCACCGACACGGTGGGCCTGTTCGATCCGTTCACCGCGACCTTCTACCTGAAGGACTCGAACAACACCACGCCGGGCGACGTGACGACGTTCAGTTTCGCCGCGGACCTCTCAGGCTGGTCCCCATTGGTGGGCGACTGGAACGGCGACGGCTTCGACACCATCGGCGTGTTCGATCCGTTCACCACGACCTTCTACCTGAAGGACTCGAACAACGCCGATCCGGGCGATGTGACCGTATTCGGCTTCCGCATGAATCTCGCCGGCTGGTTCCCCCTGGCCGGCGATTGGAATCACGACGGTACCGACACCGTGGGCCTGTTCGATCCGTTCACCGCGACCTTCTATCTGAAGGACTCGAACAACACCACGCCGGGCGACGTGACGACGTTCAGTTTCGCCGCGGACCTCTCGGGCTGGTTCCCTCTGGTCGGCGACTGGAATGGCGACGGAGTCGACACCATCGGCATGTTCAATCCCCTGGGCTGCCGGTACTACCTGAAGGACTCGAACAACGCCACGCCCGGCGATGTGGTCGAGTTCGGTTTTAGCTTCGACGCATCCGGTCTGAGGCCCCTGACCGGCCAGTGGACCCATCTCGGCGGCACGGCGCTGCGGGCCGACGCGGCGGATGGGCTCTCGGCCCAGCCCGCATCCGCAATGGCCGATTCCGAACGGACTTCGATCGTCGACCAGGCGATCGCCCGGTGGGCGGCGGCAGGGCTGTCCGAGGATCAGCTCGACGCGCTGCGGCGCGCGCGGGTCGAGCTGGCCGATCTCTTGGCCGCGGCCTCCGACGATCTGGGATACGTGCCGGAACTACCCGACCTGGACGCGTGTCTCGACGAACTGGTGCGCGGTCTTCTGCCGGCCCGCCGCACCCCGCCATCGGGTGAGATCGACGCCGTCTGGGCTTCCGTGGCGTGAGACGGCCGAGCCACCGCTTCCGAGGGAGCGCCGATGCGGCTTGTTTGACATGCCGTACCGGTAAGGTAGGCTTTAGGCGAGACACCTTCTCTTACGACTTCTCCCTTCTCGCCGACTCGGCGTTCGCGTTTTCGAGGCGCACTATGACACTGCTTGACCATATTCTCAAGAACGAGGAGGCCGCCACCGCCGTGGAATACGCGGTGATGTTGGCCATGATCCTCATGGCAGCCATCGGGGCGATCGGATCGGTGGGGGTCGGCACCGGGGGTATGTGGGGCGGCATTGTCACCGAATTGCGGGCCATTGGGCTCCCCTTGTGAACCCCCGCACCGCGGTCCGACGACGTATCGCACTCGAGCCGCTTTTCCACCGAGACCGCACGGGCCAGCGTCCTTTTCGCGGGCTTCGCCGCGAACACGGGGACCCTGTCCGCAACTGGTGGCGATTATCCTTCGATTTCCAATAGCGCCTCGACTTCGCCACGCACGAACCGCGCCACCAGCATGTCGCTGACGAGGTTGTGTCCCAAAAGCGTGCGGTTGCCTTTGGGCCCAAGCGAGCGGTACACGAGCCACTGCCTGGCTCCGATTTGAACGCGATAGCCCACGGCGCGATCACCGGGCACAAGAGCCAGGTTTTCGGCCACGGTCACCTGTCGCCAGGTGAGAGGGCCTCGCGACCGCCGGGCATCCAGATCGAAGAACAGGGGGGCGAACAGCGCCCGCCCCTCGACCCCTTCGTAAAGCTCCAGCCCGCGCGAGGTCGCGCCGAGCGTGCCCACCCGTGCATCCACGCGCCACTCGGGCAGGGCCAAAGGCAAGACCGCGGCGTATCGCCTGCGCGCGACAAGAAACCCCTCGCGCGATTGGCTGGCTCCCTCAAACGAAACCCCCTCGACGAGCGGAAGCACGCCCACGTACTCCAGTCGCCCTGGGCAGGCCCGCAACACCGCGTCGGCGACCAGAAGAAAACGGTCCTCTGGCGCCACCAGCAAGTGCCTTTGCACCCGAACTCCCTCGCCGAACTCTGCTTCCAACTCGAGGTAGTCGACGTGCTCGTCCGAGTACCGGCAGATTTCATCCCACACGGCGGGCGGAGCGAGCGGCTTGCCGTCGAGCTGGATCTCGAGGCCCCAGGTGCCTGACCAAAGCACCTGCTGTCTGAGACGAAACTCCGTGCGCAGCGCACCGTCGCCCTGGCGCCAATCGACACGCAGCGCGAAAAGCGATCCGCCGATCACTCGGACGCCGGCGCGTCGCCGGATCGGACCTCGAGGGTCCGGCAGGCTCCCACCTGAGTCCGCAACACGAGTTGTCGTCATAGAGTTCCGTCACGCCGAGGGAAAACGGCTCCTCTTGAACCGGTCGGCGGTTGAGGAGTATGCTTAGAGGCTGATCTCGGAAAACGACGCGACCTGGCGCGCAGGTTCTCGATCGCCTTGGACCATTGTACGCGGGGTTCGACCATGATGGAACCGCTCGGTGTTCGCCTTCGTGCGGCGTGGCTTGCCGCGACCGCGATCGTTCTTTTCGGCGTTTCGCGCGCCGCCGCGCAGGCCCCCGCCGTCGATCTGCCCAAGGCCGGCGCCGCTGCCGCGGCGGAGCCGAAGATCGAGGTCGTCATGATCGGACCCAAGACCGCGACGGTCGGCGACGATGTCAGCTTCTCCATCGTGATCACCAACCGGGGTGACACGCCCGCCATGGGGTTGCTGGTCACCGACCGATTCTCGCGAGGATTGGAACACGCCGCTTCGCCCACCCAGGTCGAACGCGACATCGACAAGATCGACGCGGGTCGGTCGGTTCCCCTGCGCATCACGTTGCGCGTCACGCAGCCCGGGGACTTGAGCCACACGGTGTCGGTTCACTCGGACGGCAAGGTGGTGGCCTCGGCGCGGGCGGACGTGAAGGCCTCGGGCCAGTCGGAGACGGCCGCTCCGGAGAAGACTGCTCCGGCAGCGACCCCCATGGCCAAGCCGGAGCCCAAGCCGGAACCCAAGCCGGAACCCAAGCCGGAACCGAAGGTCGAGCCGAAACCCGAGCCGAAGGCCGCCATGAAACCAGCTCCGGCGACCGCACCTGAGGGAGAGGCCAAGTCCGAGGCCAAGCCGGCCCTGCCGGAATCGAGCCGTCCTTCGAAGGAGAGTCCCGCTTCGGTGGCCACCCCTGGCGAGGCCAAGGCGCACGAGCCTGGGCAGGCCGCACCGGAAGCGAGCGATGTGCCCGATCTCGGCCCTCCCTTGGTCGACAACCTTGCCGAACTGAAACAACTCCACCCCGAGTTTCCGGTATGGATCGACCGGAAAGGGGCACGCGTGGTGATGGTCGGCGCGGTCTGCGCGCGCCAGGCGCCGCTGGAACTGTTGGCCTGCCCGCTCGGCTCGAAAGAGCACGAATCGGTTCTGGTGGTCCCGGTCAAGCCGAGTCTGGTTCATATCGGGCTGTTGGCCCTGGGCATCGAGCCCGGCCATCCGGTGCAATATCAGCCGAAGTACGTTCCCGCCTCGGGCCCGGAAGTCGAAGTCACGTTGATCTGGAAAGACGAGAAGGGGGTGCGCAACACCGCGCGGGGGCAGGACTGGGTCCGCAACGTGAAAACCAAACAGGCCATGGAACACTCTTGGGTGTTCGCCGGAAGCGACTGGATCGACAATCCGTACACGAAGCGCAAGGAATACCGGGCCGATGTCGAAGGGTACTTGATTTGCGTTTCGAACTTCCCCGGAGCCCTCTTGGACCTTCCGGTGGCCAGCAGCGCCGACGATCGCGAGCTGCTCTTCGACGCGTTTACCGAGCGGATTCCGCACAAAGGCACGCCGGTGACGATTGTGCTTGCGCCGAAGAAGCCGCTCGAAGCAGCCCAGCCCAAGGAATCGCCGAAAAGGTAATCGTTGTGCGGGGACGGTCCCGGTTTTCGCGGCGAAGCCCGCGAAAACACCAACGGCGGAATGGTCCGGTCCAGGCGGCGGCGCCTACTCCCGGCGCGCCAGTTCCGCCGGATGTCCGTTGTCGAACTCGGCGGCGTGCCCAATCCGGCAGTGCTTGAGGATCTCGACCGCCGAAGCCAGGTAGCCCACGTAGAAAGGCCCGAACTGGGCATATCGGGCGCTGGCCTCGTCGTACCGCATTCGATAGACGATGTCCTTGAGGAACTCCGGATTGCGGGCCCAGAGCGTCACGCCCCATTCCCAGTCGTCCAACCCCAATCCCATCGTAACCAACTGGGTCACCTTGCCGGCGAACTTCATCCCGGTCTCGCCGTGTTCGCGCATCAGGCGTTCGCGCTCGGCGAAATCGAGCCGGAACCAGTTGGCGTCCGGGTCGCGGCGCTTGTTCATCGGGTAGAAACAGACCGAGGGCCAGACCGGCAAGTCGGGCTGAAGCCGCTGACGTCGCATGACCTCCAGACGCCGCTCGTACTGCCGCAGTTTCATCTGGTGGTCGCGACTGCCCGGATCGAGTCCGCCGGCCGCCAGGGTCTGGCCGTATTGCTCGACCGTGGGCAGGTACTCGGAGACCTCGGTCATCGACACGAACGACCAGCACGGCACGATGGCTGGCCCCAACGGACTGGCCAGCAGCCGCTGCTGGACCGCATCGATCGCCAGGGGGTTGGGATCCAGCAGGATCAGCCCGAAATCGGCCTTCTGGCCGCTGACGATCAGCGATTGCAGCCGGGCGGTCGCCCCGGGCCCTTCGGGATCCAAGGCCGCGATGAACTCGCGGCAGCCGTCGCTCAACTCGCTTGTGCCCAGGCTCCGCAGCCGGGCCCGGTCAAAGCGGAAGTAAAAATGGGTGCAATGCCAGCCAGTCACCGGCTCCAGAGAGACCTGGTCACGAGGATCGGAACTCATGAGATCGCCGAAGTTGCGGGACGAAGCGGGAGGTTACGGGGTATCATACGCCTGCGAGGCCATTTGGGCAACTTGACCGGCATCCCAGCGCCCGGTTACGGTGACGCCAGGTTGATTCGGTCGCCGAGGAGGAAAACCGTGTGCCGCGCGGACGCTCTTGGGTGTGGGGGTTGCTCGCATTCGGTTCATCGTCGGGGGTTTCTGAGGAGGTGCGGCGCTGCCGCGGCCACGATGGCGCTTGCGCCGCTGGCCGCCGCCCAGCCCACGGCAGAGAAGCCCCGCGTGGCCCTGGTGTTTCTCTCCAATAGCGAGGAACGCGAGATCTGGCCCTATCCGGGCTTCGACGGTGCGGGCCGGCACCGCGAGGTCATCGGTCTGCTGGAAAGCGGCTGCCCGGGGGTCGAGTTCGTGCCGGTCGTCGTTGCCCACCCCGGCGACGCGCAGAAGGCGCTGGCCATGAAGGACGCGGTCGACGGCTACCTGGTGTACACGGTGACGCTCAACTGGGGCCTGACCGGCGTGTTGCACCAGGTGGCCAAGCTCGGCAAGCCGATGCTGGTGGTCGACGAGTACTTGGGCGGTTCGGGCGTGTTTCTGGTCGGCTGAAGCAGTCGCGGTTCTTGATCGTCGGCGCGGGACCGGCCGGCCA
>DYLT01000538.1 GCA_020721945.1 Blastopirellula marina
CCGATTGTACCCTGGGACCCCGCTGGTCGGGCGGATGGCGGCCGAGTGTCCTTTGGATCGCCACCCGGGTGTGCATCGAGGCTACGAGGGGCCGGTGGACCTGCTGCGCCCGACGTTCTACGTCTCGCCCGCGTTGGGCGAGCGGCCCGCCGCGCTGATTCGCGACCTGATCGCGGGCGACCCTCGGTTCTTCGCGCCGACCGATACGACCTCGCCGCTGGCGGTTTCGTCGCAGTACAATTACAGCGAGCATCCGGTCCTGATCGAGGCGATTGCCGCCGGTGCCCGAGGCGCATACTGGGACATCCTCCGGCGTCTGCCCCAGGCGCGACCACTCAGCGGGAGGGGGGCGGGGTAGGGCGCGCGGGCTGCCCAGGACTCGGTGGCGGGGCGGCCGGGCGCGCCAGGCCGGGGGCCGCTCCCCGGCCTGCCGTGGGACCGTCGGGCGACGGTGCCGGCATCCTCGCCGACCGCGTGGCCACCGCCTCGCCGTACGACGGCTCGGGCACGGTGGCCAGCAGCTTCTCGATCACCTGGTCCACGTCGACCCCTTCGGCATCCGCATTGAAGTTCGTGAACATGCGGTGCCGGAGCACCGGGTAGGCCACCGCGCGGATGTCGTCGGCCGTCACCGCAAACCGCCCGTGCAGAATCGCCCGCGCCTTGGCCGTCAAAATGAGGTTCTGGGCCGCGCGGGGACCGGCGCCCCAGGCCAACCACTTTTTGACGAAATCCGGGCTGGGCGGCTCCTTCGGCCGCGTGGCACGCACCAGATCGACCGCGTAATCGACCATGTGCTGGCTCGCCGGCACCTGACGCACAAGCTGCTGGACCCATAGCACGTCGCGCCCCTGAAGCACCGGCTGAATCTCCTTGCGAACCGCCTGGGTCGTGGCCATGACGATCTCGCGCTCCTCGGCCCGCGTCGGGTAGCCGATGTGAATCGACAGCATGAAGCGGTCCAATTGGGCTTCCGGCAGGGGGTACGTGCCCTCCTGCTCGATCGGGTTCTGCGTGGCCATCACGAAGAACGGCAACTCGAGCTTGTACGTCTGCCCGGCCGAGGTCACCTCGTATTCCTGCATGGCCTGGAGCAACGCCGCCTGGGTCTTCGGCGGCGTGCGGTTGATCTCGTCGGCCAAAACAATATTCGCAAAGATCGGACCCTTGACAAACCGAAACGACCGCTTGCCCGTGGCCAGGTCCTGATCGATGATCTCGGTGCCGGTGATGTCGCTGGGCATCAAGTCGGGAGTGAACTGGATGCGGCTGAACTTCATGTGAAGCGCCTGCGCCAGCGTCGAGACCGTCAAGGTCTTGGCCAGGCCGGGCACGCCGATCGTCAGGCAGTGCCCACGCGCGAAGATGCAGATCAGCATCTGCTCGAGCATCTCGTCCTGCCCAATGATCACCTTGTGAACCTCGTGCAGCAGCATTTCGCGGGCCTGGGCGACGCGGCGCACGGTTTCTTCGGGCGAGATTTGGGGCGTGGCCGAGGGGGTAGCGGTGGACATCGACGCGCGTTCCTATTCCTCGAAATCGTGACCGTTGACGGCCCGGGATGGCCCGCCCAAGCCACGTCGGGGGCCCGCGACTCGA
>DYLT01000185.1 GCA_020721945.1 Blastopirellula marina
CCGACCGCCCGCGTGGTCGTGGTCAGCGCCCTGGAACAGAAGTCCATCCTCCGGCAGGCTTTTCAGATCGGCGCTGCCGACTTTCTGATCAAGCCGTTCGATCGGCGGGCCCTTGTGCAAACGCTCGATGCCCTGGTTCCCGAAGGGGCAGGCTGCCAGCCAGGTCTCTCTTGACCGACCGTCCGCCGATTGGCTATCTTCCGCCGCCCACCGTGCGCCCTCGGGTCGGACCCATGCCATAGCGGTCCGGCAACACGGGATGTGGGCTACCTAGCGGCAAAACCCGCGGGTTGGATTTCCTAGACTTCGCCGATTCTCTATCCTTTGTGGTCTCGCCAATGTCGGATCGGTGGCCATGCCATGGTAGCCTTTCCAGGGGAGGCCATCGACCCACGCGATGCGTCCCTCCACCACGCGGAAGGGGTCAGCCCAGGACTTGGGCCATTGTTGAACGCCGCGCTGGCGACCGTCCGCTTGTCTCTCGGCCGCCAAAACCCGATGCTCGTCGAGCGATGCCGGTCGGATGCGCCATGCTCTTGGTGCTGGCGGTCGGGCTGGGGACTGGCTGCTCGTCGACGAAGATCGCCACCTTGCGCCCGGTCCCCAAGAGTCCCCTGGTCGACTCCCTGCGTCTGACGGCCAGCGGGGGGCCCAGGCCAAGCGATCGGACCATGCAGTTCCTTCGCCTGTACGATCTGGCGAAGGAACTCCAAGGCGATCCGCAACGACTGTTGGAACAAGTCCAGGAAATCATCGACCGCGAGCCATCGGCCGACAAGGTGTACGCGATCGCCGAACTCAGCTACCTCCAGGCGAAGCGGGTCGAGGCCGACAACCCCCACCTGGCCTTGAACCTTTACGGGGCCGCGGCGCTGCAAGCCTACAAGTACCTTTTCGACGACCGGTTTCGCGATCTGCGGAACCCCTACGATCCCCAGTTCCGCGGGGCGTGCGATTTGTACAACGGTTCGCTGGAGTCGGCGCTGCGGGCGATTTGCAAAGAGCGCGGACTGTCGCCAGGGCAAACGTACACGATCCACACGCCGGGCGGGGTATGGGAACTGACGTGCGATCTTCGCGGCGGGCCTTGGCGCCCCGGTGATTTCGGCCGGTTCGAGTTCGTCTCCGATTACGAGATCCGGGGGCTCCAGAACCACTACCAGACCTATGGATTGGGGGTGCCGCTGATCGCGGTGCGAAGGAGCTACCCGGGCGAGCCCGTTGCCGCCCGGTACTATCCGCCCGCGTTGAGCTATCCCGTGACGGCATTCTTGCGGCCGGTCCCCGAGAATCGACCCGACGGGCCGATGTCTGGCCCGCGACACCAAGGCGTGCTCGAACTCTACGATCCCCTGAGCACCACCGACATTCCGGTGGCGGGCGTCCAGGTTCCCCTCGAAAGCGATGTCACCACGCCGCTGGCGTATTTCCTCTCGTGCATCGATCTCGAGAAGGTCGCCACCTTGGGGCTCTTGCGTCCCGACTTGCTCTTAACCGGCCGCTCCAACACCTCGGCGCCGGTCGCGGGCCTCTACATGGTTCAGCCCTACGAGCCCGGCAAGATTCCGGTGCTGTTGGTCCACGGCTTGTGGTCGAGCCCGATGACCTGGATGCAGATGTTCAACGACTTGCGGAGTTGTCCGGAGATCCGCAACCGTTACCAGTTCTGGTTCTATCTCTATCCGACCGCCCAGCCGTTCTGGATCAGTGCGGCCCAGCTTCGCCACGATCTGGCCGAGGCGCGCCAAACGCTCGATCCCGAGCATCAGGAGCCGGCACTGGACCAGATGGTCCTCGTGGGTCACAGCATGGGCGGGCTGGTGTCGCGGCTTCAGACCCTCCAGAGCGGCCGCGACTTCTGGAATCTCGTCAGCGACAAGCCGTTCGAGCAAGTCCGGGCCGATCCCGAAATCCGCGGCCGGCTCTATCAGTGCTTCTTCTTCGAGCCCAATCCGTCGGTCCGCCGCGTGATCACGCTGGGCACGCCGCACCGGGGGAGCAGTTTCTCGAACCAGACGACCCAATGGCTGGCCGCTCGGCTCATCCACGTGCCGCAGATGCTGCTTCAGAGCCAGCAGGCCCTGTTCCGGGAGAACCGCGACCTGTTCGGCCCCGGGTCGTTGCTGCGCATCGAGACGAGCATCGATTCGCTTTCGCCCCGGGCCCCGATCTTCTCGGCGATGCTCGCCGCTCGGCGCGCGCCTTGGGTGCGGTACCATAACGTGATCGGCGTGCTTCCGCATCAGGGCTTTCTTGGCGATTGGGCCCCCCACGGCGATGGCGTGGTGAGCTACGAGAGCGCGCGCATGGACGACGTGGCCAGTGAACTGGTCGTGCCCGCCGATCATACCAGCGTTCACAGCCATCCTCTGGCCGTGCTCGAGGTACGCCGGATCCTGCTGGAGCATCTGGCCGAACTCGAGCGATTCCCCGACGGGGTGGCCTCGGTTCCTCCCATGCCTGCCGCGCGAGCGGCTACCGGCCAAGAAGCCGTTGTTCGATGATCCGGAAGATCCCCTCGGCCACCTCGCGCTTGCCGCCCGACAAGGCGGCCAGCACCGTTCCCCGGCGGTCGATGACCTCGACCGCGGTCGTTGCCGCATGGATGGCCGAGGGGCCGTTCAGGACGATCAGATCGCACCGCTTGCGCTCGAGCTTCTGCACGGCGCGGATCCGGGAATCCTCGGTCTCCAGGGCGAAGGCTACCATCCACTGCCCTTGGTTGCGCGAGGCGCCCAAGGTGGCGACAATATCGGGCGTCTCGACCAGATGAAGCTCCAGCCCGCGGCCCGTCTTGCTTAGCTTGTGCCGCGCGGTCTTGTGCGGCCGGTAGTCGCAGGGCGCGGCCACCCCGATCAGGCCATTGCACCGCGGAAAGACCTCGCGGCAGGCCGCCAGCATCTCTTCGGTCGAGACGACCGAGACCACGTGGGCTGGCTCGGGGTAGTCGATCTCGACCGGGCCGCTGACGATCACCACCTCGTGCCCGGCCCTCACGGCCACCTCGGCCAGGGCCTGCCCCATCCGCCCGCTGGAGGCGTTCGTCAAATAGCGCACCGGATCAAGGTACTCGCGCGTGGGGCCCGAGGTAATCAGGATGCGAGCCATGGGCGGGAACGATCGAGAAAAAAGGCGGACTCACGCATTGTAGCGCGCCGGCGCGCCGGCGGGCAGGTCTGCGACTCCGTCGAGGCGCGACGTCCCACGGCCCAGCACCCGACGATAGACCTCGGCCACGCCGGCCGCCATCGCGTCGTCCGAAAAGCGTTGCGCGTGGCGCTGGATGGCCGCCGCATGGAGCCTCGTCCAGGAAACCTCGCCACGGACGATCCGGCCGATCGCGTGCGACAGCGACGCCGCATCGCCTGGGGTCGCCAAGAGCCCTTCCACGCCGTCGCGCACCGCCTCGGGGATTCCCTCGACTTCGGTGGCGACCACGGGCAGGCCGGTGGCCATCGCCTCGAGTACGACCATGGGAAGTCCCTCGCCGAAGAGGCTCGGGAGAACGAAAAGGTCCATGCGGTGCAACTCCGCATCGACGTTTCGCGTAAACCCGATCCAATCGACCGCGTCGGAAACCCCCAGTTCAGCAGCGTAGCGAACGACGTGACGCTCGTATTCGACCGTTTCGAATCCGCCGACGGCCCGAAGCCGCACCAGCAAACCCTGGGCCCGAAGTTGCGCAAGCGACTCCAAGAGAACCTCGATCCCCTTGCGGGGCCGGAACAAGGCCACGGTACCCAGGGTCCAACTCGTCTCATGGGCGTGACGCGGGCGCCGGGCCGGGCGGGGCGGGACCCCATTGGGGACGACCGCAACGGGCCGATCGGGCCGGGCGAGGTGCTGGATCCTTCGCCCCAGACTCTGCGAGACGGCGATCAAGGCCGACGCCCGGCACAGGCTCGCCCGTTCGACGAACGCATTGACGTGGTTCCGCACAAGGTGCGTCGAGTCGCGCGACGCGGGGCTATGGACATGGTGGACCATCGGGATCCCGGTCATCGCCGAGGCGATCGCTCCGACCATCGCGGTTCGAGGCGTGTGTGTATGCAGGAGCCGATACCCCTGGCGGCGCACGATCGACGCGAGGCTTGCCGCGGCGCGCAGATCCATTCGCCCCGCCATCGGCACCTCGTACAGCGGCGCCTCGCGACTTTCAAACACCCCGACAAAGCGACCCGGCTTGACGCACGCCAGTCCCACATCAAACCCGCACAGGGGGAGCCGACCCGCTAATAGGTCTTGCACGCGCTCCGCCCCGGCGTAATGCTCGCCATGAATCACGTGAAGCACGCGCGGATGCGCAAGGGCCGTGGGCAACCGGCAGACACCGGCGCTGTCGACTAAGGGTGCAGCGGTGAGGCTCATCGAGGGGTCGTGGCGGGGTTGCGGATCGGGGAACGCACGCTGACCAGCTCTTGGGGCAAGCCGCGCGCCGGTTGTCCCCACGGCGCGCGACCAGCCGTTCGACGTATGACGTAACCTATGGCTGCCGAATGCGTTGGGAATCATGCGACCAGGTCGATCGCTTCAGCCCGCGCTCCGCGGAGCCTTGGGCCCCGTTGCCCCAGGGCAGCATCGAACCCGCGAAGACAACAGCCGTTGCGTTTTTGCCACACCCGCGTCAGACTGTAACCGGGCAAACCGTCTTGCATCTGTACTGGAAAAGGGTCCGAGCCGAGGGTCAAGACCATGAACTGCGAGGAACTACTGGCGGCCCTGAATGACTATGTCGACGGCTCGTTGGTTCCCGAGATTTGCAAGGCGTTCGAAGAGCACTTGCAAGGCTGCAACCCCTGCCAGGTCGTGGTCGACAACATTCGGCAGACGATCACGCTCTACAAGGCGGGCGAACCGTTTGAATTGCCGGCCGAGTTCCGCGACCGACTCCGGCAGGCCCTTCGCGAGAAGTGGCGCGAGAAGTTCCCGGTCAGACCCCAGTAAGCGGTTTCGACCGAACGGCATGCCGAACACCGCCGGGTGCGGTTCAGGGGTTTCTGGTTGGGCAATCTCAGGAACCCGAGGAGGCGAAGCGCGGTTGGGTTCCACGGGGGATACCGACGACACCACGTGACTTGCTCTCTCCGGCTTGCCCGACCTGGTGTTTTGAAGGCCCTCGCCGCGAGCGGCTTGCCGCCCAGTCGCGGCGCTCTTATCATGGCTGCCAAGCGGTGCGTTGTCGGGTGAAGCCGGGGGACAGCGTGCCCCACGAACTCCGCGAGGCCAAACCATGATGCGACGAGGCTGCTTACTTGCCGGATGGGTTTTTCTTTGCGTCCCAGCGACGTGGGGACTTACTGCGCGGGCTGCCGAGAGCAAGGCGTTTCCCTCGGTCGGCACGATCGAGCGCGCCGATGCCCGGTTCGATCGGCTCATCCCGCGCGGCGCGGTGCTCGAGAAGCTCGCCGAGGGGTTCCAGTGGACCGAAGGTCCGGTCTGGGTGCCCGCGGGCCAGTATCTGCTTTTCTCCGACATCCCCAACAACGCGATCATGCGATGGAAGGATGGCGAGGGGATCCGCCTGTTCATGAAGCCGGCGGGCTACACGGGCGCGGCGCCCCGGGGGGGCGAATCGGGCACGAACGGCCTCTTGTTGGACCCGCAAGGCCGGCTGGTGATGTGCCAGCACGGGGACCGGCGCATCGTGCGGGTCGAGAAGGATGGGCGGTGGACCACCCTGGCGGCTCGCTACCAGGGCAAGCGCTTCAACAGCCCGAACGACGCGGTGTTCAAGTCGAATGGCGATCTCTATTTCACCGACCCGCCCTATGGACTGCCCAAAGGCGCGGACGACCCGTCGCGGGAACTCGATTTCTGTGGCGTGTACCGCGTTTCGACCGACGGCAAGGTGAGGCTACTGACCGACCAGATGACCCGGCCCAACGGCATCGCCTTTTCGCCCGACGAGAAGACGCTCTACGTGGCGCAGTCTGACCCCGCGAAGGCGGTCTGGATGGCCTTTGAGGTCAAACCCGACGGCACCCTGGGCCAAGGCCGCGTGTTCTGCGATGCCACGTCGTGGCTCAAACAGGGACTCCAAGGTCTCCCCGACGGGATGAAGGTCGACCGCGCGGGCCATCTCTTCGCGACCGGACCGGGAGGCGTGAACGTCTTCGCCCCCGATGGCACGTTCCTGGGCCGCATCAATCCCGGGGTGCCGACGGCCAATTGTCGGTTCGGCGGCGACGGTTCGATGCTCTACGTCACCGCAAACCAGTGGCTTTGCCGCATCCAGACGGCGACCAAGGGACTCGACACGAAGTAAGCGCGGCACCAGAGGCAGGCGCCAACCGCGCCGCCCGTCGAACCGCGCAGGGCGTTTCTCTTGGGCGGTCCAAGCCCCACGGAGCGTTCAGTCGTTTAGGGGCGTCGGCTTAGGGCGATCCGTAAGCCGGATCTCCTTGACCTCGAGCTTCAACCAGCCATCCCAACCGCGGCTCCGCGCCGTATCGAGCGCTTGTTTGCGCGCCCAGTCGGCTCGGGTATGCAACCGCTCGACAGCCACGGTCGGGTTGCAGACCAACTCGATTCCGATGGTGTCGGGCCGCGCGCGTTGGTGGACGAATCGGACGGCCACGTCGTCGGGCGTCTGTTGGCTGGCGGCGACCGCCTGCTCGACGTTGAGCCTCAGGCACAGCCACTCGGCTTGCGTCGGCGTGTAGGGGGTCGCGCCGCCACCGGCGGTCTTTTCGCCGGAGACCGCAAGACCGGCCGCAAAGGCTGTCAGCACGACCAGCCCCAGGGCGACCACATGCCCTTGGGAGAAACGACGCGGTATCGAAGAGGAGACGGGTGCGTCTTTCACGATATGTCTCCGTTTCGGGGTGACAGGACTGTGGGGAAATATGCGTGCTGGTTTCGCGGTTGTCAAGCGATGGCCCCCTGCAAGCGGTTCGTCGCGCGCTTTTCCCATGGCGCCGTCGCCGTCGCGGGCATCGCTTGCGGATTTCGGTGCGCCCCGCGACAATACGGTCACCCGACGCTTCGGGGCCGTGCCGACGTCGCCCGAGGCGGCAAGGCCTCGTGCTTTCGAGGAGCGTTTCCCGGATGTTGGCCAAGCTCAAGACATTCGCCCTCTTGGGAATCGATGCTTCGCCGGTCGAAGTCGAAGTCGACGTCTCGCCCTCAGGTTTGCCCAAGACGATTTTGGTGGGCCTGCCCGAGGCCGCGGTTAAGGAGAGCACGCACCGGGTCGAGCGGGCCATCGTGAACTCGGGATTCCAGCGCCCGCAAAACCGCGTGGTCATCAACCTCGCCCCGGCCGATTTGCCCAAGGAGGCGGCCTCGTTCGACCTGGCCATCGCCTTGGGTATTCTGGCGGGGAGCGGGCAGTTCGATTCCGACGTGCTCTCGCAATACGCCGTGGTCGGCGAGTTGGCCCTCGACGGCACCACGCGCCCGGCCAAGGGAGCGCTGTCGATGGCCATGGCGGCCGCCGAACAAAACGGGTTGCGCGGCCTGCTGGTCCCCAGCGACAGTGCCGCGGAGGCCGCCGTCGTCGAGGGCATCGAGACCATCGCCATCGCCAGCCTGGCCCAGGCCGTCGGCTTCCTCAGTGGACAACTGGCCATCGATCCCACGCCGTCTCGAATCGACGACCTGTTCCGCACCTTTGCCCAATACGATGTCGATTTCTCCGATGTCCGGGGCCAGGAGATGGCCAAGCGGGCGCTGACCGTGGCGGCCGCGGGCGGGCACAACCTGTTGATGGTGGGGCCTCCGGGGTCGGGCAAGACGATGCTCGCCAAACGCGTGCCGACCATCCTGCCCGACCTCACCCCAGCCGAGTCCATCGAAACCACACGCATCTATAGCGCGGTCGGCCGGTTGAAGCCAGGGCAACCGTTGCTGGCCATCCGGCCGTTTCGGGCCCCCCATCACACGATCAGCAATGCGGGATTGGTTGGCGGGGGGTCAACGCCTTCGCCTGGCGAGATCTCGCTCTCGCACAACGGCGTGTTGTTTCTCGATGAACTGCCCGAGTTCAATCGCCAGACCCTCGAGGTGCTGCGCCAACCGTTGGAAGATGGCACCGTGACGATCTCTCGGGCGTTGTCGAGCACCACGTTCCCCGCCAATTTCATGCTCATCGCGGCACTCAATCCCTGCCCGTGCGGCTATCGGGGAGACCCCCGAAGGAGTTGTCACTGCACCCCTCCACAGATCGAGAAGTACATGTCGAAGATCAGCGGCCCTTTGGTCGATCGCATCGACATCCACATCGAGGTGCCGGCCGTGCCGTTTCGCGACCTATCGGGCGGGGCGCCTGGAACCTCCAGTGCCGACATGCGGTGCCAGGTGATGGCGGCGCGGGCGATCCAGACCCAGCGGTTTCGGGGGATGGCCACCCGGCACAACGCCGACATGACCCACCGCCAAATCCGGCAGTTCTGCCGGTTGGACCATGAGGGGGTGAACCTGCTGCGCGCGGCCATGACCGAGATGGGCCTTTCGGCCCGGGCTCACGACAAGATCCTCCGCACCGCCCGGACCATTGCCGACCTCGATGCCAGCGAACCCATTCTTCCGGCCCATTTGAACGAAGCGATCAATTACCGCATGCTCGACCGGAACCTGTGGACCTGAGGGAACCTCCTCGTCTGAAGGAGCCACGTTTTCCCCGGCAGGGGACAAACCGTTTGCGGACGGCGCGAAGTCAACTATCATAAGGGGTAGCGCGATTTGCGAGGTTCGTGGGTTCGGCGTCAGATGGCTGGCGCGGCCTGGTTCTCGTTCATCCGGAGGAGACGACATGCGGTTCTCGATGGCACCGAAGCGGCGCAACAGGCGCGGGGGACGGCCGCCCGGGGGATTCACGCTGGTCGAACTCTTGGTCGTCATCGCGATCATCGGGATTCTCGTCTCCCTGTTGTTGCCGGCCGTTCAGGCGGCGCGCGAGGCGGCCCGGCGTTCGAACTGCTCGAACAACCTCAAACAGATCGGCTTGGCGATGCTGAATTACGAGTCGGCGGCCAAGACGTTTCCGATCGGCGGGTTGTCGACGCTTTCGGGCGGATACGGGCATTCGTGGTGGGTGCGCATTCTGCCGTACATCGAGGAAGAGAGCACCTATCAGGCGTTCGATCAGCGCAGCTCGGTGACCGGTTGGCTCGGTACCAACGGCAACGACAACAACCGCGACGTGCTCCGCGAAATGCGGTTTCCGTTCATGCGGTGCCCGTCGAGCGTCCTGGAGGATTTCGTGCTCCAGAACGACCCGCCCTCGAATCCCGCCATGGTGATGAGCGCCAACTATGTGGGCATCATGGGGGCGTTGGACCATCCCACCACCCGCGACAAAGGCCCGACCCCGGGCGCCTACGGCAAGCTCTCTTGGGGCGGCGTGCTCTTGATGAACGACCCGGCGGCCTCGAATGTCACCCAGGTGCTCGCCGTGCCCATCAGCGCGATCAAGGACGGAACCAGCCATACGATCGTCGTCGGCGAACAATCGAAATGGTGCGTCGACTCGTACGGCAACCGGCGCGATTGCCGCAGCGATTGCGGCCACGGGTTCGCCATGGGACCGGGCAACGACGGATGGGAACGGGCGTTCAACTTGACCTGCGTCATTCACCCGATCGGCGAAACTTACTACGACGCGCTCGGCGTGGCAGGCAATTGCGGACCCAACCGGCCGCTCCAGTCGGCTCACGGCGACGGTGCTCAGTTGCTGATGGCCGACGGCTCGGTCCATTACCTCACCGGATCGCTCGATATCCAAGTGCTTTACAACCTCGCCAACCGCGATGACGGGAAGAGAACCAACTATGACTTCTAGGCTCGCCACGACCGCCGCCTTGCTCGCGCTGGCAAGCCTCGCCGTGTGCGGTTGCGGCCGAGAGATGGGGAACGTGTCGGGCAGGGTGACCTTCCAGGGTCAGCCCGTCACCGAAGGCCGGATCATGTTCTCCGATCCGGAGTACGGCACGTATTTCACCGCCCCGCTCGACGCGAACGGTCGCTTCGAGATGCGTTCGGCCGAGGGGCCAGGGCTTTGGGTCGGCCCGTACCAAGTGACCATCCTGCCCAAGATCGAGGATCCGCCCATCGGTCCCGCGCCCCCACCCAAGCCGCGACCCGGCCCGAACATCCCCGCCAAGTACCGGGACCCCAAGACGACTCCGCTTGCGGTCGAAGTCCAGGAGCAAAACGAACCCTTCCACTTCGACCTCGAGCCCTAAATGGTGTTGCACCGTTCTGGGAAACGCCGGAGCGCGGGCATCTCGCCCGCACCGAGACGGCCAAGACGGTCGCGCTCCAGGATCCCGCAAGTCGATTTAGGCGTCCGGGCGGACGGCTACATCAGTTGCCACGCTCCGAACCATACGACGTATGCGCCCAAGAGCAGGTTCGTAACGGCGTGGGCAGCAATGCAGTCCCAGAGGTTCCGCGTCTTGGCGGCCAGGGCCGTGACCATGGCGAACCAGACGACGGCGGCGGGCCATTCCACGGCCGGATGGGTCGCCAGGGGATAGATCACACTGGCGGCCACCGCGGCGCGGCTGAGGCTGCCGATGGGCTGCTCGGTCCACTCGGCCGCGGACACGAACCGCATCAAGAACCCGCGCAAGAACAACTCCTCGGCCACGGGGACCAAGAGGACCAGGCCCGCGAACCGGCCCGTCACGAAGGCCCAGGCCCAGGC